>NZ_JBLRVY010000008.1:0-419114 GCF_048159485.1 Streptomyces sp. 4F14
CCGGCCCCGCCCCCCCCCCCCCGGGGCCCCCCCCGCCCGGGCCCCCCCCCCCCCCCCCCCCCCCCCCCCCCCCCCCCCCCGGGCGGGGGGGCCCCCCCCCGGGGGGTGTACGTGGGGGCGACGGCGCTGATCCCGGAGGCGGCGCAGCACGACTGCTCGGTCGTTCTGTCGGGCGCCGCCGTCACTTGCCGGGATGCGTGCCCAGGTAACCCGGCGTGGGATTGCCCTTGACCTCGCCGATGTACACCGTCATCTGCTGACGCAGCCGCTCGGCCGCCGCACGGTCCCCCATGAACTTCGGGAACCCGTCCACGTTCGCGTTCTTGTACTCCCACACCTGCTTCAGTCCGCTCGGCGGGGCGACGTCGGTCCTCACCGACCAGCCTCCCTCCTGCGCCTCCTTCGACAACTGCCAGTTGAGGAAGAGCTTCGCGGCGGCAGGGTGCCTGGCCTTCTTGAGGATCGCCTCACGCTGGCCCCACGCCACGAAGGGGTCCTCGGTGCGCGGCAGCATGCCGACCGTCTTGGCCTTGGGGTCCTTGCCCGCGTCAGGAGTGACCCAGCCACCGAGGCCGATCGCCTTCTTGCCCGCCGCCATCTGGTTCCCGGCCGAGTCGGAACCCCGCAGGAACTCGGTGTTCTTCGCCATCCCGGCCAGCCAGTCCCACCCGAACTTCTTCACGTACAGGCTGTAGAGGTACAGCGTCGCGTCGTCGTCGTTCGGGTACGCCGACGCGATCTTCCCCTTCCACTTCGCCTCCGCGAAGTCCTTCACGCTCTTCGGTACGTCCGCCCCGACCAGGCCCTTGTTGTACGCGGCCCCGAAAGCGAGCACCCCCGTGGCGACCCACGCCCCGTTCTTGTCCTTGAACGCGTCGTAGACCTTGCCGAACCCCGCCGGCTTGTACTCCATCAGCGCGCCCTGCTCCTTCCAGCGCGGGAAGTCCTGGAGCGTCTGGAGCTGGACGACGTCGGGGACGAGGGTGTCGGTGGCGAGCTGGTTGTCGACGCGGGCGTCCTGGTACTTGCTGTAGTCGACGACCATCGTCATCTTGACGTCGGGAAACTTCTTCTCGAACGCCTGCTTGGTCGCGTCCTGCTGGTTCGCCCAGTCCCCGCCGGCGTAGACGACGAGCTTCCCGCCCTCGGCCTTCGCCGCGGCGTAGAGCTGGTCCAGCGTCTTGCCCTCCTCTCCCCCGCCCTTGGCACGGGGGACAGCCGCCGCCGATATCGCCATACCGACGGCGAGCACAGTCACGACGGCGGCCGCGGCAGCAGGGCGCCTCCTTCCCCGCTTCGCGTCGAAGGGCGAGGTGCGGTTCGCGAACGAGTTGCCCAGCATTCGACGACTCCCATCAGTCACGAGAACTCAGTCGGAAAGGGGAAAAGAACCCGGAGGACGACCGTGACGATGGACGTCCTCATACGGATCTCAGAATCCACTCAATGAATGATTTTCGCGACTTCAGCGGCTTTGTTCTCCGGACCGGGCGGCGCCGATCAATCCTGTGGTCCTCCGGGGTGGCCAGGAGTTCGCGGTACTCGAAGCGCCCCTGGGCCAGGGGCGGACGGTGGCCTGCTGTTGTCCTGGGGAGGACACCGTCCGCCGGCACCGGGGTCAGCAGTTGAACGCGTACCAGACCGGCGCGAAGTTGTAGCTGGAGAGCCCGTGGATCGTGCCGTTCACCTCGCGGCCGGGGATGGTGTACAGGACGGTGAACTGCCGGTTCTTGAACGAGGCGGCCGTACCTACCGTCTGGGCGTTCCAGGCCGACCCCGCGCCGTTCCACTGGACCAGCCGGTAGTCGTTGCAGACGTAGAGGTCGAAGCGGGTGCCCTTGAAGTTCGGCTCGGTGTAGAGGCAGAGGCGTCCGAAGGCGCAGTCGCCGCCGTCGCCCCGTGCCGGGACACCGTCCACGCCGTCCACACTCGCCCGCGAGTTGTCGTTGGAGGCCGCCGGTGCGGACCAGGCGGGGCCGGCGAGGGTGCCTGTGGTGAGTGCAAGGGACGCTACTGCGAGTGCGGCGCCTTTGATGAATCGCATGGTGGTTCCCCCTCGTTTCGCTGTAAAGCGGTCCTCACGATCGTCTCCCGCCGAGCGTCCGGGACTCCAGCAGTTCGATGAGCATGGAAATGTTGCGGGGCGGGCGAAGGTGGCGAACCGGATGCTCAGGCATGGAGGAGTCAATCCGTTGCCGCGTTGCGGGCCATTAGCCTGGCGGTATGTCAGAGCGTGCCGTGTCCGGTCGCGCGGACGGCCTGATCCCCCTGGCCGACGCGGACACTCTGTGGGTCCGGTTGACGGCCGCAGGTCCCGTGCCGACGGCTTCTGGGGCGTTCAGCCGCTCTCCTGCCTGTGCCCGGGTGGGTTACGTCCTGCTCGGCGGCCAGGTGGTGGCGACGGTGGGGACGAGCGCCGGTGAGTGGAGCGTTCGGGAGGCCGAGGTGCGCCGGGCTGCCGCGGAGCTGAACGGGGTGGGGATGGATCGGCGGGACCTGGTCCGCATCGGTCCGTTTCGTGGGGTGCCGGAGCAGGAGCGCGGCGAGGGAGCGCCGCTGCGTTGGCGCCTGCGCATCGCCGGGGAACTGCGGGAGGCGGGCCCGCGACATGACGTCGGCCGGCCGAACCACCTGGCGGGGATCGACTGGCGACAGCTGCTCGTGGAGCAGACCCGCGACGGGACTCAGCGCACGTGGTGGCTGCCGCGCGCGGTGGTCAGACTGCTGGACGCGACCGAGCACGCCGAGACGCGGTGGGTGCGAGCCGCGCGGACCCACCAGACAAGCGCAACCATCACCCAGCCGTCCTCCCACCCCCGCCAGGCAAGCACAGCCGTCACCCAGCCGCCCTCCCACCCCCGGCGGACGGCGAACCCCGAGGGCCCCACCCCCTCACTGCTGCCGTACGGCAAAGAGCTGGAAGGCCAGCTGTACTCGGTGCTCAGCAGAAAGCCCGGTACCTCCCGCAAAGTGGCCCGGTGGGCGTGCGCCGTCTGCCGCACCGCGCCCGCCACCGTCCTCGACCACTGCCACGAACACGGCTACGTCCGCGCCCCCGTCTGCCAGTCCTGCAACACGCAGGAACGCCCCGACCACCTGTACAGCAACGACATCCGCGTGGCGAGCCGCTACACACGCCTCTTCCACACCGACGCCGACGACTGGCTCCGCCACTGGCACCGCTGCCCCGGCTGCCGGGCACGCACCACACTGCCCCTGCCGCACCTCGCTGCGTGGACCGCCCACATAGCCTGCCGGTCGCTGCGCCCGACCCACCGAGCCTCCGGCGGGCGCAAGCCCTGTGGTGTCCTGCGCGTGTCCTGGACGGGCAGTCAGAACGCGCCCCGTTCCTGCCTGCTCACTGTCGCCGTCGACTTCTGCCCGTCCGGCGAGCACCGTGTCCTGGCGCGAGTCCCCTACCGCGAAGCCGCCGAGCGGTTTCGTGCCTGGCTGGCCGAGACGGCCCCTGCCGTGGCCGCCGCGGCCGGTCCTGACCGGCTGGACGGCCTCCCTGCCCAGTTCCGGCCGGTCGTCGCGGACACCAACGGCGAGGACCTGGAACTGTTCTGAGCGAGCACCGGGAGACCTGGCGCTTCAGGGCCGTAGCCGCCGGAGCAGCCTTCCGATAACGTACCGACCAGGCGGTACGACCGGGTGTGCCCCACGCGCCGTCGTGTGTTCGACGAACAGCACCCCTTCATCCGCCACAGGACGGCGAATCCCTCATGACGCAGAACACGGACGGCGACAGCCTGGCCCTCGCGCGCCAGACCTGGAGAACTCTGGAGCCCTACCACGGGGCCGTCTACTTCTCGCCCGAATGCGCGGGCCAGTACGCCGAGTTGGGCGTGGACGCCAGGACGGGATACTTCGCGTCCCGTTCCGCCGCGCTCGGCGCCGCTCCGGCGGATCTGGTCATCGCCACCTTCTACAACTTCAACCCCCAACTGGTGCGCCGAGCCATACCCGCGGCGTGGGAAGCCGCCACGCCGCAGCAGTTCACCGCCGCCCGGCTCACCGGGATCGACGCCACGCTCCGCCGCGTCCTCGGCGGGGACGTCTCCTCACCGGAGCTGGCCCGCGCGGCGGAACTGGCCCGTACGGCAGCCGAAGTGACCGTGCGTCATCCACACGGCCGCCCCCTCTTCGCCGCGCATGCCGCGCTGCCGTGGCCGGACGCACCCCACCTCGTGCTCTGGCACGCACAGACCCTGCTGCGGGAGTTCCGTGGCGACGGCCACGTGGCGGCACTGCTGACCGCCGGACTGAGCGGGCTCGAAGCCCTCGTCACGCACGCCGCCACCGGCGACATCGACGCAGGGGTGCTGCGCGACTCGCGGGCCTGGACGCCGGAGCAGTGGGAACAGGCCGTACAGGACCTGCGTGAACGTGGCTGGCTCGACGAGGGACCTCGCCTGGCCCTGACCGAGGACGGTACGCGGCGCAGGGCGGAGATCGAGCACACCACCGACACGCTGGCCGCGCTCCCCTACCTCACGCTCGGTCCCGCCGCCTGTGCCGAACTCCGTTCACTGGTCAGACCGTTCAGCCTCGCGGTGGCCAAGGAACTCCTGCCGTGGGCAGCCGCCCGCCTCGGCGAAGAGAGTTCTTGAGGGAACAGGTGGTCCGGTCGGCGTGGTTGCGTCAATGAGGAGGCGCCGCACGGGCACTCCTCCGCACACTCGGATCACGACGCATGTCCACAGGAGGACTGTTCCCATGGCTGACCGGCCCTTGACGCTCATGGCAGTACACGCCCACCCCGACGACGAGGCCACCAGCACCGGAGGGGTCCTCGCGCGGTACGCGGCGGAAGGCATCCGCACGGTCCTCGTGACCTGTACCGACGGCAGCTGCGGTGACGGACCAGGAGGCGTCAAGCCCGGCGAGCCCGGGCACGATCCGGCGGCGGTCGCCGCGATGCGCCGCCGGGAACTGGAGGCCAGCTGTGGCGTCCTGAAGGTCAGCGATCTGGAGACGCTGGACTACGCCGACTCCGGAATGATGGGCTGGCCGAGCAACGACGCCCCCGATTCCTTCTGGCGGACCCCCGTGCAGGAGGGCGCGGCCCGGCTCGCGGAACTCATGCTGCGCTACCAGCCCGATGTGGTCGTCACCTACGACGAGAACGGCTTCTACGGTCACCCCGACCACATCCAGGCCCACCGCATCACGATGGCGGCGCTGGAGCTGACCGAGCTGACGCCGAAGGTGTACTGGACCACGGCGCCCCGCTCGATGATGCGACGGTTCGGCGAGGTGATGCGCGAGTTCGGGGACGACGTCCCGGAGCCGGACCCCGCCGAGGCCGCCGCACTGGCCGAGATCGGCCTCCCCGACGACGAGATCACCACGTGGGTGGACACGACCGGGTTCAGCGGCCAGAAGTTCGACGCGCTGGCCGCCCATGCCAGTCAGGGCGAGAACATCTTCTTCCTCAGGATGGGCAAGGAGCGGTTCGGCGAGCTGATGGGCCTGGAGACCTTCGTACGGGTCCGGGACACCACCGGCACGGCCACGCCCGAGGACGATCTCTTCGCCGGTCTGCGCTGATCCGCCCGGCCGGAGGCGACGCGGGTCAGTTCACGTTGACGGCGCTCCAGGCCGCCGCGACCGTGCCGTACTCGGTGCTGCCCGTGCCGTAGAGGTCCCGGGCCGCGTTCAGGGTGGCCGTCCGGGCTCCGGCGTAGTTCGTCGTGGACGTCATGTAGACGGTCAGGGCGCGGTACCAGATCGCGCCGAGCTTGGCGCGGCCGATGCCGGTGATCGTGGAGCCGTCGGCCGTCGGGGAGTCGTAGGCGACCCCGTTGAGCGTCCTGGCTCCGCTGCCCTCGGCGAGGAGGTAGGCGAAGTGGTTGGCGACGCCGGAGGAGTAGTGGACGCCGAGGCGGGCGACCGTACTGCTCCACTGGTCGGCGGAGCCGCCGTCCCTGCTCGGCCGGTCCATGTAGCGCAGGGCGTCGCGTTTGAGGCCGGGGCGGACGACCTTCTCGCCGATGAGGTAGTCGCCGGGGTCCTGCGGGTTGTCGGCGTGGAACTCGACGAGCGCGGCGAAGATGTCGGACGTCGCCTCGTTGAGGGCGCCGGACTCGCCCGTGTAGACGAGCCGGGCCGTTCGCGACGTCACGCCGTGCGACATCTCGTGGGCGGCCACGTCCAGGGAGGCCATCGGCCCGAAGTTGGTGCCGTCGCCGTCGCCGTAGGTCATGCAGAAGCAGTTGTCGTTCCAGAAGGCGTTGGCGAGCTTGGTGCCGTAGTGGACGCGGTTGTGTGAGCCCTTGCCGTCGTCGGCGATGCCGTTGCGGCCGTGGACGTCCCGGTAGTAGTCCCAGGTCATGGCGCTGCCGTACTGGGCGTCGACGGCGGCGGTCGAGCGGTCGGCGGTCGTGCCGGTGCCCCAGTGGTTGTCGTCGTCCGTGAGCGGGGGCACCGGGACGCAGGCGCCGGTGGTGCACGTGTCGGTCCTGTCGGCGGCGTCGCCGGTGTAGGTGTCGCCGCGGGTGGGGTCCTTGAGCTGGTGGGCGGCCCCGGCGGGGGTCGTCTCCAGCGTGACCGTGCCGCTGTACAGGGACCGGCCGTCGCCGGTGGCGGTCTCCAGGGTGTCCCAGGTGTCGAGGCGGGCGCCGGTGCGGGCGTCGGTCAGGACGGTGCGGGCGACGGGGTTGCCGCGCGGGTCCAGGGCGGTGACGTCCGTGCGCCAGGCGAGGCGCGGGGCGCCGTGCAGGGCGTCGACGACGAGCCGGGGCTCGGCCTTCACCTGCTGGAGCGTGTCCGCGCGCAGGGTGCCGGCGGCGGCGTCGGCCGCTTCGGAGGCCGGTATCTCCGGGGCCGTCCCGGGCAGGGCTATCGCCGCGTCCGTGGCCCGGTCCGCGCCGCGGTACGTGCCGTCGGGGGCGAGGTGGACGACGAAGTCGCCGCCCAGGACGGGCAGTCCGCGGTAGGTACGGTCGTACCGGACGTGCCGGGAGCCGTCCCGGTCCACGATGACGTCGCGTACGGAGGCGGCCTGCGCGGCGGTGAGTCCCAGCGCTTCGGCGTGGTCGGCGAGGACGGTGGCGCGGGTCGGCCGGTCGGCCGCGCCAGCGGCCGGGGAGAGCCCGGTGGCCAGCAGCGCGGCGGTGATGCCGGCGGTGGTGAGACGGGCATGTCGGGCGTACGGCCCTGTCCGGTTCATGGGTGTCTTCTGTCTCCTGTGGGAAGGGATCATCAGGCTGTCATGTCCATCACTGAATGACGGTCCGAATCAGCCAAGTCCCTTTCCGGCAGGGGGCGTTGAACACGCCTGAGGGGAGCCGGTACGGTCCCGGCTCCCCTCAGGGCACAGTGCGGCCGTCAGAACTGTGCGAAGAACCTCCAGATCTCTCCCTTGGTCCACGTGGTGGCGCCGTTGTCGCCGCCGGAGCCGTCCACGGGGGCGGGTGCGTGGCCTCCGTCGAACGCGGCCCACTGGACCGGGTATCCGGCGCGGCAGCCGGAGTAGGCGGTGGTGACGTGGGTACGGCTGCCAGCCCCGGGCTCGCGCGGGTTCTGGGCGGAGCAGCCGTTGTTGCGGACGAACCGGTCGCGCAGCGAGCGCCCCTGACTGATGCCCAGGACGGAGTCGCTGACGCCGTGGAGGCCGAAGTAGGCGACCGGCTGGGAGCCGCCGTCGCAGCCGCTGATCTCGGCGCCGGAGATGACCGCGACGGCCCGGAAGGCGTTCGCCCGGCCGCACGCGAGCGCGTAGCTCATGCCGCCGCCCCAGCTGAATCCGGTGGCGAAGCGCTGGGCCGGGTTCACGCAGAGGCCGCCCTCGATGCGCCGGATCATGTCGTCGACGAAGACGCTGTCCTCACCGCCCGAGTTGGCCCAGCCGTTGCCGAGGCCCTGCGGGGCGACCAGGATGGCGGAGTTGTTCGACTGTTCCTGCTGGCCGTAGTAGGACCAGGTGGTCCCGCTGCTGCCGCCCGAGGCGACGTCGTTCGCGGTGCCGCCCCGCCAGTGGAAGGCGAAGACCAGCCGGTAGCGGTGGTTGTTGTCGTAGTTGGCGGGGACCCGGAGGATGAAGCTGCGGCTCTTGCCGCCGCTCTGGATGGTGTGCGTGCCGCTGGCCAGCGTCGGCGCACTGCCGCACGCGCCGTTCCCGCCGCCGGACGACAGCTTGACCATCTGCCACTGCTGGCCCGCGCCACCCTGGTCCGCGTACTGGACGACACTGCCGCCGTCGGACGTGGAGGCGCCCTGCACCTCCACCGCCTTGCCGCTGCCGCGCCCGATCAGCCGGACGTGGCCTCCGTCGGAGTCGGCCAGCCGGAACTGCTGGTTGGTGCCGCCGTGGTCGGACCACTGCTGGATCGCGGCGCCGTCCGCGGTCGAGGCGCTGGCCACGTCGAGGACCTTGTCCGAGTGCCGGGCCTTGAGGCGGTAGAAGCCGCCGCCCGAGTCCACGAACTGCCACTGCTGGTTGGCCGCGTCATTGCGCGTCCACTGCTGGATCCGCGCGCCGTCGGCGGTGGAGGCGCCGGAGACGTCCAGCGCCTTGCCGCTGCCCCGGTTGACCAGGGCGTACCAGGCGTTGGTGTCCACCGTCGCCGCCTCGGCGGGCGCCGGGTTCAGGGCGGTGAGCAGTCCGGCCGCGAGGGTCGCCGTCGCCAGGGCGGCGAACCGGGACCGCCGGCGCCGCCGGGCCGGGAGGGTGTCGTACGCGGTCATCGTCCGTCCCTCCGTCAGGTCCGGGTCCAGCGCTGGGCGGCGGGGCAGGAGTTGAGCTGGATCAGGGTGCCGTTGGCGGTGCCGCCCGCGGCGGTGTCGAGGCACAGGCCGGACTGGACGCCGGTGATGGTGCCGTCGGAGTTGAGGCGCCACTTCTGGTTGTCGCCGCCCCAGCAGCCGTAGATCTGGACCTTGGTGCCGGTGCCGGTGCCCGCGGCGTCCAGGCACTTGTTGCCGTACACCGTGAGTTCACCGGCGGCGGTGGCCGTCCACTGCTGGTTGGCGTTGGTGTGGCAGTCCCACAGCTGGAGCTGGGTGCCGTCGGTGGTGCTGGCGCCGGGTACGTCCAGGCAGCGGCCCGAGCTGGTCCCCTTGATGGTGCCGCCGCCCGTGGGGGGTGTGGTCGTGCCGCCGTTGAGGGCGTTGAGGACGGAGGTGTAGGCGGGTTTCTTGCTGCCGTTGCCGTTGAACAGCAGCGGTGTCTGCTCGGCTCGCCACGAGTCGGTGTCGCGGACGCCCCAGACCGTGATGCCGAGGCAGCGCGGGACGGCCAGGCAGTCGTTGGTCACGTTGGCGTAGGTCGTGGCCGAGGCGCCCTGGATGTCCAGCTCGGTGATGGCCACGTCGACGCCGAGGGCGGCGAAACTCTGGAGCGTGGTACGGAAGTTGCTGTTGTAGGCGCTCTCGTTGTTGAAGTGGGACTGGAAGCCGACGCAGTCGATCGGCACGCCGCGCTGCTTGAAGTCCTTGACCATGTTGTAGACGCCCTGCGTCTTGGCCCAGGTCCAGTTGTCGGTGTTGTAGTCGTTGTAGCAGAGCTTGGCGGCCGGGTCGGCGGCGCGCGCGGTACGGAAGGCGACCTCGATCCAGTCGTTGCCGGTGCGCTGGAGGTTGGAGTCGCGCCGGCCTCCCGAATTGCCGTCGGCGTACGCCTCGTTGACGACGTCCCACTGGGCGATCTTGCCCTTGTAGTGGGCCATCACGCCGTTGATGTGGTTGATCATCGCCTGGCGCAGGGTGCTGCCGCTGAGGCTCTGCATCCAGCCGGGCTGCTGGGAGTGCCAGGCCAGGGTGTGGCCGCGGACCTGTTTGCCGTTCTGGACGGCCCAGTTGTAGACGCGGTCGCCGGCGGTGAAGTTGAACTGGCCGCGCTGCGGTTCGGTGGCGTCGATCTTCATCTCGTTCTCGGCCGTCACCGAGTTGAACTCGCGGGCCGCGATCGAGGTGTACGCCGAGTCGCCCAGGCGGCCCGAGGCGATGGCGGTGCCGAAGTAACGGCCGCTCTGCTGGGCGGCGGCGCCGAGCGTGGTCTCGGCGGCGTGCGCGGGTGGCGCCACCGCCAGCGCGGGTAACACGCCGAGGGCGCCGACGGCCAGCGTCAGCAGCGAGCCGCGGATCCCGCGGCGGACTGCGGATACGGGTGGGGTGTACGAGCGCATGGCTGTGCCTCCTGGGGGACGTCACGGGATGACCGGAGGGGCTTGTGTGCGCGGATCTGCTGTGCGGCTCTGTGCTCAGGGGACCGGCATGGTTCGGTATCTCGAACCGGAGTCGGCCGCTCAGAGAAGGATGATTGAAGGATTGACGGTGAGTCGTCAACACTCCCGGCAGAGAAAGTTTCAGTTCCCTCTTCGCAACTTTCGAAGCGTTCGACCTGTCGGATCCGGGAATTCTTTGTGGACAGATCGGCGCGAGACCTTGACCACGAGGTTTCGCATTCCTACCTTGTGGCGTCAAGGTTCGGGAAACTCTTCGAATGTTTCGAGGCTTCCCGGTTCCGTGTACGACCGCTCCGCAGTTCTCCGGCGTCACCTCCCCCACATCCCCAAGGAGGCCCCCTGATGCGGTTACGACGTCTGTCCACCTTCCTCGCGCCCCTGCTGCTCGCGGCCGGCGCCCTCGGCGCCAACGCCGCCGACACGGCGACCGCCGCCCCCAGAGCGTGTGACCTTCCGTCGACCTACAGCTGGTCGTCGACAGGAGCACTCGCCCAGCCCAAGGCGGGCTGGGTCTCGCTCAAGGACTTCACGGTCGCCCCCTACAACGGCAGGCAGCTCGTCTACGCGACGACCCACGACACCGGGACACGCTGGGGTTCGATGAACTTCGGCCTGTTCGGCAACTGGTCGGAGATGGGCTCGGCCAGCCAGAACGCCATGTCGAACTCCACCGTCGCGCCCACGCTCTTCTACTTCGCGCCGAAGAACATCTGGGTGCTCACCTACCAGTGGGGCGGGACCGCGTTCTCCTACCGGACGTCGACCAACCCCACCAACCCCAACGGCTGGTCGGCCCAGCAGACGCTGTTCACCGGAAGCATCTCCGGCTCCGGAACAGGCCCCATCGACCAGACGCTCATCGGTGACAGCCAGAACATGTACCTGTTCTTCGCCGGCGACAACGGCAAGATCTACCGGGCGAGCATGCCGATCGGGAACTTCCCGGGCAACTTCGGCTCGTCGTACACGACGATCATGAGCGACACGGTGAAGAACCTGTTCGAGGCACCGCAGGTCTACAAACTCCAGGGCCAGAACCGCTACCTCATGATCGTCGAGGCCCGGGGCGCCAGTGAGCGGCGCTACTTCCGCTCCTTCACGGCCACCAGCCTGAGCGGCACCTGGACACCCCAGGCCGCGACCGAGAGCAACCCCTTCGCCGGCAAGGCCAACAGCGGTGCCACCTGGACCAACGACATCAGCCACGGCGAACTGCTCCGCACCAACCCCGACCAGACCATGACCGTCGACCCCTGCAACCTGCAGCTCCTCTACCAGGGCCGCAGCCCCAGCTCGGACGGCGTCGACTACGGCCTCCTCCCCTACCGTCCGGGCCTGCTGACCCGACGCTGACGACACGAGGAGCCACCAGGGCGGACCCGGCACCTCAGCCGGGCCCGCCCACGAGCATGCGTACGGGTCATGACGCGCCGGATTCCGCGCTCCCCTCGGTCCCCCGGTAGCCGTGCAGGAACGCGTCGACGGCCCTGGTGACGCACGCGTCGATCTGGGCCGGGGTCTGGGGCGGGCTGATCTCCGAGTCGACGAGGGCGATGAAGTGGGCGGTCGCGTGGGCCGGGGCGTCGGTGCGGGTGAGGGCGGTGAGGCGGCGGGTGACTTCCTGGTGGACCCGGTGGGGGCCCGCCTGCTGCCAGGTGTCGATGACCGCCGGGGGGAAGTGGTGGGCCTCGGCTCTGATCTGGCGGATCATCGCGAAGTGGTCGGGGAACCGGGTGCGTTGACCGACCAGGGCGTGGCCGAGGGCGAGGAGGTCGGCGCGGGCGTCGGTGCCGGTGAGCTGTTCGTCCACGGTCGCGATGAAGGCGTCGGCGACCTGGCTCGCGCTGTCGTGCAGGACCTCGGAGAAGAGCTGGTCCTTGCCCTGGAAGTGGTTGTAGATGGTGCGGGTGGAGACCCCGGCCTCGGCGGCGATGGCCTCGATGCTGGTGCGGCTGTAGCCCTCCCGGCCGAAGACGGTGCGGGCGCCCTGGGTGATGGCCCGGCGTTTCGCGGCTCTGGCGCCGGGGCGGGCCGTGGGGGTGGTGGTCAGGGCGTCCTCCGTGGCTCGGCCGGTCTGCGACGCACGGTGCACTTTACTTTCCTGGCCCTTAATTGCCATACAGACTGCATTTTACTTAGGTGCGTGTCCAGGCTCCCGGACGTCGGCGGCCCCCTGCCGCCGAAGTGACCACGAGGAGCGCTGCACATGGGCAACACGGTCGCGATCATCGGCGGCGGATACGGCGGGGCGGCGCTCGCCCGCGACCTGGACCCGGACTTCGACGTCGTCCTGATCGACCCGAAGGACGCCTTCGTCCACGCGGTGGCGGCGCTGCGCGCCCTCGTCGACGCGGACTGGGCGCACCGGATCTACTTCGGCTACGACGGCCTGTTCACCAAGGGCCGGCACCTGCGCGACCGTGCCGTGGCGGTGGACACGGGCGGCGTCACGACGGCCGGCGGCACGCGGATCGACGCGGACTACGTGGTCCTGGCGACCGGCTCCTCGTACCCGTACCCGGCGAAGCCCGACACCGAGGACAGTGCCGCCTCGTTGCTGCGGCACGCGGACACGCGGGCCGAACTCGCCGCCGCGTCCCGGGTGTTGCTGCTCGGGGCCGGTCCCGTGGGGCTGGAGCTGGCCGGGGAGATCGGCGAGCGGTGGCCGCGTACCGAGGTCGTGGTGGTCGACCCCGCCGGGGACGTGCTCGGCGGGCGCTACCTGCCTCAGCTGCGCGCCGCGCTGCGCGAGCAGCTCGCCGAGCGTGGGGTACGGCTGGAGCTGGGCAGCGCGTTGACGGGTCTGCCGTCGGTGGCGCCGGGGGTGCGCGAGCCGTTCTCGGTGGCCACCGGGGCGGGGGTGCGGATCGACGCGGATCTGTGGTTCCGCTGCTACGGCATGACGCCGCTGAGCGGCATGCTGCGCGGCGCCCTCGCCGGCGCCCGGCGCTCCGACGGGCGTGTGGAGGTGGACGGGCACCTGCGGGTGGCGGGCGCGTCGAACGTCTTCGCCGTCGGCGACGTCACCGCCGTACCGGAGCCGAAGCGGTCCAAGGCGGCCTCCGAGCACGCGGTCGTGGTCGCCGCGAACATCAGGGCGCTGGCCTCGGGGGAAGCGCCGGCGCGGAGTTACCGGCCGGGGCCGGACGCGGTTCTGGTGCCGCTGGGTTCGACCGGGGGCGCCTCGCAGGTGCCGGGGCCCGGGGGGCCGGTCGTCCTGGGGGCCGGGGAGACGTCCCGTTACAAGGGTGCCGACCTGTTTGCTGGGGCGGTTCGGCGAACTGTTCGGGACTGTCTGACCCCGGCCCGCAGGGGACTACATCGGGCAGGTGGTCAGGAAGGCGACCGTGGCGGGGTCGTTCGGGGTGGGGCAGAGGAACTGGGTGTAGCGGGTGTCCTCGTCGACGAAGCGTTTGAGCCAGGCGATGCCGTATTTGGCGATCGTCGTGTGCGGGCGGGCGAAGGTGAAGTGGTCGGCGCCTCTCAGCTCGACGAACGCCTTCTCGGGGGTGTTCGTCAGCCCGTTGTAGAAGGGCAGGGCGAACGAGGAGACCGGGGCGACGGTGTCACCGTCGGCGCCGAAGATCAGGGTGGGGACCGTGATCCGGTCGGAGACGTTCACGACGTCCCAGGGCGCCAGGGGGATGGCCGCCTTGAGCGCCGGGGTGCTCGCGGCGCTCTCCAGCGAGCCGCCGCCGCCCATCGACCAGCCCATCACGGCCGTACGGCGGGGGTCGATCCGGTTCTTCACCGCGCTGGCGGTCGTCAGGTACGTGAGCGCGGCGAGCTGCTGTCTGCTGCGGTCGGCCGGGAAGTCCCAGAGGAGGACGGTGTCGACGGTCATCACCACGAAGCCCTGGGAGGCGAGCCGGGGTCCGTACCAGGCGATCTCCGTCTGCGAGGAGACGAAGCCCGGCATGATGACGACCGCGCCGAAGGTGCCCTGGCTGGTGTCGCGGGGGTAGTAGACGGTGCCCTGGTTGAAGCCCGGGCCGCTGCCCGGCGGTACGACGGCCGAGTCGACGGCGAACGGGCCGGTCTCGGCGGTGATGCTCGCCTCGGTGGGGGCCGGGCCGCGCTCGTAGGGGTTGGCGACGACGGCCCGGGCGGAGCCGGCGAAGGCGATCGCGGAGACGATCGCGAGGATCGCCATGAGCGCCCGGAGTCGGAGCAGTTTCACGGGAGTCCTCTCGGAGGCGGTCAGTTGGTGTAGACGGCGGGGGCGCCGCCGACGCTGCTGTCGACCACGGGGGCGTAGACGGCGCTGAAGTAGCCGCTGCCCGCGCACAGGAAGGAGCCGGAGAACTTGGTGAACGCCTGGTTGGTGAAGGTCAGGCTGTTGCCGGTGTTGGAGCTCACCGCGGCGAGGCCGGGCGCCCGGTAGACGCAGGTGACCGCGCCCAGCAGGGTGGAGAGCACCACGGTCGTCTGGATGGCGCCGCCCGCCGCCGGGGTCACCTTGACGGTGCCGTCGGAGGAGGCCGTGGTGGTGTACGGCAGGCCGTCGACGGTGATGCTCTGCACCGCCGTGACGCCGAAGACGTTGCTGGTGCAGCCGCTGAAGGTCTGGGCGGTCGCGGACTCGGTGGCGCTGCCCGGGGCGGCGGGGTTCGACGTCACCGTGGCCGAGAGCGTCGATCCGGTGCAGGTGATGCCGGAGGTGCCGTTGCTGGTGGTGGCGAGGGTGGCCTTGGTTCCGCTCGCCAAGGAGGAGGTGAGGACGTCCCCGACCGAGACGGCGTCGCCGCCGGCGCTGCCGTGGGTGAGGACGGCACCGGCCCCCGAGGCGGAGGTGGCCGGGAGGAGGGCCAGGGCCGTGAGGGCGGTGAGAGCGGCGAAGGCGGTGTTTCTGCGCATGCTGGGTCCTCTGGTGTGCGTACGAGTGCGAGGACGGGTCGCTGTCCCTGGGTGCGGAGGTGCAGGGGCGACCCGCGCAGGGCGTTCCCGGAGGTGCCGGAACGCCTGGACCGGTACACGTCTTTGACGTGACGTCGAAGACACGGGAAGACTTGGCGGTGGCCCTGCGGGTGCGTGACGCTGTCGGCGTCGGCCGGCCGCGAGGCCACACAAGAAGAAAACCTGTGGGAGTTGTAAACCTGACGGGTATTCAAGTCAAGACGCTTCGCGCGACCGGCTGCGCGTGAGTTCCCGGGGGAAGGATCCGCAATGGCGACGAGCCCTTCGGCGCTGGTGCTGCCCGGCACGCGCGCGGGACGCGACCCGCAGCGCTCGCTGCGGCGGGGGCCTCGCCGCGCCCCGGCGGAGGAGGTCGCCGCCAACCAGCGCGACCGCCTCCTCGACGGTGTCGTCCGCACGGTCGCCCAGGCCGGGTACGCGGGCACCCGGGTCAGCGACATCTGCCAGGCGGCGGGCGTCACCCGGCCCGTCTTCTACGAACTCTTCAAGGGCAAGGAGGACGCCTTCCTCGCCGCCCACCGGTACGGCACGGACATGGTCATCGCCGCCATGGAGGACGCGCACGCCCAGGCCCCCGACTGGCCGGGCCGGGTGCGCGCCGGGCTCGGCACCCTGCTGGACATCCTCGCCGGGGCACCCGCGTTCGCGGCCATGGCGATCGTGGAGATCGACGCGGTCGGCCCCGCCGGGTGGGCGGCGCGCGAGGCCCTGCTGACCCGCTTCCGGGACTTCTTCACCGACCTCCCCGAGGTCGAACTCCCCGTCCCCGTCGAGGAGTTGATCGACATCGTGGTCGGCGGGGTCCACTCCGCGATCCACCGCCGCATCGCGGCCGGGCGGACGGCCGAACTGCCCGCCCTGCTCCCGGCCCTGACCTTCTCCGTCCTGGCCCCTTTCCTGGGCCCGGAAAAGGCCACCGCCGCCCTCACCGACCCGCCTCCCCCGCCGGGCCCCCTCCCGGCGTGCGTGTCTCCGGACGGCTGAGGTCGACCTGAACGTGCCCCAACTCCCGCAGGGCCCCCCGCAGTCGCTCCGCCGCCTCGTCCAACTTCGTCTCGTCCTTCTCCACTTCCGCCTTGGAGAAGTCGAAGTCGCCCATCTCCCACACCGGGGCGACGTGGATGTGTAGGTGGGGGACCTCGAAGCCGGCGATGATCAGGGCGGCTCGGGGGGCGTTCCAGGCGTGTTGGGCGGCCTGGCCGATCTTCTGGGCCACCGAGACGCAGTGGGTGAGGAGTTCGCCGTCCGTGTCGGTCCAGCGGTCCACCTCCTGGCGGGGGACGACGAGGGTGTGGCCGGGGGTGAGGGGGGCGATGCTCAGGAACGCGGCGGCTTCGTCGTCCTGCCAGACGAAACGGCCGGGGAGTTCGCCGGGCAGGATGCGGGTGAAGAGTGTGGACATGGGGTCAGTGTGTCATCGGGACGGGTGGCGGTGACGTACGGAAGTCACCGCCACCCGCAGGTCACTTGGGCGGCAGTACGTTCGCCGTGAACCGGCCGGCGACGTTGCCCTGGGGGGCGAAGTTCACGACGACGTACGTCTTGCCGTTGGTGGTCTTCGCCGTGCCGACGCCGATGCGGGTGGCGGACTTCCAGACGAGCTGGGTGAACAGGCCCCAGTTCTTGAAGGCGGTCATGTCGGGTTCGCGGCCGTACGCGGTGTAGGCGTGGACCTGGTTGTACCAGCCGTCGACGACGTCGCCCGGGGCCGGTGAGGCGCCGTCCGAGCGCCATGTGTAGTGGAGGTTCTCGCCGTACTTGTTGGGCGAGCGGTGCTCCAGGCGCTCGATGCCCGCCAGGTGGTCGGCCCACTCCTGGGCCCAGCGGGTGATCTCGGGGTCGAGGGTGAGCGCGGGGACGCCGTGCCTGGCCCGGTGGTGGTTCGTGCGCTCCAGGATCCGCTGGTCGAAGGCCGGGTCGGCGGAGGCGCGGGGCGCGGCGGGGGCGGCGATGGCGAAGGCGGCGACGCCGGTGAGGACGGTGGTGAGGGCGCGGCGGGTCAGGGTTCTCATGCCGCCGTAACGATCATCGTGGTGTGCGGGTCACCGGCGGATAATCAGGAGACCCGACCGCCGTGGGTCCGCTACGTTCTTCCTTGTTCGAAGGGGGGCCACATGGCGAAGCTCAATCAGATCATCGCTGTCGAAAAGGGCGTCAAGAGCAAGTCGTTCCAGGACATCACGACCGCGCACCACCAGGTGCAGAAGCCGGCGCTGCTGGCGGGGATCTCGCGGACGTACCAGCCGAAGGACGAGGAGGGCGAGCAGCTGCCGCCCGAGTCCACGCGCGTCCAGATCAAGGCGGAGGACATCCTGCGGGAGATGGCCGGTTCGCTGACGCGGCTGTTCGACGTGACGGCGACGAAGGACTGGGCGAACTGCGCGGCCCGCGCGGACGTCGTGGTGGAGGGGCGGACGGTCGTCGCGGACGTACCCGTGAGCTACCTGCTCTTCCTGGAGAAGCAGCTCACCGACCTGCACACGTTCGTGAAGAAGCTGCCCGTGCTGGACGCCGCCGAGTCGTGGTCCCTGGACCCGTCCACGGACTGGTGGAAGACGGACCCGGTGCGCACGATCCGCACGAAGAAGACGCCGCGCAACCACGTCAAGGCCGAGGCGACCGAGAAGCACCCGGCGCAGGTCGAGGTGTACTACGAGGACGTACCGATCGGCTACTGGACGACCGTGAAGTTCTCCGGCGCGCTGCCCGCCCGGCGGGTCAACGAGCTGCTCGATCGGGTCGAGAAGCTCCAGCAGGCCGTGAAGTTCGCCCGCGAGGAGGCCAACGGCGCGGAGGTCACCGACCGGCGGGTCGGGGACGCGGTGTTCGGCTACCTGTTCAGCTGACACACCCCAGATCTCCCCCGCGTGCGAGCGCGGGGGTGCGCTACGGGCGCGGCCGGCACAACGCTCGGCCCTCGCAGGAGCGCAAGCTGAAACTGAAACGTTCAGCCTGAAGAACGCGGCGACAGTGAAGGTTCGAGTCCTTCCCCCGGCACCACGCGCCGGGGTAGCCCAAATGGCAGAGGCAACCGCGATCAAGCTCAGACTCTCGCTCCAGCTTCAGCATCGCCACCGATCGCCGGATCGAACGAGAAGGGACGAACGCCGTCGGATGCGAGTTCGAATCTCGCCTGCGCCTCTGTCTCATGGCGCGGTAGTTCAAAGGAAGAACACGTCGGCCTGACGACTGATCCCTTCTCTTAAACGCCATCGGCGTGCGCAATTGGGTGGCATCACCAGGGGCCCGGGAGCTGGATACGACTCCCGGGCTCCGCCACGCCCGGGGTGAACCCCGGGCGAATTCTGTCCCAGGGTTCGGTCAGGAGCAGGTCAGAGGGCCGGATCGGCTCCGGCGGGCTGCTTACGATCGTCCGCGCCGCCTCGTCCGAACAACCTCTGGAGTCCCGGCGTGCTCAGAAAGACCCTGCTCGTGGGCGGTGCGCTCGTCGCCGTCGCGGGCTGCGGAGCCCATGCCCGGCAGCCGGGGAGCGCCGACGGCCTGCGGCACACCACCGTCCGGGTCGCCTCCGGCGACTGCGGGCGCGGCTGGGACCGGCCCGAGGGCGGGCGGCAGGTCTTCGACCTGGACAACACCTCCGGCGTCGCCGCCGAGGTGTACCTGACGGACGCCCGTACCGGCGCGGTGTACGGCGAGGTCGAGGGCCTCGGCCCGGGCACCCGGCGCCCGCTGCGCGTGACGCTCGGCGACGGGACGTACGCCTTCAGGTGCCTGCCGGACGACGCGGACGCGGTGACCGGCCCGACCGTACGGATCACGGGGAGCCGGGTGAAGAGCGGGCCCGCCGCGCTGCCGGTGACGCAGCAGGAGCTGATCCCGCCGACGCTGGCGTACCAGAAGTGGATCGGGGCGCGGACGGCCGAACTCGCGCAGAAGACGGACGTGCTCAAGGCGGCCGTCGACCGGGGCGACCTCGCCGCCGCGCGGGCCGCGTGGCTTCCCGCGCATCTCGTGTACGAGCGGATGGGCGCCGCCTACGGCACGTTCGGCGACGCGGACGAGGCGATCAACGGGCGGACCGAGGGCTTCCACCGCGTCGAGCGGGGGCTGTGGCACGGCGAGTCCGCGAGCACCTTGCGCGGACCGGCGGACGCGCTCGCCGACGCCGTGCACGCGCTCCGGCGGGACTGGCCGGGTGAGCGGATGGATCCGGCGGACGTGGGGCTGCGGGCGCACGAGATCCTGGAGAACGCCGTGCAGTTCGAGCTGACGGGGCGGACCGATGCCGGGAGCCGGACCAATCTGGCGACGGTGCGCGCGAACCTCGACGGGACGCGGGCGCTGCTCGGCTTCCTGCGGCCCCTGCTCGTGAAGCGGGACGCCGGGCTCGCGGAGCTGGACGCCTGGATGGACCGCGCCCAGCACACGCTGGACGGCGTCGGCACGAAACCGCTGGACCAGCTGACGCGCGCGCAGCGGGAGAAGGTCGACGCGGATCTCGGCGGGCTGGTCGAGCGGCTGGCGGACGTGGCCGCCCTGACGGACGTACGGAGGACAGCGTGAGCGGCGAAGTCGGACGCCGGGGGTTCCTGGCCGGGGCGGCGGCCATCGCCGGGACGGGTTTGGTGGCCGCCGATCGGGGCACAGCGCTGGCCGCGCCCTTCCACGGCGTGCACCAGGCGGGGATCGTCGAGCCGGCGCAGAAGGCGACGGCGTTCGTGTCGTTCGACGCGACCGCCGGGAACCGCGCCGAACTCACCGACCTGCTGCGGACGTTGACCGACCGGGCCCGGTTCCTGACGGCGGGCGGCAGCCCGGACGAGGCGGGGATCACCGCGCCGCCGGTCGACTCGGGGACCCTCGGTCCCGTCGTCGCGGCGGACGGCCTGACGGTCACCGTGGGCGTGGGCGCGTCGCTGTTCGACGAGCGGTACGGGCTCGCCGCCCGCAAGCCGCGCCGGCTGACCGCGATGCCCGCCTTCCCCGACGACGACCTGAACGCGGACTGGTGCCACGGCGACCTCAGCGTCCAGTTCACGGCCGACAGCACGGACACCGTCCTGCACGCCCTGCGGGACGTCGCCCGGCACACGCGCGGCGGGATGCAGGTGCGGTGGCGGATGGACGGGTTCATCAGCCCGCCCCGGCCCTCGGGGACGCCCCGCAACCACCTGGGTTTCAAGGACGGCATCGCCAACCCGGACACCGGCAGCGCGCGGGAGATGGACCGGCTGGTGTGGGTCGGCGCGGGCGACGGGGAACCGGCGTGGGCGGTCGGCGGGAGCTATCAGGTCGTCCGGCTGATCCGGATGCTCGTCGAGTTCTGGGACCGGGTGTCGATCACCGAGCAGGAGCGGATGTTCGGCCGGGCCCGCGACACGGGCGCCCCGCTGGACGGGCGGCGCGAGACGGACGTACCCAACTACCCGCAGGATCCCAAGGGTTCGGTGATCCCGCTGGACAGTCACATACGGCTCGCGAACCCCCGGACAGCTGCGACGGACGGGCAGCGGATCCTGCGGCGGGGCTACAACTACGACCGGGGCACGGACAGCAACGGGAACCTCGACATGGGGCTGCTGTTCACGTGCTACCAGCAGGATCTGGCGCGGCAGTTCGAGGCGGTGCAGAAGCGGCTGGCCGGGGAGCCGCTGGTGGACTACGTCAGCCCGTTCGGGGGCGGGTACTTCTTCGCGCTGCCGGGGGTGCGGGACGGGGCGGACTGGCTGGGGCGAACTCTTCTCACCTGAGGCGAACCACCCTGAACCGGCGGTGTCAAGAAAAGTTCAAGTTCGCATGAGAATGTCCTGACCGTCCGTTCGTCCGCCCGTCATCGCCTCTCCCCCGCGCCGCCGCCCCGGTTGCCCAGGATCCGTACTCGGTACACCCCTGTTCTCCCGGAAGGCGACACCCGCATGATCGGCACAGCAACCTCCTCCGGTGCGCGGCGCCTGGCACGTCTGAGCGCCCTGCTCGGCGCGGCCGCCCTGACGGCGGTGGGCGGCGCGGCCTCCGCGTCGGCGGCCACCGCGCACGGCCACGGCCACGGCGCCCCGCACACGGCCACGCCGATCAAGCACCTGGTGGTGATCTACGACGAGAACGTGTCGTTCGACCACTACTTCGGCACCTACCCGCAGGCCGCGAACACCGACGGCACGGCCTTCAAGGCCGCCCCGCGCACCCCGAAGGCCGACAACCTGTCGAACGCGGGCCTGCTGAAGAAGAACCCGAACCTGTACGCGCCGAAGCGGCTCTCCTCCGCGCAGGCCATGACCTGCGACCAGAACCACTCCTACGGCCCCGAGCAGTACGCAGCGAACGGCGGCAGGGCCGACAAGTACGTCGAGAACACCGAGGTCGACAAGTGCACCGGCCTCTTCGGTGAACCCGGCCTGGTCATGGACTACTACGACGGCAACACCGTCACCGCGCTGTGGAACTACGCCCAGCACTACGCGCTCGGCGACCACTCCTTCAGCTCGGTCTACGGTCCCTCCACGCCCGGCGCGCTGAACCTGGTCTCCGGCCAGACCCACGGTGTCGTCTCCATCGACCCGAAGACCGGCAAGCGGACGGCGAAGCCCGACGCGTACACGGTCGTCTCGCCGAACGCGAAGGGGGTCGGCACGGTCATCAACGACCCCGACCCGGCGTTCGACGACTGCTCCGACAAGGACCGCAGCAGCACCGACGCGCTCGCGCAGATGCAGGGCAAGAACATCGGCGACCTGCTCAACTCCCAGGGTGTGAGCTGGGGTTGGTTCCAGGGCGGGTTCCGGCCGAGCACCGCGTGGGACGGCAAGGCCGGTGACCACGCGAAGTGCGCGGGCGCCACGCACACGAACGTCGGCGGCGCGGCCGTCGAGGACTACTCCCCGCACCACTCGCCGTTCCAGTACTACAGGTCGACGTCCAACCCGCACCACCTCGCGCCGAAGAACATCGCCGAGATCGGGCACAACGGGCGCGCGAACCACAACTACGACCTCACCGACTTCGACGCGACCGTCAAGGCCGGCAACCTCCCCGCGGTGAGCTTCCTCAAGGCCGCCGAGTACCAGGACGGCCACGCCGCCTACTCCGACCCGGTCGACGAGCAGCACTTCCTGGTCAAGGAGATCAACGCCCTCCAGCAGTCCCCGGAGTGGAAGTCGACGGCGGTCGTCGTCGCGTACGACGACTCGGACGGCTGGTACGACCACGTCACCTCGAAGGTCCTCAACGGCTCGAAGGACTCGACACTCGGCTCGAACGGCAAGGCCGTCGACTCCCCTGCCTGCCAGTCGGGCCCGGCGGCCACGCACGGCTACGCCGACCGCTGCGGCCCCGGCACCCGCCAGCCGCTGCTGGTCGTCTCCCCGTACAGCAAGGTGAACTCGGTCGACCACACCGCGACCGAGCAGGCGTCGATCACCCGGTTCATCGAGGACAACTGGCACACCGGGCGGATCGGGGACGGCTCCTTCGACAAGCGTGCGGGCAGCCTGGCGGGGATGTTCGACTTCCGGCACCCCAACGGCAAGCAGGTGCTGCTGAACACGGACGGCTCGGTGAAGTCCGTGAAGCCGATCCCGGGCCGCTACCCGCACACGGCGGCCTCGCCCCAGTACATCGCGGACCTCAAGGCGCAGAACGTGGCCGCCGAGACGTCCACGACGTCCTCCGCGCTGCCGATCGCCCTCGGTGGCGGGGTGGTCGCGGCGGGCGCGGTGGCGACGGTGTTCGCGCTGCGGCGGCGGGCGCGGGGCGCGTCCGCGTAAGGCACGTCACGTCACTTCGCTCCGCTGAGTGAGAACCGGCTCCGTCACCTCGACGGGGCCGGTTTTGCCGTTCCCGCAAGTTTCCGTGCCAGGTCGCGGGGTGCCTGGTGAGACTGGGCTCCCACCGCCCCTCCCACCGACACGAGGAGTTCCCCATGGACACCACCACCGACGCGGTCACCTTCTGGGACACCGTCTACGCGGGCCGTCCGCCTGCCGACGACCCCCGCCCGAACGCCCGCCTCACGGAGATCGTCACGGGACTTGAGCCGGGTGACGCCCTCGACCTCGGCTGCGGTGACGGCGGCGACGCGCTGTGGCTCGCCGGGCAGGGCTGGCGGGTCACGTCCGTCGACATCTCGGAGGTCGCGGTCGGACGGCTCACGGACCTCGCGCACGCGCGCGGGCTCGCCGAGCGCGTCAGCGCCGTACGCCACGACCTCGGTGTCTCCTTCCCCGGCGGGGAGTTCGACCTCGTCAGCGCGCAGTTCCTCCAGACGCCGTACGCGTTCGACCGGGCGGGCGCGCTGCGGACGGCGGCGCGGGCGCTGCGGGTCGGGGGGCGGCTGGTGGTCGTCGATCACGGGTCGGCGGCGCCGTGGTCGTGGAACCAGGATCCGGACCAGCACTACGCGAGCCCGCAGGAGGTCGCGGCCGGGATCGGTCTGGATCCGGCGACGTGGACGGTCGAGCGGGCGGACGCGCCCCGCCGGATCGCGACCGGGCCCGGCGGGCAGACGGCCGAGGTCGTCGACCATGTCCTGGTGGTCCGCCGGGCCGGCTGAGGCTCACGCGCCCGGTACCCACCTCGCGTACGCGCGCCGGGCCCGAACCCTCACGCCCCCGGCCCCACCTCCCGTACGACACCCGGCCGGGTCCCCCAGACGACCACCCGGTCGCCCTTCCTCAGGACGCCCCACAGCCGCCGCGCGTCGCCCACGCGCAGGTTGACGCAGCCGTGGGAGCCGCCCTTGAAGAGGTCGCCGTAGGAGCCGTGGAACGCCTGGCCGCCGTCGAAGAACTGGGAGTAGGGCATCGGGGAGCGGTTGTAGAGGGACGAGTAGTGGTCCTTGTGGCGGAGGTGGACGCGGTGGCTGCCGGTGCGGGTCTCGTAGCCGTCGCGGCCCGAGCGGATCGGTACGGGGCGGTAGAGGATCCGCTTGCCCTTCTGCACCCACATGAGCTGGCGGGCCAGGTCCACGCAGGCCACGAGGTGGGAGTTGACGGGGCAGCGGCGGCCGGCGTTCGGGTTCGCGGCGGCGCGGGCGACGAGCATCATCCGGTACGTCGGGTAGCTCGCGTAGCCGTTCGCCGGGAAGAGGTCGCTGCGGGCCTGGAAGGCGCTGATGGCCCGGCAGTCGGCGGGTGACTGGCGGCCGTCCTCGGGGAGTCTCAGGTGCCGTTCCAGCTGGCGCTGGTAGGGGCCTGTCCCGGCGGTGCACGGGGTCTCGTCCGCTCCGGCCGCCGTTCCGGGCAGGAGCGCCCCGGCCAGCACGGTCACCGCGGTCGCCACACGCCACATCCCATAGGTCCTCATGGGCCCAGCAAACCCGGGGCGGGGTGTCCGGCGGGGGTCGTGCTGCGCCGAACGGCGGGCTGCTTGCCCTCTCCCGGGGGTCAGGTCTTGGTGAGGACCCGTACCGGCTCCCCCGTCAGGAACGCCGTGATGTCCTCGACCGCCTCCCCGTAGAACGTCCGGTAGTTGCGCTCGGTGACGTACCCGAGGTGGGGGGTGGCGAGGACGTTCGGGAGGGTGCGCAGGGGGTCGTCGGCGGGGAGGGGTTCCGTCTCGAAGACGTCGAGGCCGGCTCCGGCGATCCAGCCCTCCCGCAGGGCGTGGACCAGGGCGTCCCGGTCGACGATGGCGGCGCGGGAGGTGTTGACCAGGTACGCGTGGGGGCGCATCGCGCGCAGTTCCGGTGCGCCGAGGAGGCCGCGGGTGCGGTCGGACAGGACGAGGTGGATCGAGACGAAGTCGCTGCGGGTGAGGAGGTCCTCCTTGGAGGAGGCGAGTTGTGCCCCGGCGTCGGCGGCGCGCTGCGCGGTGAGGTTCTGGCTCCAGGCGAGGACGTCCATGCCGAACGCCGTGGCGACGCGGGCGACCTGGCTGCCGAGGCGGCCGAGGCCGAGGAGGCCCAGGGTGCGGCCGGCGAGGTCCTGGCCGACGGTCGACTGCCAGGGGCCGTTGTCGCGCAGGGCCCGGGACTCGACGGTGAGGTGCCGGGCGAGGCCCAGGAGCAGCGCCCAGGTGAGTTCGGCGGGCGGGGTGGCGCTGCTGGCCGTACCGCAGACGGTGACGCCCTGCGCTGCCGCCGCGGTGAGGTCGATGGACGCGTTGCGCATGCCCGTCGTGACCAGGAGCCGCAGTTCGGGGAGGCGGCCGAGGAGGTCGGCGTCGAAGGGGGTGCGTTCGCGCATGGCGACGACGATCTCGCAGTCGGCGAGTTCGCTCGCGAGCCGGTCCCGGTCGGTGACGTTCTCGCGGAGGGTGCGCACCTCGACCCGGCCGTCGAGGGCGCTCCAGTCGGCGGACGTGAGGGCGACGCCCTGGTAGTCGTCGAGTACGGCGCAGCGGAGGGTCATGCGGGCGTCCTGTCTGTCCTGCGGTCCGGTCCAGGGCGATCAGCGTACCGACCGTGCCGTCACCGGTCGTAGGCGAGCCGGGCGGTTCGGGGGACCTCGCCGAAGGCGCCGCCGTGGAAGTCCGTGAACGCCTTCGTGATCTCCTGCTCGGTGTTCATGACGAACGGGCCGCCGAGGGCGACGGGTTCACGCAGGGGCGTGCCGCTGTAGACCATGACGCGGGCGGGGTGGTCGGGGTCGGTGGCCCGGAGGTGGAGGGTGGTGGGTCCGGGGCTCGCGACGGGGTCGGACCAGCCGGTGCGGCCGGCGTGGAGTTCGCGGCCGGCGACGAGGAGGCGGCCGTTCATGACGTGGGCGAACAGGCGGTGTTCGGCGGGTACTTGGAGGGTGTAGGAGGTCTCGGGGTCGAGGGTGGCGACGAGGCCCTGGACCGGGTGGTGGGTGCGGGCGGCGCCGGTGACGCCGTCGACGGTGCCGGCGTGGACGTCGATGCGGACGCCCGGTGCCTGGACGCGGGGCATCGTCTGCCGGGTGAGGTCCTGGTAGCGGGAGGGGGTGAGTTTCTTCGCGGCGGGGAGGTTCAGCCACATCTGGAGGACGTGCGCGTGCTCGTTCCGGTAGGCGAGTTCGCGGTGGATGATGCCGTGCCCGGCGGTCATCCACTGGACCTCGCCGGGTTCGAGGGCGCCCGCGTGGCCGAGGTTGTCGCCGTGTTCGAGGACGCCGTCGACGACGGTGGTGACGGTCTCCAGGCCCCGGTGGGGGTGCCACTCGAAGCCGGGCGCGGAGAACCGGTCCTCCACGAGGGCGAGGAAGGGGTCGGTGAGCGCGGGGTCGGTGGGGACGAAGATCAGCGCCTTGTCGTCGACCTGGGCGTCGGGGCCGAGGTGCCGCTTGTCGGTGACGCGGTCTAGGGTCCGGTTCATGGGGGGCTCCTGGCAGGACAGCCGACTGTATGACACGTCATGAAACATACATGACGCGTCATGCATTCCGCTAAGCTGACCCCATGACGCAATGGCTGACCACCGAGGAACTCGCCGCCTGGCACGGACTGATGCAGCTCAGCTCCCGGCTCCAGACCGATCTCGGGCGCCAGCTCCAGGACGCGCACGGCATCTCCGTCGCGGACTACGAGGTACTGGGGCGGCTGCACGACGCGGGCGGACTGCGGGCCCGGGACCTCGGGGCGTCGCTGAACTGGGAGCAGAGCCGGGTCTCGCATCAGCTCACGCGCATGCAGCGCCGGGGGCTGGTCGAGCGGGAGGACTGCGCGACGGACCGGCGCGGGGTCACCTTCCGGCTCACCGCCGCCGGCCGCACCGCCGTCGAGGAGGCCGCGCCGGGCCATGTGGACACGGTCCGGGCGCTGGTCTTCAACGCCCTGTCACCGGAGCAGGTGACCCAGCTCGCCGAGCTGACCGGGCACCTGCTCCGGCACGTCGACACCTGCCCCCTCGCGGACTCCCACCGCGCGGCGGTGCGGGCCTCGCAGACGTGAGCCCCGCTAGGAGGACAGGGTCGCGAGGAGGCCGACGGTCTCGGCGAGGGCGCCCGGCTGGCCGAGGCTGCGGAAGTCGGCCTCGACGTCCGCGAGTTCGATGACTCCCCGGCGTATGGCGTGGTACCGGACGAGCGACCACACGTAGACGTCGAGGTTGTCGAACTGGGTGCCCTCCTCGATGGCCTCCTCCTCGTGGAACCAGACGGCGACCTTGCCGTTCGTGAGGACGACGTAGTAGTTGCCGCCGCCGTCGGCGCCGACGGACCAGACGTCGTCGTCGGTGAGCTCGGTCTCGTAGTCGGTGTCGAGGATCTGGCAGTCGTTCTCGGCGAAGTCGAAGGCGTACGACCAGTCGTGGATGTCGAGGAAGTCCGGCATCCGGCCCGCGCGGACCCGGCGGTCGAAGGCGGCGAGCGCGCTCGCCGCGGCGGCCGGCAGACGGGCGAGGAACGGCTCGACCGGCCGGGTCTCCTCGGGGACCGAGGCGTACTTCGTGTCGGGGAACCAGCGTGCCAGGTCGGCGTCGAGGCCCTCGTCCAGGTACCCGGTCAACTGGTCGATCGTGAGAGACATGCGGCGAGGCTAGCCGAGCGGGCGCGGGTGCCGGGCCCTCCGGTCACGGGTTACGTAGGCGGTTACGTGGTTCCACCGAGGGCGTCGTCCGTGCCCGTCTCAGGTCCGCGACCGTCTCGCCGAACTCGCGTTTCAGGGACCGGCCGAGGTGCTTCGTGTCGAGGACGCCCCAGCGGGCGGCGATCGTCGCGGTGGAGCGGTCGGTGAGGGCGGGGTCGAGGAGGTCGCGGCGGATGCGCAGGAGGCGTTCGTGGCGGATCCAGGCGGTGAAGGTGAGGTCGGCGCCCTGGAAGAGGGAGTGGAGGTAGCGGACGGAGAGGTGGTGGCGGCGGGCGACGCGCTCGGCGGTGAGGCGGGGGTCGGCGAGGTGGGCGAGGGCGTAGACGCGGATGCGGTCGACGAGGTCGGTGGCGACGGGGGCGCGTTCGGGAGCGGTGCCGGCGAACTCGGCGAGCAGGAGGGCGGTGAGGGCGTCGGCGAGGTGGGCGCGGGACTCGGCCCGCTCGGGCAGGGTGCCGGTGTCGGCGGACAGGGCGTGGCCGAGGAGGGCGCCGATGCCGGTGCGGGCGGAGACGGCGAGGGCGGTGCGGCGGCCGATGGCGTCGACGTGCCGGCCGAGGCTCGCGCGGGGGACGCACAGGACGGTCATGTCGGTGGGGCCGTCGCCGATGAGGCGGTAGGGGCGGGTGTTGTCGCAGAGGAAGAGTTCGCCCGGGGTGAGGGCGGTGGCGCGGTCGTCCTGGCCCACGCCGAGCCGGCCGCCGTGCAGCAGCGTGAGGTGCATCCACTCGCGGTCGGCGGAGGTGATGGTGCGGTCGTCGCGGACGACGGTCGCGGCGGTGGCCCTGATGCGGGCGACGGCGGCGGGGCCGATGGCGGCGTGCTCGAACGTCGCGTGGAAGGCCGGGGCGGGGTCCGTGACGCGTATCGGGGCGAACAGGGACGAGGCAGCCGCCTCGAACGACTCCGTCCGGTCCTGGTTGTCCGTCATGCCGGTGCACTCCGATCCCCCGCCCGCACGGCCACTGTAGTGGGGCGTTGTGCGTGAAGTGGGGAGTCGTCGTGCACGTCCTGGTGCCCTCGGGTGACGCCGGGTTCCTAGGCTCCTCGACGAGAGCGGCCCGTCCGGTGAGGGCGGGCGACGCGTCGTGGGCGCGGAGTCGAGGGAACGGTTCGATGCACAGTCACACCGAGTTGTGTCTAGGCCCGCTGGACGAGGTCCGGATCTCCCTCTCGGCGCATCAGGGCGCGACGCTGCTGTCGCTGGTGGCCGACGTGTTCGGGGCGCGTGGCCATGGCGTGCCGCCGAGGTGGCGGGCGATGGTGCGCGGGGCGGTGGATCCGGCCGGGGCGGCGGTGCTGCGCCCGCTGTTCGCGCCCGGGTACTCGATCATCCCGGACTGTGTGACGCCGACCGCGTGCATGCCGGACGGTGACGCGGCAACCCAGTTCGCGCAGTTGGCGGACCTGTCGCCGGACACGCTCCTCGACGAGCTGGAGGCGGAGTTCGGGAGTGTGGTGCCGCCGCAGTGGCGGCCCGTGGTGGACCGTCCCCGGCAGTGGATCGAGGGCTACACGGACGTCCTGCGGCGGGTGTGGCGGGAGTTCGACCCGGTCTGGCGGGGCGCGGAGAGCTATGTGCGCCGGGAGACGGAGCGGGTCGGCGCCGCCGTGCTCCAGGACTGTTCGGAGGCGGTCCTGCACGATCTGAGCGCGCGGTTCCGGCTGGTCGGCGAGAGTCTGCGGCTGCCCGATCCGCAGGCCGAGACGTACGCGCTCGCCGGGCGCCGGCTGGTGCTCGTCCCCATCGTGTCCGGGCCGGGCGCGTCGATGTTCGCGCTGGACCGGCCCGACCTGGTGTGGATCGGCTATCCCGTGCCGGGGGTGGGCCGCCTGTGGCAGACCCCGCCGCCCGCCCCCGCCGACGATCCCCTCTCCCTCGTGGTCGGACAGCTGCGCGCGAGTGTCCTGCGGGCCGCCGCGCAGCCCCTCACCATGGGCCGGCTCGCCGCCCTCCTCGACACCAGCCCCGCCAACGCCACCCACCACTGCTCCCAGCTCAGCGCCGCCGGGCTCCTCGAACGCCACCGGCAGGGCCGCAACGTGTGGATCAGCCGGACCGAACGGGGAGACGCCGTGGTCGCGTTGCTGTCCGAGCGGGCGGCGGTGCCTGACTCGCCGTGGTGATCAGGGCTTGTACGCCTTGCGGTTGTCGTAGGTGACCTTCCCGGCCGGGAGCTTCGCCGGGGCGAACAGCTGGTCCACCGTGACGATGGTGAAGCCGCGGGACTTGAGGCCGGTGATGATGCCGGGGAGCGCGCTGACCGTCGTCTTGTGGATGTCGTGCATGAGGACGATGTCACCCGGCCGGGACTGCGTCGTGACGGTCTTGATCAGGCGGGCGGTGTCGCGGTACTTCCAGTCCAGGGTGTCGATGCTCCAGTGGACGAGCGGACGGGCGGCGGCTTTGCGTACGGCCGCGTTGTTCGCCCCGTAGGGCGCCCGGACCGTGCTGGGCCGCAGGCCGGTCGCCTGCTTGATCGCGGTGTCCGTCCGCGAGAACTGCGAGTTGATCTTCGCGGCGCTCAGTTTCGTCAGGTCCGCGTGGTCCCAGCTGTGGTTGCCTATCTGGTGGCCGCCCTGCGCTATCGCCTTCGCCACGGACGGGTTGCGCTGGACGTTCTGGCCCACCAGATAGAACGTCGCTCTCACATTCCGGTCGCTCAACGTCTTCAGCAACCGCTTGGTGTCCGCGACCGGCCCGTCGTCGAACGTGAGCGCCACGCACTTCACTTTCCGGCAGTCGACGGCTTTCGGGGCGGCGGCCGCGGACGAGGCCGTACCGGCCAGGGTCGTGCCGCACAGCGCTGCCGTGAGCACGGAAATGACGAGTCGTCGGCGCATCGGATTCCTCCAGGATCAGCGGGTTTCGCTTCTAAGACGCGCCGAAAGGGGGCATGGATGCATGTTCGCTTTGCGAATTTCCGTACGGCTTGAAGGAATCCGGAATTCCCCGTCACGTGAGTGGCGAAAGGGAATCGAGTGCCGCCACGAAAGCGGCCGCCCGGCGTGTGATCCCGGCCCGGTCGCCGGCAGCGACCGTGCCCGCCGGGACCACGTCGGAGCCCGCGCAGACGGCGAGGGCGCCGGAGGTGAGGAACTGGGCGGCGTTGGCGGGGTTCACCCCACCGGAGGCGACCAAGGGGGCGCCCGGGTAAGGGCCGTTGAGGTCCTTGAAGTAGCGGGGTCCCAGGGAGTGGGCCGGGAAGATCTTGACGGCGGTGGCGCCCAGGTCGAGGGCCCGGGCGACCTCTGTCGGGGTCAACGCGCCCATCACCAGGGGGATTTGGGCGGCGACGGCCACCTCCGCCACCTCTTCCCGGCAGCCCGGCGTCACCAGGTAGCCGGCGCCCGCCTCGATCGCCGCCTCCGCCTGGGCCGCCGTCAGGACCGTGCCCGCGCCGACATGGCAGCCGGGGACGGAGGCGGCGTCGCGGAGGTGGGCGGTCAGGCCGGGCGTCGTATAGGTGAACTCGACCCAGGGGACGCCCCCTTCGAGCAGCGCGCCGGTGAGCGCGGCGGCGTCGGGGATCTCGGGGGCGCGGATCACCGCGATGACCCGGTCCTCGGCGAGGGTCTCGAGGAAGGGCGGCATCAGAAGAACGTCCTTACGACATCGACGACTTGAGGTTGAGGGGCGTGCGCGTCGTCCAGCACCGGGACGAGGTTCCACTTGTCGAGCGCCGTGCAGGGGTGGGAGAGCCCGAGCCGGACGACGTCGCCGACCTGGACGTCCGCGTCGCGCAGGAACGTGTGCTGGTCGTTGAGGGCGGTGACCCGGGCGCCGGTCAACACCCCGCCGCCCCGGACGAGTTGAGGCTCGGGCAGGCCCTCGTCGTACGGGAAGTCGCGCTTGCCGCCGTCGAGGAGGGCGAGGGACGGCTCGGGACGGGAGATCACCCGGGCCCAGCCGTGCATCGCGCTGCGCAGGGGCAGCGGGGAGACGGTGCGGTAGTAGCCGTCGTCGTGGATCAGGTACGCGCCGGAGCGCAGCAGGATCCGGGTGCCGTCGGCGCGGACGGGCGCCAACTCGCGGACGACGGTGGCGAAGTGGGCGCTGCCGCCCGCCGTGACGATCGGGTCCGGCACCTCCAGCAGGCCGTCCGTGCGCAGCCGTTCATGCAGGACGACCATGTCCCGCAGGTACCTCTCGATCGCGGCGGTGGACTTGAGGGCGCCCTCGTATCCGCCGGCCCCGACGAGCCGCAGCCGGGGCGCGGCGCAGATCGCGCGGGCGACGGCGAGGGCCGTGTCCACGCCGCGCGCCCCGGTCCTGCCGCCCTCGGCGCCGAGTTCGACGCACACGTCGAGCGGGCGCTCCCCGGTGTACGCCGCCCGCATCAGGTCGACGGTGCGGACGGAGTCGGCCCAGCAGGTGAAGGAGAACCCGGCGTCGCGGTCGAGTTCGGCGCCGGTCCAGCGCAGGCCGGCCGGGTCGAGGAGGGCGTTCGCGAGGTGGATCCGCTGGACGCCGAAGGCGCGGGCGACCCGTACCTGGGCGAGGGTCGCGAGGGTGATCCCCCGTGCCCCGGCGTCGAGTTGGCGCCGCCAGAGGGCGGGGGCCATGGTGGTCTTGCCGTGCGGTGCGAGGTCGACGTCGGCCGCCGCGCACCAGTCGGCCATGGTGCGCAGGTTGTGGTCGAGGGCGGACGCGTCGAGGGTGAGGAGCGGGGTGCCGAGGTCGTCCAGGGTGGGCCGGGTCGCGAGGAACTCCTCGGCCGTACTCCCCCAGGCGTGGTCGGGTACGGCCTTGAAACGCCAGTCGAGGATCACTCCACGACCGCCTGCGCGTCGATCTCCACGAGCATGACCTCGTGCGGCAGTTCGACGAACACGGTCGTCCGGCACGGCTTGGGCGCGTCCTCGGGGACGTGTTCGGCGATGAACTCGGCGTACACCTCGTTCATCGCGGCGAAGTCGGCGCGGGTGGTGAGGTAGACGCGGAACATGACGACGTCGGCGACGCTCGCGCCGCCCGCTTCGAGGATCGCGCGGACGTTGTCCAGGGTGCGGCGGGTCTGGGCCCGGACGTCGCCCTCGTGGAGGTAGGCGCCGGTGGCGGGGTCCTGGGGGCCCTGGCCGGAGACCTGGAGGATCGGGCCCCTGCGGACGCCCTGGGAGAAGGCCCAGGCGGGGGCGGGGGCGCCGTCGGTGCGGATCGCTTCGTGGCGGCTCATGGCCGTACTCCTAGAGGGTCAGCGCGGACCAGGCCGCGTCGTCGAGGGCGAGGTGGTCGTCGAGGGTGGTGCGGGTGAGGGGCGGGGGGACGTCGGCGCGGGTCGCGAGGGTCGCGGCGGCGACGAGGTGACCGAGGCGCAGGGCGTCGGCGGGGGTGCGGGATTCGAGGCGGGCGGCGAGGTATCCGGCGGCGAAGGCGTCTCCGGCGCCGACGCGTTCGACGACGCGGGCGGCGGGGGCGGGGACGAAGGCGGTCGGGTTCTGGGCCTCGTACACCGTCGCTCCATGACTCGCGTCCTTCACCACCAAGGTCGGGCCTGGGATCAGTTCCCGGATCTCTTCGGCCGTACAGGTGTTCCAGAGGGTTTCCGCCTCGTCACGGCCCACGAAGACGATGTCGGCGGCACGGGCGAGCCTCAGGAGTACGGGGGCCGCGTCGGCGTGCCACAGCGCGGGGCGGTGGTTGACGTCGAAGGAGATGAGGGGGCCGGGGACCTTTCTGTGCAGGATGACGGCCTCGACCAGGTCCGCGCACGTGTCCGAGAGCGCTGCCGTGATCCCCGTGAGGTGGAGAACGCGTGCTTCCCGGAGGAGAGGCAGGGCCGTCAGGGCCGGGCCCATCGCCGTGGCCGCCGAATCCCGGCGGTAGTAGTACGTGCCCGTCCCCTCCTCGCCGGGGTCCTTGAAGTAGACGCCGGTCGGCCGGTGGGGGTCGGTCTCGGCGGACGAGATGTCGACGCCGTGGGCCGCGAGGTCGTCCAGGACGCGCCGGCCGAGGGGGTCGGCGCCGACGCGGCCCACCCAGGCGGCGCGGTGTCCGAGCGCGGCCAGGGTGCGGGCGACGTTGGACTCGGCGCCGCCGACGGTGAGGGCGAGGTGGGTCTGACGGTCGAGGGGGGTCGGGGTCGGCGGGCTGAGGACGGCCATCGTCTCGCCGACGCACACGACGTCAGGGGGGAGGTGGTGCACGGGGTGGTCCTTCACGTGTCCAGTACGCGGTGCAGGAACTGCTGGGTGCGCGGCTGTGCCGGGTTCGCGAACACCTCCTGCGGCGGCCCCTGTTCGAGGACGACACCGCCGTCCATGAAGACGACCCGGTCGGCGGTGTCCTTCGCGAACCGCATCTCGTGGGTGACGACGACCATGGTCATGCCGTCCTCGGCGAGGGACCGCATGACGCCGGTGACCTCCCCGACCAGCTCGGGGTCGAGCGCGGAGGTCGGTTCGTCGAAGAACATGACGCTCGGGTCCATGGCGAGGGCGCGGGCGATGGCGACGCGCTGCTGCTGGCCGCCGGAGAGCTGGGCGGGGTAGCTGCCGGCCTTGTCGGCGAGGCCGACGCGGGCGAGGGCGGCGCGGCCGCGTTCCTCGGCGTCGGCCTTGCCGAGGCCGCGCACCTTGAGGAGGGCGAGGGTGACGTTGCCGAGGGCGGTCTTGTGGGGGAACAGGTTGAACTGCTGGAAGACCATCCCGACGTGCCCGAAGATCTCGGGGGCGCGCTTGCGGTCGTGCAGGGGCACGCCGTTGACCCAGACCTCGCCGTCGTCCGCGCGCTCCAGGTCGCACATGATGCGCAGCAGCGTGGACTTGCCGGAGCCGCTGGCGCCGATGAGGACGACGACCTCGCCGGGTTCGACGTCGATGTCGACGCCTTTGAGGACGTCCAGGTCACCGAAGCGCTTGCGCACCCCGGACAGGGAGATTCGTGCGGTGGTCATACGGGGAGCGCCTTTCGTTCCATGCGCCGCACGAGCAGCGACAGCGGGTAGCAGACGGCGAAGTAGAGGGCGGCGACGGCGAGGTAGGAGGTGGTGGGGTCGCCGACGCGGTCGACGACGGCCTGTCCCTGGCGCAGGAGTTCGACGTAGCCGATGACGACGGCGATCGAGGTGTCCTTGATGAGGGACAGGTACTGGCCGACGAGCGGCGGCAGCACGATGGTGCGGGTCTGCGGCAGGACGACGCTGCCGAACGTCCCCGCCCGGCTCAGCCCGAGCACCCGCGCGGCCTCCCACTGCCCGCGCGGCACGGCCTCGATGCCGGCGCGGAAGATCTCCGCGATGTAGGCGCCCTGGTAGAGGGTGAGGGCGACGAGGGCGGCGCCGAAGACGGTGAGCCCCATGGGCGCGATGTAGGCGATGCCGAAGTACAGGAACAGCATCTGGATGAGCAGCGGCGTACCCCGGAACACCTCCAGGTACACCCGCCCGAGCTGCGCGAGGACAGGGATCCGGCTGGTGCGTACGGCGGCGACGAGCAGTCCGAGGAGGGTGCTGGTGCCGATCGCGGCGAGGGAGAGCAGGACGGTGGAGCGCAGGCCGTCGAGGTACAGCTCGCGGTTGGACCACAGGAGCGAGAAGTCCATGTCACGCCCCCTTCAGCAGCAGGCGGCGTACGGGACGACGCTGCGGGACAGGCCGGAACAGGAGGCGGCCCACCAGATTGGCGGCCAGCGCGACCGCGTTGGTCAGCACCAGGTAGAGGACGGCCGCGATGCCGAAGACCTGGACGGTCAGCAGGGTGCGGGAGTTGACGACCATCGCCGTTCCGGTCAGCTCGGGCACGGAGATCGCCGAGAGCAGTGAGGAGCCCAGGATGATCTGGACGAGCTGGTTGACGACGGCCGGGTAGACGTTGCGCAGGGCCTGCGGGAGGACGACGTGCGCGAAGGTGCGTAGAGGTCCGATGGCGAGGACTTTCGCGGCTTCGCGCTGGCCGTCCGGTACGGCGTCGATGCCGGCGCGGAAGATCTCGGTGAGGTAGGCGCCGACGTTGACGCCGAGGGCGAGTACGCCTGCCTGTACGGGAGTCAGGTGCAGGCCCGCCGAGGGCAGGACGAAGTAGGCGACGAACATCTGGAGCAGTACGGGGGTGTTGCGGATGACCTCGACGTACACGGCGGCGGGGGCGCGCAGGGCGAGCCGGCGGGAGCGGCGGGCGAGGGCGCCGAGCAGGCCGAGGGCGAAGGCCAGCGCGAACGCCTCCAGGGAGAGTTTCAGGGACAGCCAGGCGGCGTCGAGGTAGGTGGACCAGTCGCGCAGCGCGTAGCTCCAGTCGACGAACATGTGAACCCCCTTGTCAGTAGGCCGGGTTGAGCGGGAAGACCCGCTCGACGCCGAACCACTTCTTGTAGAGGGCGCCGGCCTCGCCGGAGGTGTTGAACTCCCTCAGCCAGGTGTCGACCCACTGGGTCCAGGTGGCGTCGCCGAGGGGGAGGCCGATGCCGTTGTATTCGAGGGGGACGACGGAGTCCTTGGTGACGGTGAGCGAAGTGTCTTTCTTGGCCTGGTAGTTGAGGAAGTTGGAGTCCTCGACCATGGCGTCGGCCTGGCCCTGTTCGACGGCGAGGACGGCTGCCGAGGAGCTGTCGTACTCCTGGATCTTCGCCTTGGGGTTGGCGGCCTTGACGGCGTCGCCGTTGGTGGAGCCCTTGGTGACGGCGACCGTCTTGCCGGTGAGGTCCCCCAGGGTGGCGATGCCGCTGGACTTCTTCACCAGGAGGACTTCGCCCGCGACGATGTAGGGGTCGCTGAAGGAGACCTGCTTGGCGCGTTCCGGGGTGGTCGTGAAGTTGCAGACGACGGCGTCGACCTTGCCGGTCTGGAGGTTGGGGATGCGGTTGGCGGAGGTGGTGTCGACGATGTGGACCTTGACGCCGAGGGCCTTCGCCATCGCGCCGGCCACGTCGACGTCGTAGCCCTGGGGCTTGTTGTCCTTGTCGAGCGAGCCGAACGGGGGGAAGGTCAGGCAGCTCGCGACGTTCAGGGTGCCGCGTCGGACGACCTCCTGGAGGGTGGAGGAGCGGTCGCCGCCGGTGGCGGCGCTGACCGAGGTGCAGGCGGTGAGGGATGCGAGAGCGGTCACACCGATACAAATCGGAAGCATACGGCGGGTACGGTGACGGGATCTCTTCACGGAGACTCCCTTCCGGGAGGGGGTGTTTTGCAGTGCAGAATTAGATTTCACATTGCACTGCTGGGCGTTGCCGAGAAATTAGCCCCGTCCCCGATCGACGTCAATGCCGGATTTCAATATGTAACATTCCGTTTTGCAGTGCAGTACGGTAGGGTCCGCCGCGTGACCTCCGAGACCCCCCGCAACTCGTCCTCGTCCCTGCGCCGCGCGCTCGGCATCCTCATGCACCTCGCCGAGGACCACGGCCACCCCCAGGGCGTCTCCCTCACCGACCTCGCGACCGGGCTCGGCATGAGCAAGAGCACGGTGCTGCGGCTCGTCGCACCCCTGCGGGAGACCCGGCTCGTCGACCAGGACCCCGAGAGCGGCCACTACCGGCTCGGCCCGCAGAACGCGCTGCTCGGCCAGGTCTACCTGGAGCGCCTCGACATCCGCCGGACGGCCGCCCCGCTCCTGCACCAGCTCGCCCAGGACGCCCGCGAGGCCGTCCACCTGGTGAGCTTCGACCCGCCGGAGATCGTCTACATCGACAAGGTCGAGAGCCCACAGGCCGTACGGATGCACTCCCGCGTCGGCGGGCGCCAGCCCGCGTACTGCACGGCGACCGGCAAGGCGTTCCTGGCCCACGCGACGGACGCCGTCCTGGACGAGGTCCTGGCAGCGGGCCTCCCCGCCCGCACCCCCGCCACCCTCACGACCCCGGCCCTCCTGCACGCCGAACTCGCCGCCGTCCGCGAACTCGGCTACGCCGTCGACGACGTCGAGAACGAACTCGACATCCGCTGCGTCGCAGCCCCCGTCTTCGGCCACACCGGCACGGTGCTCACGGCGATCAGCGTCTCGGGCCCGGCGTCCCGGGTGACGCACGAGCGGTTGCCGGAACTCGCGGGGCAGGTGATGGGGGCGGCTCGGGCACTCACCGAGCGGCTGGGCGGGGTGGTGCCCGAAGGGCGGTGAGTCCGCCGGAGGTACCGTGCCCCGAGGCAGCCTAAGGAGAGCGCGGGATGGCGGAGTTGGAGCACGTGCTGGCCGTGATCGCCCGGCGGCGGGCGGAGTTCGAGGCGAAGGGGCACGTTCCGCGGGATGTGATCGAGGAGTTCAAGCGGGCCGGGGTGTACCGGGCGGGTGTTCCCCGGAGGTTCGGTGGGGACGCTCTCGCGCCTGCCGAGTTCCTGCGGATCGTGGAGCGGATCTCGGAGGTGGACGGGTCGGCCGGGTGGGTCGCCAGTTTCGGGTCGGCCACGGTCTATCTCGCCGGGCTTCCGCTGGAGACGCAGGCCGAGTTGTACGCGGACGGGCCGGACGTGGCGTTCGCGGGAGGGCTGTTCCCCGTGCAGCCGGCGGCGCGTGTCGAGGGTGGGTACCGGGTCGCCGGGCGGTGGAAGTTCGCGAGCGGTTGCCAGAGCGCGGATGTCCTCGGCGTGGGCATCAAGGCCGGTGAGACCCGTGCCGGGCGGCCCCTCACCGCCGTGCTCCGGCCCGGGCAGGTCGAGATCGCCGAGAACTGGGACGTCATCGGGCTGCGCGGGACCGGCAGTCACGATCTGGTGGTGGACGGGGTCGTCGTACCGGAGGAGTGGACGTTCGTCCGAGGCGGTCCGGCGACGGTGGACGAGCCGTTGTACCGGTATCCGACGGTGCCCTATGCCGCGCAGGTGCTGGCAGTCGTGGGGCTCGGGGTGGCCCGTACCGCCCTGGACCATGTCGCGGCGGACGGCGGACGGCCCGCGTGGACCGGCTCCCCGAAACCGGCCGACCGGGCGACGTACCGTATCGCGACAGCCCGGGCGGAGGCTCGACTCCGGTCGGCGCGGGCCTACTTCTACGAGGTGACGCACGAGGTGTGGGCCACGGTCGAGGCGGGCGACCCGGCGTCGCGGGCGCAGGCGAGCGCGGTGCGGCTGGCGTCGGCGCACCTCGCGCAGACGGCGTTCGAAGTGGCCCGCGCCGCCTACCAGTTGGGCGGGACGTCGGCGATCACGACGGGCGGCGTCCTCGAACGGTGCCTGCGGGACGCGTCGGTCGTCCCGCAGCACGCCTTCCTCCAGGAGTCGGTGTACGAGGGCGCGGGCGCCGTCCTGACCGGGGTGGAGCCGTTCCCCGGTTACGTCTGACCGACGATCCGGGACCACACCTCGACATCGTGCCGCACCCCGTCGAGCTCCAGCGCCGAACGCAGCACCCCTTCCCGGGTCATCCCGAGCCGCTCGGCGACGGCGAGGCTGGCGGTGTTCCCGGTGGCGGCGGCCCACTCGACGCGGGACATGCCGCGCACCTCGATCGCCCAGTCGGTGAGCAGGCGCGCGGTGCCGGTGGCGAGACCTCGCCCGCGCGCCTCGGGCGCGAGCCAGGCGCCGATCGAGCAGGTGCCGGTGCGCGCGTCGAACGCCCCGAACCCGGCGCCGCCGACGAGGAGTTGGTCGAGCCAGATGCCGTAGACGCGGCGCCCGTCGCGGGCCTGGTCGTCGGCGTAGCCCTGTAGCCAGCGGGCGGCCTTGGCGGGTTCGTCGATGTCCGTCGCCCAGGGCATCCAGGGGGTGAGATGGCGGCCGGAGCGTACGACGAACTCGTAGAACTCCTGCGCCCGCCAGGGTTCGAGGGCGCGCAGTTCGGCCCCTTCAGTGACGGGAAGAGTCAGCATGGGGGTCCCGATTCGGTTCTGTGGAGGTTGTGCGCTCACCTTGAGGACGACCCGAGCACTTATACAACCAATGTTCTCAAACATTCAAGATCTTGCAGTGATCTTGGGGGAATCGTAGAGTCCCCCCTCGTGGCCGCCTTCGTCCTCAGACGGCTGGGTGGCGGGCTGCTGCTTCTGCCGGCCCTCAGCTTCCTGGTCTTCGCCCTGCTCGCCGCGAGTCCGGGCACTCCCCTCCAGACCCTCCTCGGCACCCGCCCCGCATCCCCGGAGCTGGTGGCCGAGTTACGCGCACGCCATCACCTCGACGAGCCGTTCGTCCTCCAGTACCTGCACTGGCTGGGCGGCGCCCTACGCCTGGACCTCGGCCGGTCGATCTCCGTCCAGGCGGGCACCCCGGTCACCGACATGGTTGCCGGCCGGATCGCGCTCAGCGCCGAACTCGCCCTGTACTGCCTCCTGTTGGTCCTGCTGATCGGCGTCCCGCTGGGCGTCCTCGCGGGCCTGCGGCAGGGCCGGACGACGGACCGGGCCATCTCGCTGCTGGCCACGATCGGCTTCGGCGCCCCCGCGTACGCCCTGTCCGTCGTCCTGCTCTACGTGTTCGGCGTCGAACTGGGCTGGTTCCCGGTGTACGGCGCGGGCGAGAACGCGTTCACCGACCGGATCACCCACCTCACCCTGCCCGCCGTGGCGCTCGCGACGCTCCTCGCCTCGACCGTCGTACGGCAGACCCGGGCCGCGACGGCGGCGGTGATGCGGCAGGACTATCTGACGTTCGCGCGGCTGCGGGGGATCGACCCCCGCCGGGTACTGGTGCGTTACGTGCTGCGCAACGCCGCTCCCCCGGTCGTCACCAGCGCCGGACTGCTGCTGGTGGCGCCGCTGAGCGCGGGCGTCTTCGTCGAGCAGGTGTTCTCGCTGCCCGGCACGGGGTCGCTGCTGCTGACGGCGGTGGCCGCCGAGGACGTCCCCGTCGTGCAGGGGGTCGCGCTGCACCTGGGCGCGATCGTCGTCGTGGTGAACCTCCTGGTCGACCTGCTCGGGTTCGCGCTGGATCCACGGGTGCGGCTGCACGCGGCGGGGGAGGTCTGATGCGGGCACGGCGCGACGGCCGGGAAGGTCCGACGGGGATGCGGCACGCCGGGGAATCCGTACGCCGGTCACGCCCCCCGCTGCTGGTGCTGCTCGCCACGGCCTGTGTCGCCGTCGTCGCGGTGCTGGTGGTGGCGGGCGGGGCGCTCGCGCCGTACGACCCGGCCCGCCAGGACCTGCTGCTGGGTGCGGCCGGGCCGGGCGGCGGGCACTGGCTCGGGACGGACGCGCTCGGGCGTGACGTCCTGTCGCAGGTGCTCGCCGGGGCGCGGTCGGCCGTGGTCGGACCGCTGGTCGCGGCGGTGGGGGCGCTGCTGATCGGCGTCCCGCTCGGGCTCGCGGCCGGGTATCTCGGCGGCTGGACCGACGCCCTGACAAACCGTTTCGCCGAGCTGGTGTACGTCCTTCCGGTGATGCTGCTCGTCGTCGTGGTCGTCGGGACGGTCGGCAACGGCTACTGGCTCGCCGTCGCGGTCGTCACCCTCGTCTCGCTGCCGGCGCAGATCCGGTTGTGCCGGGGCACGACCCTGGTCCAGGCCCGGCTGCCGTACGTCGAGGCCGCGCGCACCCTCGGGCTGCCCGCCGCGCGGATCATGGTCCGGCACATCCTGCCGAACATCCTGCCCACGGTCGTGACGACGTTCCTCCTCGACTTCGTGGGCGCGCTGATCGGGCTGTCCGGGCTGTCGTACCTGGGCCTCGGCGTCCCGCCGGGCACGCCGGACTGGGGTGAACTCCTGCGCCAGGGACAGAGCTTGCTCACCGTGAACCCGTATCTGTCGCTCGCCCCCGGGGTGATGATCATCGTCTCGGCGGTGGGGGTCACGCTGGTCGGGGACTGGCTGTACGAGCGGGGGACGGCCCGGTGAACGACGCTCTGCTCTCGGTACGCGGCCTGCGCGTACGCACCCGCGACGGCCGGCTCCTCGTCGACGGCGTCGACTTCGACCTGCCGGCCGGTGAAACCCTGGGCGTGGTCGGGGAGTCGGGCAGCGGCAAGACGCTCACCGCGCGGGCCGTCATGGGCGTGCTCGACCCGGGGCTCCGCGCCGAGGGCCACGTCCTCTTCGACGGCGGGGAGTTACTGGGCCGCCGGGAGCGGGAGCTGCGTCCGCTGCGGGGTACGCGGCTGGCGATGGTCCTCCAGGACCCGTTCACCGCGCTCAACCCCCTCCAGACGGTCGGCGCCCACCTGCGGGAGTCGCTGGCCCCAACCTCCCGCACTCCTGCGGAGGTTGCGCGGCGTCTGCGTGAAGTCGGCCTGGATCCCGAGGCCGTGGCGGGCCGGTACCCCTTCCAGCTGTCCGGCGGGATGCGGCAGCGCGTCGCCGTCGCGGCGGCCCTCGCCCAGGACCCGGACCTGCTCGTCGCCGACGAGCCGACGACAGCCCTGGACGTCACGACGCAGGCCGAAGTCCTCGCGCTGCTACGGCGGTTGCAGGCGGAGCGGGGCATGGCGCTGCTGCTCGTCACGCACGATCTGCGCGTCGCGTTCTCCGTCTGCCACCGGGTGCTCGTCATGTACGCCGGGTCGGTCCTGGAGGACGCGCCCGCGGGCGACCTCGCCCGCTCCCCCGGCCACCCCTACAGCCTGGGCCTCATGCTGGCCGAACCCCCGGTCTCCCACTACGTCGACCGGCTCCCCTCGCTCCCCGGCCAGGTCCCGCCCGCCGACACGGTCACCGGCACCTGCGCCTTCGCCGCGCGCTGCGCGTGGCGGCGGGACGTCTGTACGTCGGCCCGGCCCACGCCGGTCGCGGTGTCGCCGGGGCGGACGTCGGCGTGCGTGCGACTCGCCGACATCCAGGGCGAGTTGCGGATCTCCCCCGCCGAGGCGAGCGCCCCTCCCCCGGTCTCCGGCGGCGCCCCGCTCCTCGTCGTCGACTCCCTCACCAAGACGTATCGCGGCTCAACCGCCTTGAAGGACGCCTCTCTTGAAGTGGGCGAGGGCGAATCCCTCGGCGTGGTCGGCGAGACCGGCTCCGGCAAGACGACCCTCGTCCGCTGCGTCCTGGGCCTGACCCGGCCCACTTCGGGGACGATCCGGCTCGCCGGGACCGACATCAGCGACTACCGCAGACTCAACCGCCGCGACCTGCGCGAGGTGCGGCAACTGGTCCAGATCGTCTTCCAGGACCCGTACTCCTCCCTCAACCCCCGCCTCACGATCGGTACGGCGCTGCGCGAGGCGATCTCCGTCGGCGCCGAACCCGGCGGGCGGGCCGAGGAGTTGCTGGAGCACGTGGGGCTCCCCGCGTCCTATGCGCTGCGGCGGCCGGCCGCGCTGTCCGGCGGTGAGCGTCAACGCGTCGCTGTCGCACGGGCGTTGGCGGTCCGGCCCAAGCTGCTGATCTGCGACGAGCCGGTCGCCGCGCTCGACGTGTCGGTGCAGGCGCAGATCCTCGAACTCCTGCGGCGGGTACGGGCCGAGTACGGCACGAGCCTGCTGTTCATCACCCACGACCTGTCCGTCGTACGGCAGATGACCGACCGGGCGGTCGTGCTGCGGGGCGGGGAGGTCGTCGAGAGCGGGACGACCGCCGGCCTGCTGGACGCGCCGAAGCACCCCCACACGCGGCGGCTTCTCGCCTCGGTCCCGGGTGAGAGCTGAACTCCTGAGCAGAGCACGCCACTTGTACTGATCGGCCACTTGCACAGATCGGAAAGACGATGCCCCCCACTCCTCTCCCCCGGCAGATCTCCTGGCGCACGACGTCCGCCGTGCTCCTCCTCGCGCTCACCGCGACCGCCTGCTCCGGTGACGACTCGTCGGGCGACGGCGCGAAGAAGGCGACCGACAGGACGCTCCCGGTGGTGAACTGGGCGCTGCCCAACGCGCCCGCGTCCCTCGACTACGCGAAGAGCTACGACAACAACACGACCGGCGCGGTGATGTCCCTCGTGACGGAACCCCTCGAACGGGTCTCCAGCACCGGCGAGTTCACCCCGAACCTGGCGACCTCGGTGACCCAGCCTGACTCGACGACCCTGGTGTACAAGCTGCGCTCGGGGGTGAGGTTCGCGTCCGGGGCGGAGCTGACCGCGCAGGACGTCGCCTGGAGCATCGAGCACTTCACGGCGGAGGAGGCGCAGACGGCCGTCCTCGGGCAGAAGGTCGGGAGCGTCACGGTGACGGGGCCGCTGGAGGTCACCGTGAAACTGTCGGCGCCCGCGCCCACCGCCCGGGCCGGGATCGCGCTTGCGACGCTCGTCGAGGAGGCGCGCTTCGCGAAGGCCCACCCGAAGGACCTCGGCAACGCGGGCACCGCCCCGGTCGGCACCGGCCCCTACCGGGTCGAGTCGCACACCGCCGAGAAGATCACGCTGGTCCGCAATCCGCGGTACACGCGTGCCAAGGCCGCCGCCGACAAGGTCGTCTTCTCCGTGATCCCGGACGACACCGCGCGTCAACTCGCCCTGCGGTCCGGGTCGATCGACGGCGGGCCGGTCACCTCGCTGAAGAGCGCCGCGCAGTGGAAGTCCATCCCGGGCGCGGCCCTCCATGCGTCGCCGTCGCTCTCCCAGAACTTCCTGTCGATGGACGTCACCAAGGCGCCCTTCGACGACGTCCACGTCCGCCGGGCCGTCGCCCTGTCCGTCGAGCGCGACGGCATCATGAAGGCCGGGTTCGGGTCGTACGCCGAGCCGATGAAGGGGCTGATCCCGGCCGGTGAGCTGGCGGGCGTCGCCGGTTCGCGGCAGGCCGCCGACACCTTCCTCGCCGGGCTCCCGCAGTACCCGCACAACGCGTCCGAGGCCAAGGCGGAACTCGCCAAGTCCGCCCACCCGAAGGGCTTTTCGGCGACCGTCGAGTACGTCAAGGAGTACGCCTGGCAGGAGCTGACCGTCCTCAGCCTCCAGGAGAACCTGCGGCCCCTCGGGGTCACGATCACCCCGAAGCCGGTCACCGCGAACGAGTGGTACGCCAAGCTCTTCAAGCACGAACTCACCGGTATCACCCTGCCGTTCGGGTTCGGCGCGAGCTATCCCGACCCGGCGGCCCTGCTCGGCAAGCTGGTCGGCAAGGCCAACATCGGTGCCCAGAAGATCAACATCGCCAACTGGTCGACGCCCGAGGTCGACAAGGCCCAGCAGACCGTCATGACGGCGGGCCCGGCCGACGTCCGCTGGAACGCCGCGAAGACGATCCTCACCCAGGTCGCCGACCAGGTCCCCTACGTCCCCCTCTTCACCGAGGACGAGGTCTACGCCGTCGGCAGGAACCTCACCCTCACGGGCTCCGGCCTCACCTCCTTCGACCTGTCCAACGGGAGCTGGATCTTCTCGGTGAAGGCGGCGGGCTGAGCCGACGGCGCCGGTCCCGCGCTCGGTGGTACGAGCGCGGGACCGGTCCGCCGGGGCCCGGCCGGCTCAGCCGGGCTGTGTCCAGTTGTGCCACTTGCCGTTGTAGAAGCAGTTCTGCCAGTACGGGTACGACGCCTTCGCCACCAGGACGATGATGCAGCGGCTGCGGATGCCCGCACCGACCTGGCCGGGGCCGTACATGTCGTCGGCCCTGCCCTTGCCCGGGAGTTCCTGCCAGCCCGAGGCGGCCTTCCAGGTGTGCCAGACCGTGCGGTCGGGGGCGATGACGAAGACCTCGTCGGTGTGGCCGTCGGCGTTCCAGTCCACCCAGGAGGTCTTGGTGTAGCACTTCTTGTAGCCGGTGTGGTCGAAGGCGACGACCTTCTCTTTCTTCTTCTTGCAGGCCGCGGCCACGCTGTGGGTGCTGTCGGTGGCTGCTCCCGTGCCGGCGCTGTGGGCCGCTCCGGTGCCGGCCAGGCCGACGAGCGCGGCGGCGACACAGACGCCGGTCCTGGCGATGTTCCTCATTCCCTTGTCCCCCTCGGGTCGGCCGGGCGGATCGGGTACGGCCTCCTGAGCCGCGCCGCCCTGACGAATCGAGCGTGCGGGACAGCGGGGGCCTCGCGGCAGGCCCGCCGCGAGATTGACGGCACGCTGGGACGTCCCCCGCGCCGACCTGCGGAGATACCGGCGGGGGTGATACCTCGGAGGGACGCGGGCGGTGGGTCGAGGCGGCCCTGCCGGGTCACTTCCCCGCGCGGTCCGCGTGAGCCGTGCGCAGGGCCGACAAGAACGTCTCCGCGGACTGGGCGCCGGAGACGCCGTACGCCCGGTTGATCACGAAGAACGGCACGCCCGTGGCGCCGTAGCGGCGGGCGTCCGTGAAGTCCTGGTGGACGGCGTCCCGGTAGGCGTCGCCGGCGAGGACCTTGCGCGTCTCCTCCTCGGGTACGCCGACCTCGGCGCCCAGCCGGGCCAACGTGTCGGCGTCGTCGACGAGTTCGCCCTCGCAGAGGTGCGCGCGCAGGAGCCGTTCGTGCATCGCGTCGCCGAGTCCCCGCTCGGCGGCGAGGTGTCCGACGCGGTGCGCGTCGATCGTGTTGACGGAGACCGCGTGCTCCAGGTCGTACGACAGGCCCTCGGCGGCGGCGAGTTCGGTGACCTGGCCGGTCATCGCGCGCAGCTGCGCGGGCGGGGCGCCGGTCTTGCGGGCCAGGATCTCGAAGGTGGGGGTGCGCTCGCCCTTGGGGTGGGACGGGTCCAGCTGGAAGCTGTGCCAGTGGACTTCGACGTCGTCGGCATGCTCGAAGCGGCCGAGCGCCGTCTCCATGCGGCGCTTGCCGATGAAGCACCAGGGGCAGACGACGTCGGACCAGATGTCGATACGCATCGTGCTCACAGGTGGCACACTCCGTCCTCGCAGGTGGGGGCATTGTCGGCGCCGAAGGTCTTGAGCGGCGCGGGAGCGGTCCCGGGCACGTTCACGGGAACGTTCCCGTGAGCGTTCCCGGCGTCGGCGGCGGGCAGTTCCTCGGTTTCCATGGTGGTCACGCTCCCGGGATGTAAGGCGGCTGGATCTCCTCGACGCGGTCGCGTCGGGTGTACATGTCCCAGTAGGTCTCGGCGAGGTCGGCCGGGGCCACGACGGGGAGGTGCGCGAGGTCGGCGCTCGCCTCGGCGGACAACTCGCGCCCCGCTTCGGCGAGTTCGCTGTCCGTGATGACGGCGGCGACGGTGAGGGTACCGGCGTAGACACCCGTGCCGGTGAGTTCGGCGTTGAGGGAGTACAGGTAGTTGCGGGCGGCGGCCATCACCGGGCCGAGGCCGCTCATGCCGGGGGCGGGGTGGACGGCGGTGGCGCCGTGGCTGAGGAGGATCGCGCCGTCGCCGCGTTCGACGAGTTCGGGCAGCACGGTGTGGACGATCTCGACGGGGGTGAGCAGGAACAGGCGTGAGCGCAGTTCCAGGGTCGCGGCGTCGAGATCCCTCGCCGGGGCGAAGAGCTGGTCGCCGCCGATCGGGCCGTACTCGACGACGTCGATCCGGCCGAAGTGGGCGCGGATCGACGCGACGAGGGCCGGGACGCCCGCGGTGTCCGTGAGATCGGCGGGGAAGGCGGCGGCGTCGATGCCCTCGGCTGCGAGCTGTTCGACGAGCGCGTCGAGGCGGTCCTTGCGGCGGGCGACGAGCGCGACGCGGAAGCCCTCGCGGCCGAAGCGGCGGGCGACGGCGACGCCGAGGCCGGTTCCGGCGCCGAAGACGGCGATCACTTCGGACATGGGCTGCTGCTCCTGAGCACCTCGACGGAGATATTGACCCCGTGGTCAACTTATGTCCGCGACTGTAGCATCCAACTTGACCACTGGGTCAAGTTAACTTTCGGGGCAGATGCGACCATGGAGTCCGAACCGAGCTGACCAGGAGGAACACCGGATGCGCGCCGACGCACGACGCAACGCGGAGAAGCTCCGGGCCGCGGCGGCGGAGGTCTTCCGCGAGCAGGGCCTGCACGCGCCGCTCAAGGAGATCGCCCGGCGGGCCGGGGTGAGCCACGGCACGCTCTACAACCTGTTCGGCACCCGCGAGGCGCTGATCGACGAGGTCGCCGTGGACCTCGCGGGCGAGCGGCTCGAAGAGGTAGCCCAGGAGGCGCTGGCACACGACGACGCGTGGGCCGGTTTCGTCTTCTACCTGGAGAAGGTCTGCGAGTTGCAGGCGACCGAGCCCGCGGTCGGGGACGTGATGACCGGCACCCATCCCGGCGCCGCGCGGCTCATGGCCGTCTGCGCGCGGTCCCAGGACATGGCGGTGCGGCTCATCTCCCGTGCGCAGCGGGCGGGTTCGCTGCGGCCCGACTTCACGCGGGAGGACCTCCTGTTCCTCTTCGGCTCCAGCGCGCTGCTCGCCCGCGCGTCCCGGGGTACGGCGCCGGACGCCTGGCGACGGGGGCTCGCGCTGTCGCTCGACGGGCTGCGCACGGAGGCCGCGCACCCGCTGCCGGTCGCGGCACTGTCGGAGGAACAGCACCGCGAGGTGCTGGGGCGGTTGACGGCGCTCTAGGAGCCTGGGGCGCATTCCGGTCATGACAGGCGCCCCGTTGACGTACAGCCCGCCGTTATCCCGCCGAGAGCCTCACGGACCCGGTGCTCGTCCCCGAGGTCGGGCAGTTCGAGCCCGCCGCGAGGTCCGTGCGGAGGTGATCGCCCGCGTGATGGGTCGACTTCCGGGTGATCGAGGAGGGGAGCTGGGGGTCGGGCAGCGGGGAGACGTCGATCCTGGCGCCGCCGCCTCACAGGTCGACCCACCCGCACAGCCGCCCAACGCCTCTCAGGCCGACTCCCCCACCACCCCCTCGATCACCGTCTCCACCTGCTGGGCGACCAGCTCCAGCGGGACCATGCTGCGCTTCGCCCGGCACATCGCGATGGCCCCCTCGACAGAGGCGACGACCAGCGCGGCGACCCCCTCCGCGCGGTCCGCGTCGGCGCCGTGGGCGCGGAGGGAGCCGGCGAGCAGGCGCTGCCAGTCGTCGAACGCCTCGTCCGCCGCGACCAGCGAGGGGGGCACCTCGTCGGTGAGGGGTTCCTCGACGGAGACGGCGAGGACCGGGCAGCCCGCGTGATAGTCGCTCTTGACGACGATGCCCCGCCACAGCGCGAGGAACGCCCGCACCCCGGCGACCGGACCGGCGTCCAGTTCCTCGCGGAGGATGCGGGAGACCGTCGTACCGGCGTAGCGGACCGCCTCGGTGGCGAGCTGCTGCTTGCCGTCGGGGAAGTAGTGGTACGTCGAGCCGAGCGGCGCCTTCGCGTGTTTGGCCAGCTCACGGATGCTCGTCGCGTTCAGTCCGCGTCTGCTGATCAGGTCGGCGGCGCCCGCGACGATGCGGTCGCGCGACGGCGTGTTCGGTGCGGCCACGGCCGTACCCCTTTCTGGACCCCTCTGGCTATAACGGCCGTCATAGTCTAGCCTGAGGCCCGCTTATAACGACTGTCATAGCGCGTTCGCACGCCATCCGTATGTTTTTGAGGAGGCCCCCGTGCCCGTGTTCCGACCCACCCCGCCCGCAGGCACCCTCGCGGCACTCACGAAGGGACGGCAGGCCGGTGCGTGAACTCACCTATGTCGCCCGCAACTCGGCCGAGTGGCGTGAGGTGCCGGACCCGAGGCTCGGCTCGGACCTGGCGGCGATCGTCGCGCCGGTCGCCGCCACCTCGTGCGATGTCGACACCGCGATTTTGGCCGGACATGCCACGCGGCGGGAGCTGCATATCGGACACAGCGTGGAGCCGCCGTTCGCGTTGGGGCACGAGTGCGTCGCCCGTGTCGTGGAGGTCGGCGACGCGGTGACCTCCGTCCGGCCCGGAGACCTCGTCGTCGTGCCGTGGTCGATCAACTGCGGTACGTGCGGCCACTGTTCGGCCGGTCTGACCGCTCACTGCTCGGCCGTACCGCACATGGCGATGTACGGGGCTCCGATCGGGGGGAGTTGGGGCGGGCTCTTCTCCGAGCTGGTGCGGGTGCCGTGGGCGGACGCCATGCTCGTACCGCTGCCCGGCGATCTCGATCCGGTCGCGATGGCGGCGGCCAGTGACAACTGGTCCCTGTCCTGGCGCCTGGTGGCCCCGCATCTGAGGAACCGGCCGGGGGCGCGGGTGCTGGTCGTGGCGCGCGGGAGCATCGGGCTGTACGTGTGCGACATCGCGCGGGCGCTGGGCGCGTCCGAGGTGCTGTACGTCGACCCCGATGCCGGGCACCGGGCAATCGCGCGGGAGTTCGGGGCGGTGACGGCCGAGGCGCTCGAACCGGTGCCGCACGGCTTCGACATCGCGGTGGAGGCGACGGGGCGGGTCGACCAGTTGGCGCTGGCGGTCAAGTCCCTTGTGCCCGAGGGGATCTGCGAGTCGGCGGGCAACCACTTCCGGCCCGGCGAGCTGCCCCTGCTGGACATGTACCTCACGGGCGTGACCCTGCGCATCGCCCGCGACAACGTCCGGGGCCATATCCCGGACGCCCTCGAACTCGCCCGCTCCGGCAAGGTCGACCCGCGCCGGGTCGTCTCTCACGTCCTGGACTGGGAGCAACTGCCCGACGCGCTGCCGGAGAAGCACCTGAAACCGGTGTTCGTCCGGGCCGACGCCTGAGACCGCCACGAGAACCACCCCTTCCCCCCACCGCGAGAAACACGATGAGCGCACTGCCGAGAACCACACCCACCCACCCCGGCACCGACCCCGCCCTCACCCACCACCGCGCCGCCATAGCCACCCTGGGCCGGGAGCTCCGCGCCCTCGTCGACGCCGCCGTCCGCTCCACCGCCCCGCCCGAGACCCTGTACGACATCGCGGAAGCCGTCCGTGACCTCGCCGCCCGCTTCACCGGCCCCGTCCGGACTCGCGCGCAGATCCCGGTGGTCGACGAATTCCCGGGTGCCGTACGGATGTTCAGCCCCGTCATCGGCGAGGGCAGTCCCCTCGCGCCGCCGGTGCGGATCGCCCGGGACGGCGACGGCGTCGTAGGGCTCTGCACGCTCGGTCTCACGCACGAGGGGCCGCCCGGTTACGGTCACGGCGGGTTCACGGCGATGCTCCTGGACGAGTTGATGGGGCACGCCTGCGTCGCGGCGGGCCGTCCCGGTATGACCATCTCCCTCACCACCCGGTATCACCGGCCGGTCCCGCTGGAGACGCCGTTGCGGATCCACGCCCGGGTCACCGCCGCCGAGGGCCGCAAGGTCTTCGTGACCGGCGTGGTCAGCACGGCGGAGGACCCGGTGACGCCCCTGGCGGGGGCCGAGGCGGTGTTCGTCGCGCCCGACCCCGAGCGGGCGCAGGCCCTGTTCCCGCACCTGAGGGAGTCCTGACCCGTACGAGGTCTTGCCCTGTGACGGCGACCGGGAGTTTAATCCCGCTTGAAAAGTATCCATCGTGGTTACTTTCGACGTCGTCGCTACCTCGTCGTCACTACCTCAAGGACCGCCCATGCGCAGCAAGCCGGCCTTTCTCTGGGGCGCCTCGACGGCCCCGCACCAGGTGGAGGGCAACAACGTCAACAGCGACTGGTGGGCCCGCGAGGGGCAGATGCCGGGGATGGAGCGCAGCGGCGACGCCGTCGACAGCTACCACCGGTACGAGGAGGACATGCGCCTCCTCGCGGACGCCGGGCTCACCGCGTACCGCTTCGGCGTCGAGTGGGCGCGGATCGAGCCGGTGCCGGGGCATGTCTCGCGGGCCGAACTCGCCCACTACCGGCGGATGATCGACACGGCGCTGCGGCTCGGTCTGACGCCGGTGATCACCCTGCATCACTTCACGAACCCGCGCTGGTTCGCGGAGGAGGGCGGCTGGCTCGGCGCGTCCGCCGTCGACCGGTTCGCGTCGTACGTCGAGACGGTCTGCGGAATCCTCGACGACGTGCCGTACGTCGCCACCATGAACGAGCCCAACATGCTCGCGATGATGCTGACCATCGAGCGCATGATGAAGGAGCGGCCCGCCGACACCTGGCAGAGCCCGACCGTCGACAACGACTCCCGCCCCACGCTGCCCGCGCCCGACCCCGGGATCGGTTCCGCCCTCGTCAAGGTGCACCACGCGGCCCGCGAGGTCGTGCGGGCCCGTACCGGCGCGGCCGTCGGGTGGACCGTCGCCAACCGTGCCTTCACCGCCCGGCCCGGCGCCGGGGAGCGGCTGCGGGAGCTGGAGCACATCTGGGAGGACCTGTATCTGGAGGCCGCGCGCGGCGACGACTTCGTGGGCGTCCAGTCGTACTCCAGCCAGTGGGTCGGCGCCGACGGGATCGAGCCCCATCCGCCGCACCCCGACAACACCCTCGTCGGCACCGCGTACCGTCCGGACGCGCTCGGCATGGCGATCCGCCACACCTGGGACGTCACCGGGGGCATCCCGGTCCTCGTCACCGAGAACGGCATCGCGACCGGGGACGACGCCCGGCGGATCGCGTACACGCAGGAGGCGTTGCGGCACCTGTTCGCCGCCGTCGACGACGGGATCGACGTCCGGGGGTACCTCCACTGGACCGCCCTAGACAACTACGAATGGGGGCACTGGGAGCCGACGTTCGGCCTGATCGCGGTGGACCGCGAGACGTTCGAACGGACACCGAAGCCGAGCCTGGCGTGGCTGGGAGGGGTGGCCCGGCGGGGGCGGCCCTGAGAGCACGTCACCGGCGGGACGGGAGGTTCGCACGAAGGGCCCTCACCCGAGGAGCGCCCGGGGCACGGCCAGTTCCTCCCGGGCGAACAGCTCGGCGAGCACCGCCGGTTCCTCCCGCTCGCACGCCCGCGCGACCTCGTCCATCAGCCGGTCGTACTCCTCCCCCGTCCGCCCCTCGTACGCCTCCGTCATCCGCCCCCACTCGTCCCACGGCAGCATCTCCCGTCCGCACAGCGCCGCGAGATCCCGTACGGCGTTCCCGCTGATCTCGGCGGGACCCCAGGCGAAGTCGGTGCCGGGGACTCCGTACTTCCCCGCGTCGATCCGACCGCGCCGGTACGACGCCCATGCTTCGCCGCCGGTCAGGAACTCGCCGGACGCGAGGTCCTCGGGGCAGGCCACGTACTCCTTGTCGAGGTGTTCCACGTCGACGCGGATCCAGCGGCGCCCGTCGTGGTACTCGACGATCCAGTGGTCGAAGCCGTGTCCGGCGAGGAAGTACGTCCCGAAGCCGCACCTCGCCCGGGCAGGGATGGCCCGGGCCCGCAGGAACGCGCAGGCGAGGGTGGCGAAGTGCCGGCACGTGCCGACGACACGGGTGGCGGGGGTGCGGGGCAGGTGCAGGGGCCTGGGGTCGAGGGCGCGGAGCACGGCAACCAGCTCACCGGCCGGCCGGATGTCCTTCTCCGCCAACCGCTCCTCGGGCACACCCGCGGCGGTCGCGTCACCGGGCTGGATCACCAACCGCTGGGCGGCCACGCAAAGTCCGACCGGGTCGTCGGGCAATCCTTCCACCGGCAGGGGGAGGGTGGTGTGCACTCCAGGTTCCACATACTCGAACATGCATCCGACAGTAGAGGTTGGGTCTGACATTCGGCGGGAGGACCGGCAGCGGGAACTGGTGTGCGGGAGCTACCGATTTGGGGGCGCTACCTGGCGTAACCGTCGCGGTGGGGGTGGGGCGGACGGGAGGGTGGAGGCGTTGGTCCGCACCTTTCGATCCAAGGGGTCTTGTCATGGTTCCGTTGCGTCACTCCGTGCTCGCTCTGGCCACGCTCGGTCTGACCGCCGCGCTCACCTCGCCGGCCGCCGCCGCGCCCACGCACGTGGACGTCACCTACGGCGCGACGTACGTCCGGGGTGAACTCACCTTCCACAACCGGTCGGTCAGTTTCACCGGGAGCTACCGGTCCGTGTCGGCGACCGATTGTCGCCGGGCCTGGTTCGGCACGCTCGACGGTTCCGGGCGTCTCCTCACGGCCCGCAGTACGGGCACGCTGTGCAACGGGGTCCGGGAGATCAACACGACGGTCCCGGCCGATGTGCCCGGGGGCGCGGGGGCGGTGCTGGTCTGCCTCGACAGCGGGAGCGCGACGCCGCTGAAGTGCGTGGAGTACAAGCGGCCGTAAGGGGCCGCTCAGCGGGACTTCGGCAGCAGGACGACGCCGTCCTCGTCCGCGTGGAGGATGTCGCCGGGGTGGAAGACGATGCCGCCGAAGGCGACCGGGGTGTCCAGGGCGCCTTCGCCCGTGCGGTTGCTCTTGCGCGGGGTCGTGCCCAACGCCTTGATGCCCAGGGGGAGTTCGCGCAGGGCGCGGGCGTCGCGGATCGCGCCGTGGAGGATCAGGCCCGCCCAGCCGTTCTCCAGGGCGGCGCCCGCGAGGAGGTCGCCCACGAGGGCCGTGCCGAGCGAGGCGCCGCCGTCGACGACCAGGACGTGACCCTCGCCGGGGGTGCGGACGAGTTCGCGGAGGATCCCGTTGTCCTCGTGGCACAGGACCGTGCGGACGGGGCCGGTGAAGGAGGCGACCGCGCCGAAGTCGCGGAACTGGACCTCGCAGACGCGCAGTTCGGCGCCGTACTCGTCCACCAGGTCCGCGGTGGGGACGGGGGGCTGGGGCATGCGGGTCACCTCGGGGTTTCGGTACGCGCGGGACAGGACACGAGGATGCCGCGACCGCGGGAGAACATCAACCGGCCTACGTCCCCCGCCCGAGGCCGGCCGGGGCGGTCCTACGCCTTCCGTCCGTTACGCCGTGCCCGCCGTGCGCCTAGCGTCGTCGTCATGGACGACACGACCGGCATTCTCGACGAGGCTCTGGAGCGGCTGCACGTCTCGGGGCCGGAGCGGCGGGGGCGGCTCACCAACCACGCGCCGATGGCGGTGGAGGCGCTCGCCGCGCGCGGGCGGGCGAAGGACGTGCACCGCTGGCTCGACCTGTACGCGCCCCGCCTGGAGGAGTTCCCGTCCGCCGTCGAGCCGGTGACGGCGGAGAACTGGCGTGCGGCGCTGGGCGATCCGCGCCGGGCCGCCGACTGGATCGGCCACTTCGACCGCGAGCTGGCGCTACGGCCCTGGCGCGACGTCCTCGCGCAGTGGTGGCCGCGGCTGCTGCCGGGTCTGTACGGGGGTTCCACGCACCCCGTGATCCGGGTCGGGCACGCCGTACGCACCCTGCTGGGCGGCGCGGAGACGGCGCCCCGGCTGACGGAGCTGGCGCACGGGCTCGGCTACTGGGCGGCCCGGCATCACACCCTGCCCTCGCTCACGCCCCTCACCGGGGCCGGGAGCGCGGCGGCGGCCCTGGACGCCGTACGCCCGATCGTGGACCAGGACGGTGGCTTCCCGGTGCTGCTGGCCCGGGTGGAGGCGCTGCCCGTGTGGGCCTCGGGCGTCACCGACCCCGACGAGGCGCGGCACCGGCTCGGGGAGCTGGTGCGTGCGGCCACCCACCGGTACGCCACACACGGGCACGGCGAGGAGACGATGCTGGTGCACGCGGCGACCGCCCCGAACGCGGTGCTGCGGGCCCTGCCCGCGCTGCCCCGCGCGCTGTGGGCGCCGAGTCTGCGGGCGGCGTGGACGGCGTCGGCGGCGGTGACGGCGATGTACTCCCCGGCCGAGGGCGTCCCGTACAGCGCGCCGGCCCTGACCGGGGAGGAGGTCGTCGAACGGGCTCTGGCGCACGGCGACGAGCATGTGATCAAGCTGACGGACACGGCCCTCGACGTGGGCGACGAAGGGGCGTACGCGGCGGCCCTGCGGGCGATCGAGCTGAGCACGCCGCTGACGTGAACCGGGGCCGCCCGTCTTGACCGGGGCGCGGCCCGTCCTGCCAGACTGGCCCACCCGTCACCCGTACCGAAAGGCGGCACCCATGTCCCTCGCCCTCGACGACTTCCTCTCGGCGATGCCCTTCGCCCGCAAGATCGGCGTGGAGCTGCACGAGGCGACGCCCGAGTCGGCGGTGGGCAGTCTGGAGTGGTCGCCGGAGGGGTGCACGGTCGGCGGGGTCCTGCACGGCGGTGCCCTCATGACGCTCGCGGACGCGGTCGGCGCGGTCTGCGCGTTCCTCAACCTGCCCGAGGGCGCGGGGACTTCGACGGTCGAGTCGAAGACGAACTTCCTGCGCGGGGTGCGTGCGGGGCGGGTCACGGCGACGTCCCGGCCGCTGCACGTCGGCGGGACCCTCATCGTCGTACAGACCGAACTGCGCGATGACGCGGGCACGTTGGTCGGGCAGACGACTCAGACGCAGATCGTGCGGCGCCCCGGGGCGTGAGCGGGGGCGGTCACTGGACGAGGTAGTAGCGCAGGCGGGTGCCGGAGTCGTCGGTCTTGAGGCGGAAGCGGCCGGGCCAGCAGCCGGCGACGACCTCCTTGAAGGCGGTGAAGGCGCTCGCGCCGTCCTCGGAGGTCACCTCGACCATGAGGCGTTCGAGGGTGGATTCGAGGGCGGGGCGGGTACGGGCGGTGGGCCGGTTCGGCAGAGGGCGCCGGCGGGCGGCCGGGCGGCGGCGCGGGGCCGAGGTGGCGGCGGCGATGATCTCCAGGTGGACCGCGAAGTCCGGTCCGGGGAGCGGGATCTCGAAGCCGGGGTGGCGGTCGTAGCCGATGGCGACGGCGGTGCGGACGAACTCCATGACGGCGATGGCGGCCGGGGTGTGGGCGCGGGGTGCGGCCTGTTCGGTGAGGCGGCTGAGGATCCGCAGCACGGTGACCGTGTCGGTGTCGGCGGTGAGGAGGTCGCCGTCGGCGCACGCCTGCGCGCGCCACAGGGCGGCGGCGTGCGGGTCGCCGTCGGCGAGGTGGTGCAGGTGGAGGCTGTAGGCGGCGGCGCAGTCCCCGGCGCCGGCCGCGTACTGCCACCAGAAGCGGGCGCCGCTCTCCAGGCCCGCGAGGTGCAGGGCGCAGCCGAGGGTCCAGGCGACGGGCGGCTCGGGGAGCTGGTCGGTGACGAAGTCGGCGAGCCGGTCGGGGGTGCAGTGCAGGAGGGCGGCCTCGCACAGGGTGTCCAGGGAGCGGGCCGCGGCGGGGTCGGCGGGGGCCGGGGCGGGGGTGGCCTCGTCGTCGTACTCCTCCTCGTAGGGGACGACGTCGCTCGGGACGCGGGGGTCGCGCAGCAGCAGGGACTGGACGAGCAGGTCGTCGATGGCGGTCGTCACGGGGTGGTCGCTCCCGGTTCGTCGGGGTGGGGACCCTGGCCCTCCAGCGCCCCTCGGGCGTGGTGGTCCAGGGTGTGGGCGATGGCCGGGGACAGGCCGAGGACGCCGGGGACCGCGTCCGGGTCGATGCCGCAGAGGTAGCGCAGGACGACGACGTCCCGCTGGTCCTCGGGGAGAGCGGCGACGGCGTCAAAGAAGCGGGTGAACCGCTCGATGTGGGCGAAGCGTTCGCCGAGGTCGTGGATGCGGGCCTGGGCCTCGGTGACGAAGGCGGCGGCGCGCAGGTCGGGGCGGCCGTCGGGCCTGCGGTGGGCGCGGTGCAGGACGCGGCCGCGCAGCAGGTGCCAGGCGTGGCGGCGGGTGTCGGGGGCGGCGACCGCCTGGTCCCAGGTGAGCCAGAGGATGTCGAAGACCTCGCCGACGGTGGTGCGGGCGCGCTGCTCGGACTGGAGGAAGGCGTGCGCGTACGCGGTGTACGGGTGGGCCATGGCCTCGGTGAAGCCGCGGTGCGCGACCGGCGGGACCTCGGTGTCGGGGGGCCGGGCGTCGTCGACGCGGCTCTCGATCCAGCCGGGGGCCTTGTGGGCCTCGTGCGCGGCGGACGTCCACAGGCGGCGCATCGGCCTCACGGGGATGTCGAGGGCGCGGACCACGCTGTAGGTGATGGCCCAGCCGGGGTAGTAGCCCTTGCCGCGCAGGAGTTCGGAGATGCGGGTCTTCGAGTAGCCGGAGCGGCCGACGAGTTCGTCGAGGGTGAGGCCGCTGTCGAACAGGCGGGTGCGGACGGGTTCCAGCCACGCGCGGTGGGTGGGGCCGATCTGCGGTTCGATCGCCTCCGGGGGCCTGCCGCGCCGCCGTACGGGCCGGGCGGGAGGTTCCTCGGGGTTCGGGGACGTCGGGGATAACGTCATGACGTCACCTGCTTGCTGGTCATCGGACCTTCCTGGAATGCCTGAGAGGTCTGGAAGGCCCCCGCGCGGCGGTGCTGAGGCGCCGCGAAGGAGTCGCCCGCCAGCATGGTGTGTGGGCCACCCGCGGCTCAACGTGGGCCGGGGTGCCCGGAACAAATGAGCGTGCGCTCGCGCGTACCGTATCGGCGCGTCCGGTGTGGAGGGAACGCCCGCGTTCAACACTTTCGGGGGGTGCGTGCCGCTTCCGGCCGTGTTTCTCCCGGCGCCGTCCACCATGGGAGGCGCACGCCTGCTCTTGGCGTCGCGCCTTCCTGTCTGGGAGGTCACGCGGTCCCCTCGTGCTGAGGGACAACCGGAGGGGACCGCGCTTTTTCCGTTGACGACGCTCTTTCAGCTGACGACGCTTTTCAGTCGACGACGAGGACGAATCCGCCGAACGGTGCTGTCGGCACGGTGAACTTCGAGGCGTGCCGGGTGCTCACGCGCAGCGTCCCGTCCGTCGCCGACGTGTCCGTGAACAGGCGTGCCGTTCCCCGCGCCAACCCCAGGTCCTTCAGGGCGACTTCGAACTCCCGGGCCTCACCGGTCGCCGGGAGGTAGCCGGCGGCCTTCGAGTCGAGGCCCGGCGCGATGGACGTGGTGCGGCCGTTGACGCCGGCGACGTACCAGGTGCGCCCCTTGCGGCGGGCGACGACGACGTGGCCGCCGGGGTCGGCGGACAGGTGCCGGGTCTCGTCCCAGGCGACCGGGACCGTGCTCAACAGCTCGCGTACGGCGGCGGGTTGGGCGAGGTAGGTGTCGGGGCTGTCGGCGTAGCCGTTGAAGCCGGACTGGTAGACGACGGTGAGGGCGAGTTCGTGCGCGGCGGTGGTGCGGCGCGGGTTCGCGGGGTCGACGTACGGGGAGAGCAGGGTGGTGCCGTAGTCGAAGGCGCCGACCGCGTTGCGGGTGATGGCGGCGATGGTGGTCTGTTCGGGGATCTGGTCGGCGTACGGCTTGGCGTTGGCGTAGTACTCGCTGGCGATGCCCGCCTCGACGCCGAGGAGGTGGGGGTAGGTGCGGTCCCAGCCGCGCGGGACGGTCGTGTTGTGCAGGACGATGTGGAGCCTGAACTCGGCTGCGTCTTCGAGGAGTTCGCGCTGCCGGGTGATGAGCTGCTGCTTGTCGCTCTGCCAGACGTCGGCCTTGACGCCGGCGACGCCGAGGCCGGCGAGCTCGCGGAAGGTGTCCCGGCGGGTGGCCCGGTCGGCGATCCGGTCACGGGGCGTGCTGGCCGAATCGTTGTTCTGGCCACCGGAGTTGAACCAGAGGAACAGCTTGAGCCCGCGCTCGTCCGCCTCGGCGACGATCCGTTCCAGCGGTACGTGTGTCCCGCTCGCGTCGGTCATCCGGTCCCACTTGGCGTCGACGAGCGCGTAGGGCCAGCCCATCGCCTTGGCGAGGTCGAACCAGCGCAGGGTCTGCTCGAAGCTGGTCGGGCTGTCGTGCGCGGTGAGCCAACTGAACGACGCGGCACCGGGTTTGATCCACGAGGTGTCGGGGACGGCGCAGGGCACGGCGAGGTCGGTCGCGAGCGTGGTGTCGGCGAGGGCCGCCGGGTCCTTCGCGACGGCGACGAACCGCCACGGCGTGTGCCAGGCGCCGCTGACGCGGGGTGCGCCGGGGCCGAGGTTGCCGAGGGCCTCGTCGTCGGCGGGGAACGCGATGGAGTAGGTGACCTGGCCCTTTTGAACAACCGGCTGCGTCAAGTGGCAGGCGGGGTACGTCCCGTCGGTGCCGGACTCGCTGGCCAGCACCCACCAGGTGTGCCCGTCGGCGGCGACCGTGCGGGCGAGGAGCGGGAAGGAGGCGCCGCCCGTGGAGGTGGTCGCCTTGCCGAGGACCGGGGTGGTGTGGTCGGCGCGCGGGACGTACCACTCCTGGTACTTGGGGGTCTTCAGGGTGTACGGCAGGGTGAACTGGGCGCCGCCGTCGGCCGGTACGGTCAGCGTGAGGCCGGTCGCCTCGCTCGTCACGGCGTGCGCGCCCCGGTCGGGGAACCGCAGCCGGAACGCGGCGCCCTCCTCGTCCGCCCGCAACTCGGCCTGGACGGCGAGCCCTTGGGCGTTGCGCAGGCCGACGGTCCGGGTGGCGGCGGTCTTGCGGACCCGGGAGACCTTGCCCTGGAGGAGTTCGTACCGGACGTGGGTGTGCCGGGTGCGGCCCGGGGCGGTGACGGTGAGGGCGGTGGTGAAGTCGGCGTCGTCCAGGGTGAGGCCGAGGGGGCTGGGCGGGACGACGACCGTGCCGTGGACGCTGATGGAGTACGTGGGGGCGCCGCTGACGTCCAGGGTGAGGGTGACCGTGCCCTTCGGGGAGGTGACGGTGACCTCGGCGCGCGGCGCCGCCTCGGCGGGGGCGGCGACGGTCAGCGGGACGGCCGCCGCGGCGGCGGTGGCGGCGCCGGCCGCGAGGACCGAACGGCGGGCCGGACCGCCGGGGGTGGTCTGGTTCATGGCGCTGTGCTTCCTGAGGGGCGAAGTATCCGGAACATCAAACAGCGTCATGTTTCAGCCCACTTGTGAACGGGGCCGGTACGGGAGATGACAGAAACCACCTGACGATAGTTAGTTTAGGCTAACCTAATAACTCCGGTAGCCTCATGATCCAGCCGGGGTTCGTGTCGCACGGGGAGGGAACCGCCCATGGGCCAGCCGAGCATCGCCCCCTATCCGATGCCGGACGCCTCCGCGCTCCCCCTCTCGCACGTGTCGTGGACCCTCGATCCGGCGCGCGGCGCCCTGCTGGTCCACGGCATGCAGGACCGTTTCGTCGAGGCGTTCCCCGCCGGGAAGTCCCCCGTCGTGGAGCTCGTCGAGAACGTCACCGCGCTGCGCGAACTGGCCGGCGCGCTCGGCATGCCGGTCGTCTTCAGCGCGGAGGACTCCGGCGGCCCCGTCCTCGCGCCGCTCACCCCACGCCCCGGCGAGCACCTCCTCGGCGGCGCCCGCCCCAACGCCTTCCTCCGCAGCCACCTCGGCCGGCTCCTGCGCGAGGAGGGCCGCGACCAGCTCGTCGTCTGCGGGATGTACGCCCACCAGGGCGTCCTGCTGACCGCCGCCGACGCCGCGATGAACGGCATCGAGCCCTTCGTCGCCGCCGACGCCGTCGCCGCCTTCTCCGCCGAGGAACACACCATCGCCCTCAGGTGGAGCGCGCGCGGGAGCGTCGTCCGTACGACCGACGCCCTCGTCCGCGACCTGCTGCTGCGCCGCGGCCGGCGGGAGGCGTGAGACCCCCGGAGTTCGCGATCCGGACACCACCGAGTGGTACGACCGTCCCAGAGCCCGCCCACGAGGCGGGCCCGTCCATGAATGGAGTGGCCCCGTGAGAGCCTGTGTCACCTCCCCGGCCGGATCAGCGCACGCCGTCTGGTGCGTGCGATCGCAAGGCGCCGAAGCGTCCTCGTGGCGGAGCCACGTGGGCGTTTCGGCAACGCCGCGAGCGCGCGTGCCAGACGGTGGGAGCCCGGCCGGGGAGGTGACACAGGCTCTCAGCGTGACCGCTGCCCGGGAAACCCTCGCACCCCTGCCGCAGGGGCTGCGAGGCGGTGTGGTCGTCGTCAAGTTCGGCGGCAACGCCATGGTCGACGACGATCTCCGGCGCACCTTCGCCGAGGACGTCGTCGGACTGTGGCGGGCCGGGGTCCGGCCGGTCGTCGTGCACGGCGGCGGCCCGCAGATCAGCGCGATGCTCGACCGGCTCGGCCTGGAGACCCGCTTCGAGTCGGGCCTGAGGGTGACGACGCCGGAGACGATGGAGGTGGTGCGGATGGTCCTCACCGGGCGCGTGCAGCGCGAACTGGTCGGCTCCATCAACGCGCACGGCCCCTTCGCGGTCGGCCTGACCGGCGAGGACGCCCACACGATGACCGCCGAGCGGCGGCCCGCGTGGGTGGACGGCCGCCCGGTGGACATCGGGCTCGTCGGGGAGGTCGTCGACGTCAACCCGGACACCGTGCGCGCGCTCCTCGACCAGGGCCGCATCCCCGTCGTCTCGCCGGTCGCGCGCGGTGTCGGCGGCGAGGTCTACAACGTCAACGCCGACCTCGCCGCCTCCGCGCTCGCCTCGGCCCTCGACGCCGAACGCCTGGTGGTGCTGACCGATGTGCCGGGGCTGTACGCGGACTGGCCGCGCTGCGAGGAGGTCGTGTCCCGGCTGACGGTCAGCGAACTCGACGTGCTGCTGCCGGAGTTGGCGAGCGGGATGCTGCCGAAGATGGAGGGGTGCCTCAGGGCGGTGCGGGCGGGGGTGCGGCGGGCCCAGGTGATCGACGGGCGGGTGCCGCACGCGGTCGTCCGCAGCCTGCTGGAGGGCGAGGGGGGTACGACGGTGGTTCCGGACGCGTGAGCCGTCCTACCGGACGTGGTGGACCAGGACGCGCGAGCCCTGCCTCGGCTGCCAGCCGGGCGGGGTCCGCGCGTCCGCGCCCGCCGGGGTGAAACCGTGCCTGAGGAAGAGCGCGCCGCCGCCCGCCGTCGCCGTGAACAGGGCGGTGAGGTCGAGGAGTTGGGCCCGCTCCAGCGCCGCCTCCATCAGACGGCCGCCCACTCCGGTGCCCTGACGGTCCTGCGTCACGCAGAAGTTGTAGAGCACCCCGGCCTCGCCGTACGCCTTCAGGCCCACGCAGCCGTCGAGTCGACCCGCGAGGGACTCGACGACGAGGAACTCGGCGGCATGGGCGGCGTACAGGTCCGCCGGACGCTCGCGCAGCGCCCCGGAGAGGACGAACGGGCGGGACAGCGCGGCGAGTTGTGCGGCGTCGTCCCGGCGGGCGGAGCGTACGAGGGAGACCGGCGAAGGGGCGGCGAAGGGGGCCGGGTGGGGGGTGGCCAGGGTCAAGGCGTGTCCTTCCTCTGTCGCGTCGTACGAGCACTGCCGTCTCGACGAGCGAAGCAAGGTTAGCCTTACCTAAGCCCACTGCCAAACCCGGCCCGCCGGTTCAGCTCGCCAGCGAACGCGGGCGCAGGTCCGTCCAGTTGGCCTCGACGTACGCGACGCACGCGTCCCGGGAGTCCTCGCCGAACGCGACCGTCCAGCCGCCGGGGACCTCCGCGAAGGACGGCCACAGGGAGTGCTGCCCCTCGTCGTTCACCAGGACCAGGAAACGGCCTTCGGTGTCGTCGAACGGGTTGGTGCTCATCTTCCGGACCTCCTGGAAACGGGCGTCAGCGTTAGGTTAGGCTCGCCTAATTCAGGCTGAGCCTAGTCTGTCCCCTCCCCGCTCACAAGGAGACACCTGCCGTGGCCGACAACGCCTTCACCGAGTACGGGCTCCACGGCGAGGTCGGCACCGACGCGTTCTGGACGGCCGTGACGGGCCCGACGTCGGTGCCCGACGAGGGGGGTTGGCGCACCCTGTTCCTGTGGCGCGGCGACGAACGCGGCGACGGGGCCCGGATCGGCTTCGAGAGCTGGTCGGAGCCGGTCGCGCTGACCCGGTGGGCCGGCACGGACTGCTGGTACGCCGAGGTCGCGATGCCCGAACGCCTGCGCGTCACCTACCAGTTCCTCGTCGGCGACGAGGCGCACGCCGATCCCTTCAACCCCTTCGGCGCCGGGGGCGACCGGTCGATCGCGGCGACGCCGGACGCCCCGGCGCAGCCGTACTGGCCCGCCGTGGGGGCGGACGCGGTGCTGCCGGTGCCGCGGGCCCGCGTCCGCTGGGCCAGTGAGCGGCTCGGGGGGCGGCGTACCGTGCGGCTCCATCCGGTGGGCGGGGGCGGACCGTTGGTGCTGCTCCTCGACGGCGACGACTGGCTGTACCTGCACCCCGCGACGACCGCGTTCGACGCCGCCCACGCGGCCGGTGAGCTGCCGCCGGTCACCCTCGCCTTCCTCCCGGCCAAGGACCGCGAGGCCGAGTACACGTGCCGCCGCGAGCTGTGGGAGGCCGTCGACGACGAACTGCTGCCGCTGATCGCCGAGTCGGGCGTCCCCGCCGACGCCTCCCGCCTCGTCGCCGTGGGACAGAGCCTCGGGGGGCTCAGCGCGCTCTACGGGGCCCTGGAGTTCCCCGAGTTGGTGTCCGGGGTGGCCTGTCAGTCGGGGTCGTTCTGGTGGACGCCCGAGGCCATCGGGTCCGCCGATCCGCTGGGCGGGGTGGTCGGGGGCTCGATGGCGGACCTGGTACGGGAAGCGGGCCGGCTGGACGGGCTGCGGGTCGCGTTCGACGTCGGGGAGCACGAGCGGGCGATGCTGCCGCACTGCGGGCTGGTGGAGGAGTTGGTGGAGGGGGCCGGGGCGGAGGTGCGGGTGTCGCGGGCGGCCGCGGATCACGACCGGGCGGGGTGGCGGGGGGCGTTGGTGCGGGACGTGGGGTGGGTGCTGAGGTAGAGACCCTCGACATACGTACGAAGGGCCGTCGCGGACACTCCCGCAACGGCCCTTCGCCACAAGGCTCGTGACTACCGCGCCACAGCCGCGCAGTACGCCTCGTCCGTCGCCAGCAGATTCCGGTGCGTGTCCTCCGCCGTGACCGCCCCGTCGTCCAGCACCAGCACCCGGTCGGCGGCATCGAGCAGCGCGGGACTGCTGGTGATCACCAGCGTCGTCCGCCCCCTGCGGAGCTCCGCGACCCGGCGCGCGATGAGCTGTTCGGTGACCGCGTCCACGGCGGTCGTCGGATCGTGCAGCACGAGTACGTCCGTGTCGGCGGCCAACGCCCGTGCCAGCGACAGCCGTTGACGCTGGCCGCCGGACAGGTTGGCGCCCCGGTCGCGGACCGGGTAGTCGAGGCCCTCCTTGTGCAGGGCGACGACGTCGGTCAGCAGGGACGCCTCGACGGCCTCGTCGATACTGCTGCTGGTCCCGGACGGGTCGATGTTGGAGCGCAGGGTTCCGGCGAAGATCTCCCCGTCGTAGGGGTTCACGAGCAGATGTGCGCGCACCCCCTCCACCGACAGCTCCCCGAGCGCGGACCCGTCGACGCGGACCTCCCCCTCGTACCCGTCCGGCGGGACGTTCACCGCGAGGACGGACACCAAGTCGGCGGCGGCGCGCGGCTGGTAGGCGGCGACGGCGACGAACTCGCCCGCCTTCACCTGGAACTTGAGGTCGCGCAGCGCCCCGTACCGGACGCGGTCGATCTCCAGGTCGCCGCCGGCGGACGGGGTCGCGGAACCCGGGGTCGTCACCGGCGGAGCCGACAGGACCAGGGACATCCGGGCGGCCGAAGCGCGCGCGATCATCACGTACTTGGGCATCTCGGAGAAGAGTTTCAGCGGCTCCATGATGAACTGCGCGAGGCCGACGGCCATCACCAGCTCGCCGATGTTGATACGGCCCTCGAAGGCGAGCCACCCGGCGGTGAGGGTGACGGCGGCGGCGAGGACCGCGTTGAGGGCGAGGGCCGTACCGGCGTAGATCCCGTTGACGCGGGCGACGGTCACCGCCTGCTGCTTGGCCTCGGTGCTGACCGCCCGGTAGGAGCGGAAGGCCGCGTGGTTGCCGCCGAAGCCGTGCAGCGGGCGCAGACCGGTGATGAGGTCGGCGACCTTCGCACCGGCGCGGGCGACCCGGGCCTGCTGCTCCTGCGTACTCGACCCGATCCGTTTGGACATGATCGACAGGACGGTCAGGATCGCGGCGGACCCGGCGATGACCAGCAGTCCGAGCCGCAGGTCGGCGAGTCCGAGGGCGATCGCGGCGATGAGGAGGGAGACGACGGAGCTGATGAGGAGGGGGACGACCTCGATGATGTCGGCGGTCTGGTCGGCGTCCTCGGTGGCGACGGTGAGGACCTCGCCGGACTTCAGGTCGACGTCGCGGGCGACGGGCTGGAGGCCGCAGGCTGCGACCGCGACGCGCCAGCGGTGCGCCTCGGTCGTGTTGGCCTTCTGGAGGATGCGCATGCCGAACCGCCACGACAGGGACACGGTCGTGATGATCACGGCGAGCGCGGCGATGGAGATGCCGAGCTTGTCGAGGCTCCGGTCGCGCATCGTGTGTTCCACGATGAGGCCGAGCGCGATGGGGAAGGCGGTCTCCCCGGCCTGGTAGAGGCCCATGAGGAAGGTGCCGCCGGCCATCGCGCCGACGTTGCGGCGCAGCGCGGTGCGCAGGATGTCGGCCCCGGTGCGGGGCTGCTGGGGGTCAGGAGTTGTCATCGAGGTGGCGGGCAATCGCTTCGGGGGTACGCAGGGTGAACAGGTCTCGGATGGTCACGACGGGGCCGAACTCGCGGCGGAGCAGCCCGATCAGGCGTACCGCCAGCATCGAGTGTCCCCCGAGGGACACGAAGTCGCTCACCGCACTCACCTCGTCGTCGTCCAGGTCCAGGGCTTCGGCGAAGAACTCGCAGACCAGGGTTTCGGTCTCGGTCTCGGGTCCGCGCTCCCCCGCCGTGGTCAGCGCGCCGAGCGGCCGTGCCTCGGGCAGCGCCTTCGTGTCAGCCTTCCCGTTGACGGTCAACGGGATGCCGTCGACCTGCGCGTAGTGCGTGGGCCGCAGGAAGTCGGGGAGTCCGGCGCCGACCTCGGCCGCGACATCCGCCAATTCGGCGCCGTCCAGGACGAGATACGCGGCGAGCCGGTACGCGCCGTCGACCTGCGGGTCGGGCTGCGCGACGGCGGCGGCGAACCGGACCGCCGGGTGCGCCGCGAACACGGCCTCCACCTCGCCGAGTTCGACGCGGTGGCCGCGGATCTTGACCTGCTGGTCGGTGCGGCCGAGGTACATGAGGTTGCCGTCGGGCCGGCGGACGACCAGGTCGCCGGTGCGGTACATGCGTTCGCCGGGTTCCCCGAACGGGCAGGCCACGAACCGGTGCGCGGTCTGTCCCGGCTGTCCGAGGTAGCCGCGCGCGATGCCGACGCCGGAGACGTACAGCTCGCCGGGGACACCGTCGGGCAGGGGCCTCAGCCAGGGGTCGAGGACGTAGACGTCGGTGTTGTCGATGGCGACGCCCACGACCGGGTCGGCGCACTCGAAGGTGCCGACACCGAGGGTGTTGATGGTGTACTCGGTCGGCCCGTACAGGTTGTAGCCGACCGTGCCCTCGGTCCGGTCGAGGCGCTGCCACAGCGTCGGCGTCACCGCCTCACCGCCGAGCAGGACGAGCGGGGGCCGCCGGTCCGGGTCGTCCAACAGGCCCTCGGCGACGAGCTGTTGCGCGTAGGTCGGGGTGACGTTGATGACGTCGATCCCGAACTCCAGGCAGTACGCGACGAGTCGGGGCGCGTCCCGGCGCAGCTCCTCGTCACAGATGTGCACCTCGTGCCCGTCGGCGAGCCACAGCAGCTCCTCCCACGACATGTCGAACGCGAACGACACGGTGTGCGCGATCCGGAACACCCGGTGCCCGTGCTGGGCCAACACCGGTTCGAAGATGCGGCGTTGGTGGTTGATCAGCATGTTGGTGAGACCCGCGTACTCGGTCACCACGCCCTTGGGCTTGCCGGTCGAACCGGAGGTGTAGATCGTGTACGCCGGGTGCCGCAGCCGGTTCGGGTCGTCCGGCGCGAACGTCACGAACGGCTCGGCGTCCGGCAACGGCCGGTCCAGCTCGATGAGTTCGCCGCTGAGGCGGGGTGACACCGAGGACACGGTCAGGATGACGTCAGGCCGCGCGTCCTCGACGATCGCCGCGATCCGCTCGTCCGGGTGGTCCAGCTCCAGCGGCACATAGGCCGCGCCGACCCGCAGGACGGCGAACAGGGCGACGATCGAGTCCAGCGAACGCGGGACCGCGAGGCCGACGTTCGTCTCCGGGCCGATCCCGCGTGCGGCGAGCACGCCCGCCACCTCGCGGCTGCGGTCCCGCAGTTGCGCGAAGGTCAGGGTCTTGCCGTCGGCGACGAGGGCGAGCCGCTCGGGGGTGCGCGCGGCGGCCTGGTCGAAGCGGTCGACAACCGTGTCCGTGGTGATGTCGGTCTTCACGCCGGGTACGGGTGTGGCGCCGAGTCCCGGCAGCGCGCCGACGGGTCCGCTCGCGCGGGCCAGGTCGCGCAGGACGCGCAGATAGCCGTCCAGCAGTCGCCGGGCGTCGGCCGAACTCCCGTACCGGTGCTCCAGCTTGACCGTCAGCCGGTCGCCCGGCGTCACGACCCACGTGTACGGGTAGTGCGTGGAGTCGTCGGCCTTGACCTCGACGATGCCGTGCCGGGCGTTCATCTCCGCGAAGGCGTCCATGTCCAGGAAGTTCTGGAGCACGAACAGGTTGTCGAAGAGGGTGTCGTGGCCGCTGGCCCGCTGGATCTCGCCGAGCCCGAGGTGCTCGTGCTCCATCGCCGCGACCCGCGCCGACTGCACGCCCTCCAGGTACTCCCGCACCGAGTCCTGGGCGCGGGCCCGGGTCCACATCGGCACGGTGTTGAGCAGGACGCCCACGATCTCGTCCAGCCCCTCCCCCTCGCGCCCGGACACGGTCACGCCGAACACGGCGTCACTGCGGCCGGTGTGCGCGCCGAGCAGCAGCCCGAAGGCACCGGTGAGGACGGAGTTGAGGGTGACGCCGTGTGCCTTGGCGGCCTCGCGCAGGAGGTCGGAGTCATCGAGGGACAGGGTGTGGACGAGAGTCGGGGGCAGCTCCGTCGACAGCTCGGGGGCCGGGCCGGCCAGGAGGGTCGGTCCGGGGAGGGCGGCCAACTGCTCCGCCCAGAACCGCTCGGAGACAGCCGTGTCCTTCGACGCCAGGGTCCGCGCGTACTCCTCGAAGCTGGGCGCCGGAGACTGGGTCAGCTCACCCGCGTACGCGTCGAAGAGGTCCCTGAGCACGATCTCGCGCGACCAGCCGTCCCACAGCAGGAGGTGGTAGCTGAGCAGCAACCCGTCGCGCCCGTCGGGCAGTTGCACGATGGTGAGCCGGATCAGCGGGGGTTCGCCGGGGTCGAACCCGGCGTCGCGGTCCGCCGTCCGGAAGGCGTCCACCTCTTCGGCGGAGGCCAGTTGGACCGTCCGGACGTCGACTCGCCTGCCCGCCTTGAGGACTTGGACCGGGTTGCCGTCGTCGTCGGTGGTGAAGCCCGCACCGACGACCGGGTGCCGGTCGATGACCTGGGCCATCGCGTCGGCCAACCGATCTGCGTCCAGGCGTCGTTCGAAGGTGAACCAGCTCTGCGCGACGTAGTGCCCGGCCTGCCCCGCCAACTGGGCCTGGAAGAACAGGCCGCGCTGGAGGGGGGTGACCGGCGCGGTGCGCTCGGCGGTCGCGGAGGCATCGGCGATGCGGGTGAGGGCCGTCGTCCACGCGTCGGTGATCGTGTCCGGGACGCCCTCGGCGAGGATGAACTCCGCGTGCAGGCCGTCCTGTTCGACCCAGGCGTTCACCTCGACCGCGTACGGGCTGCCCTGGTCGCCCGCAGTGAGGTGCAGGGCCTGCGCCTCGCTGCCCCGGCCCAGGTAGTTGAACAGCACCTGGGGGCGGGCGGTGAGCAGGGGGGCCGTCTGCGGGTTCAGGTACCTCAGCCGGCCGTACGCGACGTGCCCGTCCTCGTCCGGCTGCCGCTCGGCGACCTCGCGGGCGGCCTCGACGGGGTCGGTGTGCGCGGTGAGGCGGACCGGGGCGATGGAGGTGAACCAGCCGACGGTGCGCGTGTAGTCGTGGTCGGCGTGGACGGGGACCCGGCCGTGGCGCTCCAACTCCACGGCCAGGTCGGTGGGTTCGGGCTGGATCTCCGTGAGCGCGACGCGCAGGGCGCCGACGAGGAGTTCGGTGAGGTCGACTCCGAGCGCGGCGGGGGCGGTTCGGGTGAGGCGGTCGGTGGTGTCGGCCTCCAGGACAGCCGTCGTCTCGCGCAACACGCCTGGCCGGTCGACCAGTTCGGGCGCTTCGAGTGTGGTGATCCAGTGGCCGAGAGTGGCGGTGTCCTGCTGAGTGGCGAGCGCTTCCGCGTACTGCGCGAACGGCGTCGTCGGCGGGGCGAGCTCCTTGCCGCTGAGGGCCGTTGCCAGGTCCTCCAGGAGGATCAGCCACGACACGGCGTCCACGGCGAGGTGGTGGACGACTACGACGAGCGTCCGGCTCTCCGCCAGCCACGCGAACCCGGCGACCCGTCCGGCCTCGGGGTCGAGGCGGTCGGCGAGGCCGTTCGCAGCGTCCGTCGGGTCCGAGTCGCCGCGTACGACGGTGAGTTCGGCGCCGGGTTCGGTGCTGAGCGTCCAGACGCCGTGCTCGGTGGCGAGCCTCAGGCGCAGGGCCGGGTGTGCGGCGACGACGGCCTTCGCCGCCCGCTCGACGTCCGCGAACCCGGTGCCCTCGGGGGCGGTGAGGGTCCTCGCCTGGACGAACCGGGCGAGGGAGCCGCCGAGTTGGCGCTGCCGGAGGATGATCGGGGTCGGGACGAGCGGGCCGTCCTGCGCGACGACCGGCGTCTTCGGGGCGACGGGGACGCTCACGCGCTCCGCCAGCGCACGCGGTGTCCGCAGGAGGAAGACGTCCCGGGGGGCGATGGCCAGGCCCAGGGCCCGCGCCCGGTTGATGACGGTGATGGCGACGATGCTGTCACCGCCGGCCCGGAAGAAGTCGGTGTCGGCGTCGACGTCGGCGCCGGGGAGGGTGTCGGCGAAGATGCGGATCATGGCGTCGAGGGCCTGGGCCGAACCCTCGGCGGCGGCGATTCCAGCGGCGGCACCGGGGGCAGCAGGGCCGGCGCTGGCCCCAGAGCCTTCAAAAGCAGCCGTTTCCTCGGCCGCCCGCGCCACCAGCGCCTTCCGGTCCAGCTTCCCGTTCACCGTCAACGGCAGCGCGTCGGCCGTCAGCACCCGCCCCGGCACCATGTGCACCGGCAGCTTCACGGCGAGCCGCTCGGCGAGGTCCCCGGGCACCCGCCCGACGACGTGCGCGACAAGATGGTCCCCGCTGTCCGCGACGGTCACGGCGACGTCGGTCACCCCGTCGACCTCACGTACGGCGGCCTCGACCTCACCCAACTCGATGCGGAACCCCTTGAGTTGGACCTGATCGTCGGCCCGCCCGGCGAACTCCAGCTCCCCGCCGAGCGTCCGGCGTGCCAGGTCCCCGGTGTGGTACATCCGCGACCCGTTCCCCGTGAAGGGGTCGGCGACGAACCGCCCCGCCGTGAGCCCGGCCCGCCCGAGGTACCCCAGGGACACCTGGTCCCCGGCGACGTAGATCGCCCCCACCTTGCCCGGCGGCACCGGCCTCAGCCGCTCGTCGAGGAGGTAGGTCACGAGCCCCGGTATAGGCCCGCCGATCGGGCTGACGTCGGTCCCGAAGTCCTCGTCGTCCAGCACCCGGTGGGTGACGTGCACGGTCGTCTCGGTGATCCCGTACATGTTGACGAGTTCGGGCGACCGCACGCCATGCCGCTGGACCCACCCCCTGAGCCGCCCTAGGTCGAGCGCCTCGCCGCCGAAGATGACCCGGCGTAGCGCGGGCAACGCCTCCCCGGACTGCCGGTCGGCCTCGACGAACTGGTAGAAGGCGGACGGGGTCTGGTTCAGCACCGTCACCCCGCGCTCGCGCACCATCCGGTGGAAGTCGACCGGCGACCGCGTCAACCCGTAGTCGGGCACCAGCAGTTCACCCCCGTGCAGCAGCGCCCCCCACAGCTCCCAGACCGCGAAGTCGAAGGAGTACGAGTGGAACTGCACCCACACGTCGTCGGGCCCGAAGCCCATCGCTGGCTGCGTGTTGGCGAGCAGCGTCACGACACTGGAGTGCGGGACGACGACGCCCTTGGGCTGTCCGGTCGAGCCGGACGTGTAGATCACGTACGCCGGGTCGTGCCAGCCGACCTCGAACGGCTCGCTGTCCAGGGGGAGTTCGTCACCCTGGACGATCACTCGGGCGTCGACGCCGGTCCGGGCCAGCAACTCCGTGAACCGGTCGCGGTGTTCGCCGTCCACGAGGACGACCTGCGGGGCGGAGTCGGTGAGGATGTGCTCCAGCCGCTCGTCCGGGTAGGCGAGGTCGAGCGGGACGTAGGCCCCGCCCGCGCTGACGACCGCGAGCAGCGCGACGACCTGTTCCGCCGACCGGGGCACGGCGACGGCGACCCGCTTGCCCGCACCGACGCCGGCGGCGCGCAGGGCGCTGGCCAACTCGCCTTGCGCTGCCAAGAGTTCGCCGTACGTGAGAGAGCGGGTCGTGCCGTCCAGGGCGATCTGAGTGACGGCGGTCGCGCCGGGATCGCGCCGGGCTGCGGTGTCGAAGAGGGCGCCGAGGGAGGTCGGTTCGACCGAGGTCACCTGGGAACGGCCCCCGGCGACAAGGGCGTTCGGGTCGGCGAGCAGCGCCGTCAGGGTCGAGGTGAAGGTGTCCAGGACGGTGCGGGCGTCGCGTTCGCCGAGGACCTCGGCGTCGTAGATGAGGTTGAAGCGGTCGCGTTCGACGACCAGGGTCAACGGGTAGTGCGGGGCACCCTCGTTGACGATCTCCGTGACGGCGAGGGTGTCGCCGGGGCGGCGCAGGGCGGTGATGTCGGTCGCGATGTCGAAGACGACGAGGGTGTCGAAGAGGGCGCCCGCGCCGATCCGGGAGAGGGAGACGTGCTGGTGGGCGAGGACGGCGCTCTGGTGCTCGCGGACGGCGGCGAGGAGGTCGCCGGCGGAGGTCGTGGCGTCCCAACGGGCGCGAACCGGAATCGTGTTGATGAACAGGCCGACCATGTCCGCGATGCCGGGCACGTCGGCGTCGCGGCCGGAGACCGTGGAGCCGAAGACGACGTCCGTGCTGTGCAGGACGCCGCCGAGGGTGACGGCCCAGGCGCTGTGCACGGCGACGCTCAGGGGTACGCCGGGTGTCTCGATGCCGGCCGGGGCGGCGACCTCGGCGAACGTGTCGGAGGGCGTGTGGCCCTCGGCGACCAGCGAGGTGCCGGTGAAGCCGTCGAGTTCCGCGCGCCAGACCCGGTCGGTCTCGGCGGCGTCCCGTTCGGCGAGGGCGCGGACGTAGTCGGCGAAGCCGCCGATCGGGTAGACGCTGCCGGGCGCGTGGTACTCGGCGAGGAGCGCGCGCAGCATCGGGGGGACGGACCAGCCGTCGGCGATGATGTGGTGGACGGTCTGGACGAGGACCGTGCGGTCGGTGGCGCGGACCAGGGTGTAGCGCATCAACGGGCCCGCGGCCAGGTCGAATCCGGCACGCCGGTCGCGTTCGGCGAGGTCGTGGAGTTCGGCGTCGGTGATGCCGGGGCGGTCCAGGACGGTGAACGGCGCCTGGACGCCGCCCTCCAGGACGGAGACGACGCGGCCGTCGGCGAGGGCGGTGAAGCGGGCGGCGAGGTTGGGGTAGAGGTCGAGGAGGCGGGTGGCGGCCGCCTTGAGGCGGTCGGGGTCCACTTCCCCTTCCAGCGTGAGGAGTTGCTGTTCGACGTAGGCGCCGGAGGAGTCGTCGTCGAAGACCGAGTGGAAGTAGAGGCCCTCCTGCAACGGCGTCAGCGGCAGGATGTCCCTCAGCTGCGGGCCGTCGTAGGCGTCCACGTCGGCCTGGGTGAGGGGGACGAGGTCGAAGTCGCTGGGGGTGTGGCCGCCCGTCTCCAGCCCGGCGAGTCCCGCGAGGGCGGCGGCGAAGTGGTCGCCGAGGGCCGTGATGTCGTCGTCGGTGAACACGCCCGACGGCCAGGAGACGGTGGTCACGAGCTGGAACTCGCCGGTGTCCGGGTCGGGTTCGGCTATCGCGTTGAACTCCAGGGCACGCGGGAGGCGCATCGCGGGGTCGCGCTTCTCGCCCAACTGGCCGGTGGCCCCGGCGAGTTCCCAGTCGCCGTCGGCGCCCGCGTCGAAGCGGCCGAGGTAGTTGAAGAGGATCTGGGGGGCAGGGGCGGTGAAGCCGGCGCCGTGGAGGTGGCGCAGGACGCCGTAGGACAGGCCGTTGCCCGGGACGCGGGCGAGGTCCTCCTTGACGGCCTTGAGTGCGGCGGCCAGGTCGTCGGTGGTGCCGGGGTCGACGGTCACCGGGAACAGGGTGGTGAACCAGCCGACGGTGCGCGACAGTTCGGGTTCGAACCCGGCGGAGTCCGCGACGAAGCGGGCCTCGCGGCCGTGGCCCTCCAGCTCGATGTGCGCGAACGTCTGCTCCTGGCCACGCTCCGCCCGGAACCGGGACAGCGCGACGGCGAGGGCGGTGAGGAGGACGTCGTTGACACCCGCGTGGAACTTTGCGGGGATCTCGCCGAGGAGGGCGGCGGTGGTCTTCGGGTCGGTGGTGAGGACGCGCACCCGCTCGTCCGCGACCGTGTCGGCCGCCGACAGGGCACGCCTGCCGAGGAGTTGGTCCGGTCCCGGCAGCTCCCGCTCGTAGTGGGCGCGGTCGGCGTCGAAGGCGGCGCGCTCCAGGAGCTGCGTCCACCGCCTGAACGACGTGCCGACGGGCGGGAGTTCGACGTTCGCGCCGGAGCTGTACCGGCTCCAGGCGGTGGCGAGGTCTTCGCGCAGGACGCGCCAGGAGACGCCGTCGACGATGACGTGGTGGGCGACGAGGACGAGTTGGCGTGCCTCGCGGCGCCAGACCGCGCGCAGCATCACGCCGTCGTCTGGGTCGAGCCCTTCGGTGGCGAGGGTGACGCATTCCTCCAGCGGGAGGCCGCTCTCCTGCCAGTCGATCGTGGCCCGGCGGGCGGGCGGGACATCGAAGCCCCAACTCCCGTCCCTCACCAGGCGGGCGCGGAGCATGTCGTGGCGTTCGGCGAGCGCGGTGAGCGCCGCGTCGAGGGCGTCCTCGGTGAGTTCGGCCGGGGTGTTGAGGACGACGGACTGCACGAACCCGTCGACGGCGTCCGTGGTCTCGCCGAGCCAGCGCACGATGGGCGAGCCGGTGACGGTGCCCGTCGGGACGTCGGCGTGGTCCGTCGCGGAGACGTCCTCGCGGCTGGCGACGGCGGCGAGCGCGCCGACGACGCTGTGCGTGAAGATCTGGCGGGCGGTGACGTGCAGCCCCTGTTCGCGCAGGGCGCCGAGCAGGGAGATGGCGAGGATGCTGTCGCCGCCGAGTTGGAAGATGTCCTGGTTGACGCCGACCTCGTCGAGGCGCAACACCTTGGCGACGGCCGCGCAGACGATCCGTTCGTCCTCGGTGGCGGGCGGCACGATCGTGCCGGTGCGGATCTCGGGCTCCGGCAGGGCCCTCCGGTCGAGCTTGCCGTTGGCGGTGAGCGGGAACTCGGACAGCACGACGATGTGGGTCGGCACCATGTACTCGACCATGTGCTCGGCCGCCCACGCCTTGACCTCGTCGGCGGTGAGCGTCTCGTGTCCGGCGGAGGGGATGACGTAGCCGTCGAGGTAGGTGCCGCCGGCCGAGTTCTTCTTCGCGACGACGCACGTGTAGCGGACGCCGGGGTGTTCGGCGAGGCCGACCTCGACGTCCTCCAGCTCCAGGCGCATGCCCCGGATCTTGATCTGGTTGTCCACCCGGCCGAGGAAGTCGAGGGAGCCGTCGGGGGCGAACCTCGCCAGGTCTCCTGTGCGGTAGAGGCGGGAGCCGTCCGCAGCGAAGGGGTTGGCGACGAAGCGGGAGGCCGTCAGGGCGGGCGCGTTGACGTAGCCGCGCCCCAACAGGAAGCCGCCGACGTAGAGTTCACCGCCGACGCCGACCGGGACCGGCCGCAACTCGGTGTCCAGGACGTAGAGTTGCGTGTTCGGGTTGGCCTTGCCGATGGATGTGGTGAGGCGTCCGGCCCTGCCCCGGTAGATGACGTGGGAGACGCCGATGGTCGTCTCGGCGGGGCCGTAGCCGTGGTACATGGGGATGTCGAGCTTGGTGCGGAACCGTTCGTACAGCTCCGGGGTGAGGACCTCGCCGCCGCACCACACGTGCCGCAGGCTGTCCAGCCTCCCCGAGTCGCCGGCCATCTCCAGCAGGACGTCCAGCATCGACGACACCAAGTAGGTGAAGGTGACGCGCTGTTCGGCGATGACGCCGAGGAGGTGGTGGGGGTCGCGTTCGCCGCCGGGGCGCAGGACGACCAGGCGTCCGCCGCTGACCAGGGGGAGGAAGATCTCGTTGATGGAGATGTCGAACGAGAGCGGCGCCTTGAAGAGGGAGGCGTCGTCGTGGCCGAAGTGCAGGATCTCGTTGACCTGCCACAGCAGGCGTTCGCTGATGGCCTCGTGCCGGATCATCGCGCCCTTGGGGCGGCCGGTGGAGCCGGAGGTGAAGATGACGTAGGCGAGGCCGTTGCCGGGGACGGTGATCCCTGTGCCGTCGGCGGGGTACGTGTCGTACGCCCACTCCCCCAGGTCGACGGCCACGGCGGGGGGTTCGGCGGCGTCGTGCTCGCCGGTCGCGTTGAGCTGGAGCACGGCCCGCGCGTCCTCGATGACCACGGCCCGGCGTGCGGCCGGCCACTGGGGGTCGAGCGGCACGAAGGCGCCGCCCGCCTGGAGGACGGCGAGCAGGCCGATCACCATCTCGGCGGAGCGGCCGAGGGAGATGCCGACGACCTGTTCCTCGGTGAGCCCGCGTTCGATCAGGTGGTGCGCCAACTGGCTGGACAGCTCGGCTGCTTGACGGTACGTCAGGGAACGGTGCTCGTCGACGATCGCCGTCTCGTCCGGCCTCGTGCGCGCCTGCTCCCGGAACATCTCGACGATCGTCGGGCGGTCCCGGTCGGCCCGGTTGTCGTTCCACTCCGCGAGGAGCGCGAGCCGCGCGGCCACGCCGGAGGGGGCGATCGTGCCGAGCGGCCGGTCCGGGAAGTCGGCGAGGTCGTCCAGGGCGAGCTGGGCGTCGCCGGGGTCGACACCGTCGGGGACGGCGATGTCGTACGCGTCCCCTTCGGGGTTGCCGACCCAGGCGAGTACGTCGGTGAAGAGGGTCGCCGACGTCAGCTCGATGCCTTCGGGGTCTGCCCCGCCGGCCCAGAACTCCAGCCCGATGGCGCACGCTTCACTGATGGCCCGGTCGGAGTGATCGCCACCGACACGCCGCCGCACTCCGGCGAGGCGCTCGGGAGAAAGCCGTACAAATCGAGTACCAGATTCCAGCATCGAAGACTCCGCGTCCCTTTCACGTTATGAACGTCGGCTTCAGGTGGGGGGCAAAGCGGACCGAGGGGGCTTAACTGCCTTCGCGCCAGGCTCGCCACAGGCGGGCGTACCGTCCGCCCAGGGCCACGAGTTCGTCGTGCGTCCCCTGTTCGACGACCCGGCCGGCGTCGAGCACGGCGATCCGGTCCGCCGACATCGCCTGCGTCAGCCGGTGCGCCACGAACAGCGTCGTCCGCCCGGCGCAAGCCGCCAGTACCGCCCGTTCCAGCTCGGCAGCCCCTTCGCTGCCGGCCTCGGCGGTGGACTCGTCGAGCACGACGACCGGCGTACGGGCCAACACGAGCCGCGCCAGAGCGAGTTGCGCGACCTTGGTCACATCGAGCCGTTCGCCGCCTTCGCCGACCGGCGTGTCGAGTCCTTCGGGGAGAGCCGAGGCCCACTCCCACGCTCCCACCGTCCGCAGCGCGTCGGCGAGTTCGTCGTCGGTCGCGGAGGGCGCGGCGAGCCGCAGGTCGTCCGCGAGGGGCCCGGAGAACACGTGGCTCTCCTGGGTGAGGATGCTGACCAGCGCCCGCGCCCCGGCCTCGTCGACGGAGGCGAGGTCGGTCCCCCCGATCCGCACGGATCCCGCGTCGGGCGTCCCGATCCCGGCGATGAGCGCGGCGAGGGTGGTCTTCCCGGCTCCGGTGGCCCCGACGAGCGCGAGCGAACCCCCGGCCGGGATGGTCAGGTCGACGTCCCTCAGGACGGGTTGGTCGGTGTCGGGGTAGCTGAAGGTCACGCCCCGGACCGTCACCCCGTACGAGCCGGAGTCGGCGGTCGCGTCCCCGACGAGCCGTCCGGAGGTCCCCTCCCCCAGCACGCCGACGAGCCGGGTGAGGCTGGCCCCGGACTTCTGGGCCTCGTCGAAGGTGAACATGATCGCGCCGAGCGGCGTGAACAGCCGGTGGAAGAGCAGGGGGGCGGCGGAGACCTCGCCGAGTGTCGCGGCGTCGTTCTCCAACAGGGCGTAGCCCACGAGGAGGATGAGGGTCAGCCCGATGAACTCGGCCCGGTTCTCGCGCCCGACGAACCGCCCGAAGAACCGGAAGACCTCGATGCCGTAGTTGCGTACCCGCCACGACTCGGTGTCGACCTTCTCGCGGAAGGTGTCCTCCAGCCGGTAGGCGCGGACGGTGTCGATGCCGTCGAGCCCGCTGATGAGGGCCTGGGCGCGGTCGGCCTGGGCGGCCCGCTGCTTGCGGTAGAGCGGCGCGGAGCGCGGCAGGTACCAGCGCAGCGCGAGCGCGTACGCGGGCAGGGCGCCCGCGCCGGCGAGCCCGAGCCGCCAGTCGAGGCCGAACATGCCGGCGGTGGCGATGGCGACGAGTACCCCGGCGGAGAAGACGGTTGGGATGGCGGTCCGGATCCCCCGGGAGATGACGGCGACGTCGTCGCCGACCCGGGAGAGCACGTCGCCGCGCCCGACCTGTTCGACGCGGGAACTCGGCATGCCGAGCACCGCGCGGACGGCGCCTTCGCGCAGCCGGGCGAGCAGGTCCGCGCCGAGCCGTCCGATGAGGTAGGTGGAGGCGGCGGTGGCCACCGCGCCGAGGAGCGCGGCGGCCACCATCGTGACGCCGATGGTGAACAGGACCGACCGGTCGTCGCCGCCCACGACCCCGTCGACCACGCGGCCGAGGAGGAGGACGGGCAGGACCTGGAGGGCGGCCCCGGCCACCGTGGTGAGCACGGTGGCCGCGGTCAGTCCCGGTACCTCGCGGCAGTGCGCCGTGACCCACCGGGTGGCCTCACGGCCGGTCGCCGTGCGCAGCGCCGCCGGGGCGGGGCGCGTGGCGGTGCTCACGCCGGCGTCGGACATTACTGGCTGACCGCCTTGACGAGTTCGTCGATCGCGTACGGCATCGAGGCGAGCGTGGCCTGGGACATGGCGGCGCCGATGGCCGGGCCCTCGCTGTCGAGGAGGTAGGTGACCTTGTTGTTCTTGACGGCGTCGAGGTTGGTGAAGAGCTTGAACTTCTTCAGGGCGTCGGTGTCGGCCTTGTCGTTGATGACGACGACGCGGTCGACGTCGACGAGGTCGACGCGCTCGGGGGAGAGCTGGGTGGAGAAGCTGCCGCCGGCGACCTTGTCGATCTCGGTCTGGTACTTGAAGCCCATGCCGGTCAGGAGCTGGCCGCGGACGTCGGTGGAGGTGAAGGCGGCGACGGAGTTCTTGTACCAGGAGAACGCCACGGCGGTCTGGTTCGCGAACTCGGGGTGCGCCTTCTTCGCGGCGTCGAGCTGGCCCTGCACGCCCTGGATGAGCGCGGCGCCTTCCTTCTCCTTGCCGAGGGCCTTGGAGATCTGGAGGGCGTTGTCCTGCCAGGGGGCGCTGAAGGGTTCCTTCTCCGCCTTCGTGCGGCCGACGGTGGGCGCTATCTGCGACAGCTTGTCGTAGGCGGCCTTGTCGATCTCGGAGTACACCGCGACGATCAGGTCCGGCCGCAGGGCGGCGATCTTCTCGAAGTTCGGTCCTGAGTCACCGTTGTTCATGATGACCTCGGGCTTGCTGTCGCCCCACTTGTCCTTGACCCAGGGCCACTGGGTGTTGATGTCGGGGGACTTGCCGGCCGGATTGGGGTACTGGTCGACCATGCCGACGGGCTTGGTGCCGAGCGCCAGGACGGTCTGGTCGTCGGTGTAGCCGACGGTGACGACGCGTTCGGGGGCCTTCTTGATGACGGTCGAGCCGAAGAAGTGGTCGACGGTGACGGGGAAGGCGCCGCCCGCGGCGGAGGCGCTGGGGGAGGTGTCCGCGCCGGCGTTGTCAGAATCCGAGTCGCTGGACCCGCAGCTCGCGAGAAGGCCGACGCCGAGCGTCGCGGCGGCGAGGGTGGCCGCCACCCGGCGCCAGGGCTTCATGAGCGTCGTTCTGTCGAGGAGCATCCCGCAATCCCTTGCCTTCACGTTGTCCAGCTTGTCCGGCGCCCCGCGTCAGAAGCGGGCGCCTCGTTCCATGGGCAGGCAAACCCTACCCACAAAACTGAGGTTAGCCTAGCCTAACCAGCGTAATCGTCCCGATCATTCGCCGACGCGGGCGTGCGTACGCCCGATCGGCACGATCATCGGCCGGTCCCCCACCGGGTCGTCCATGACCATCGCCTTCAACCCGAAGGCGTCCGCGAGGAGTTCGGCGGTGACGACGTCCCGGGGGTGCCCCTGCGCGAGGATCGCGCCGTCCCGCATCACCACGAGGTTGTCGCTGTAGCGGATCGCGAGGTTGAGGTCGTGCAGCACCATGACGACGGTCCGCCCGGACTCGTGGAGGTCGTCCACGAGGTCGAGGACGTCGACGGCGTGCGCGAGGTCGAGATAGGTGGTCGGCTCGTCGAGAAGCAGCAGGTCGGTGCCCTGAGCCAGCGTCATGGAGATCCATACGCGCTGGCGCTGACCGCCCGACAGGGAGTCCACCGGCCGGTCCGCGAGGTCGAGGACGCCGGTCATGTCGAGGGCCTTCTCGACGACCTCGGCGTCGTCCGAGGACCACTGCCGCAGCCAGCTCTGGTGCGGGTGCCTGCCACGGGCGACCAGGTCGGACACGGTCAACCCCTCGGGCGCGACCGGCGCTTGGGGAAGCAGCCCCAACTTCTTGGCCACCTCACGGGTCTTGAGGCGCGCGATGTCGTCGCCGTCCAGCACGACCGAGCCCTTGGTGGGCTTCAGCAGCCGCGACAACGTCCTCAACAGGGTTGATTTCCCGCAGCCGTTGGGCCCGATGATCGTGGTGATGACACCCGGCGGCACGGCCACGTCGAGGCCGTCGATGACGGTCCGGCTGCCGTAGCCGACCGTGACGCCTCGGGCGGCCAGCCGCGTCGCCGCGACGGCCGGGGACTCGATCTCGGTGATGTGCTGAGCGGCCACAGGACCCCCTTGCCTCTTGGATGCGCCTATTTAGGTGTGCCTAACCTTTGTACCAGGTACTCCGGTTTGCCCGAGGGCCAGGCGCTACTTCAGGTTCGCCCGCACCAGCAGATAGACCAGGAACGGTCCCCCGATCGCCGCGGTGACCACCCCGACCGGCAGCGTCACCGGCAGCGCGGCCCGCGCGATCAGGTCGGAGCCGAGCAGCAGGACCGCCCCGAAGAGCCCGGAGGCCGCCAACGGGGGCGTGGGACAGCGCGCCAGACGCATCGCCACCTGCGGCGCGACCAGCGCCACGAACGGCACGGGACCCGCCGCGCTCACCGCGACACCGGCCAGCAGCACCGCGCACAGCAGCAGCACGGCCCGTACGGCGCCGTAGCGCACGCCGAGTCCCGCCGCCACGTCGTCGCCGAAGTGGAGGGGTTTGAACTGGAAGGCGACACAGGTCACGACGGCGAGCAGGGCGAGGGTGCACCACAGGGCGATCCACACCTCGTTCCACGACCGGTTGTCGAGCGTGCCGACCAGCCAGGTCTGGGCGCGGGCGACGTCCCTGATGTCGGCCCCGACGAGCAGCCAGGTCGTGACGGCCTGCATGACGGCGCTGACGGAGATGCCGATCAGGATGAGCCGGAAGCCGTCGATGCCGCGCCGCCAGGCGAGGACGTAGACGAGGAGCCCGGTGCCGAGCCCGCCGAGCAGGGCCGCCGCCGAGAGGCCGACGGAGTCGGAGATCGCGGTCGCCACTCCTCCGGTGACCGTGACGAGGAAGACGGCGACCATGCTCGCGCCGCTGGTGATCCCGAGGATGTCGGGGCTGGCCAGCGGGTTGCGGGCGATGGACTGGGTGAGCGCGCCGGAGACGCCGAGCGCGATGCCGACGACGAGTCCGGCCAGGGCGCGCGGCATCCGCAGGTCCATGACGACGAACCGGTCGACCTGTTCGCCGCCGCCGAAGATCGTGGAGATCACCCGGGAGAGGCTGATCGGGAAGTCGCCGATGCCGATGGAGAGGCAGAACAGCAGGAAGGCCGCCGCCGCGAGGACCAGGGTGACCAGGGCGATCCAGGGCCGCCACACGAAGGAGAACCCGCCGGCCCTGAGGCCGGGCGTCACCGAGGGCGTCAACTCTGTCCCGTTCATGCGCTCTTGAACTTTCCGCGGTAGACGAGGAGCGCGAAGAACGGCGCCCCCAGCAGCGAGACGACGACGCCGGCGTCCAGTTCGCCGGGCCTGACGACGAGTCGGCCCACGATGTCGCAGACCAGCAGGACGACCGCGCCGAGCAGTCCGGCGTACGGGACGAGCCAGCGGTAGTCGGGGCCGGTGAGGGAGCGGGCGATGTGGGCGACCATCAGGCCGAGGAACGCGATGGGCCCGCAGGCGGCGGTCGCGGCGCCCGCGAGGAGCGTGATGGCCGTGATGCCGATGATCCGGCTGCGGGTGACGTCGACGCCGAGTCCGCGCGCCACGTCGTCGCCGAGGTTGAGGAGGTTCATCGCCGGGAGGGTGGCGACGGCCAGCAGGAGGCCGGCGCCGATGAACGCGGTGATGGGCCAGATGACGTCGAAGCCGACCCCGGCGACCGATCCGGCGTTCCAGAACCGCAGGGCGTTCAGCGCGGTCTGGTTGCCCAGCGAGATCGCGGTGGTCATGGCGGCGAGGAAGACGGTGATGCCCTGTCCGGCGAGGGCGAGGGTGAGCGGGTTCCCGGCGCCCCGGCCGATGCTGGCGAGCCCGAACACGACGACTCCGGCGAGCCCGGCGCCGAGGAAGCCGAACCAGACGTAGGCGAAGGGGCTGGTGAACCCGAACACGGCGATCGCGGTGACGACCGCGAAGGACGCGCCCGCGTTCACGCCCAACAGCCCTGTGTCGGCTATGGGGTTGCGGGTGTAGCCCTGGATGAGGGAGCCGCCGACGCCGAGCGCGATGCCGGCGACGACCGCGAGGACCGTGCGCGGCACCCGTACCGTCCGCACGATGAGGCGGATCTCGGTGAGCCGCTGGTCTGTCGTCGGCGCGTCGAAGAGGCCGTGCCAGACCTCGCTGACGCTCAACGCCCGTGCCCCCACGGCCAGGGACACCGCCGAGGCGATCACGAGGACCGCCAGGAGGATGCCGAGGCCCACGGCCCGCCGCCGGCGGAGGAGAGCCACCTCGCCGCTCGCGGGGCGCGCAACTGTAGTCGTGCCCATGTCGTCGTACGTTATCTCTTCGGTCTGTGGGCTCCGCGCCACGGGTGCGCGGAGCCCGGGGGCTCAGCGGGTGGTGCGGTCGGCCACCGAACGGGCCTCGTCCGAGGCGGACTTGAGGCCCCGGTCGAGGAGCGAGTCGAGGATCTCGCCGACTCTGATCGCCGTGTTCGACAGCAGCGAGGAGGTGATGCCGTGGGTGTGCTCGGTGCCGCCCTGGAGGTAGATGCCGGCGCGGACGCCGGGGGCGGTGGCGATGCGGTAGTCGCGCTCGACGCGGACGCGGCCCTCGTCGTCGCGCAGGCAGTGGCCGCCGACCTCGCCGAGGAGGCCGAGCGGGTCGGCCTGACTGTACCCGGTGGCGAACACGACGACGTCCGCGTCCAGATACGTTTCCTCGCCGGTGACCAGGGACTTCACGGTCGCCGTGGCCTTCTCCTCGGTCTCGGTGACGCCGGTGAGGCGGGAGACGTTGATGAACTTGAGGCGCTCGGTGCCGAGGACCTTCTCCTGGTACGACTGGCGGTACAGGTCGTCGATCAGGTCGATGTCCACCACGGAGTAGTTGGTGTTGCCGTGGTAGTCCATCAGGCGTTTCTTGACGTCCTCGGGAGCCTCGAAGTACTCGTCGACGGCCTGCGGGTCGAAGATGCGGTTCGCGAAGGCGCTGTCGTCGGCGGGGCTGTAGCCGTAGCGCGAGAAGACCGCGCACACCTCGGCGTCCGGGAACCTGCGGTGCAGGTAGGCGACGTTCTCGGCGGCGGACTGGCCGGCGCCGACGACGACGAACCGGGTCGGGTCGGTGCCTTCGAGGGCGTCGACCTTCGCGAGGAGGTCGGAGTTGTGCCACAGGCGCTCGCCGCGCTCGATGCCCTCCGGCATGAGGGGGCGCAGGCCGGTGCCGATGACGAGGTTGCGGGCGCGGTGGACGGCGAGGCCCTCGGGGGAGCGGACGGTGACGTCGAGGTGGTCGATCTCGCCGTCGCGCACGACGGGTTCGACGCCGACGACCTCATGGCCGTAGGAGACCATGTTGTCGACCTTCGCGGCGGCCCACTCGAAGTAGTCGTGGAACTCGACGCGCAGCGGGAACAGGCTCTTGTGGTTGATGAAGTCGATCAGCCGGCCCTTGCTCTGGAGGTAGCACAGGAAGCTGTACTCGCTGGCCGGGTTCCGGAGCGTCACCAGGTCCTTGAGGAAGGACACCTGCATCGTCGCGTCGTCGATGAGCATGCCGCGGTGCCAGCCGAAGCGGGGCTGCTGCTCGAAGAAGTGGGCGGTCACCGCCCGCTCCGTGCCGACACGAGCGTTGTGCTCCTGAAGTGCGATCGCCATGGCCACATTGGACGGGCCGAAGCCGATCCCAATGAGGTCGTGGACCAGGGGTGCGTCGGCAGGAAGCACCTGTGACATGTCTCTCCCATCGTGACGGGCATGCCGAGGAGCGGCACACCGGCAACTTAGGTGAGCCTAAGCTAATCTTGCGGGGCTGTCGATAGGAGCGATGTGAACCACTCGACACCAACGGCCGACCCATCGACCCCCGTTGAAAGATAAGGTAAGCCTTGCTTTACTTGATCCGGTACGGCGTCTGATCCCCCAGCCCTGCTTCTAGGAGGAACCCCATGCGGGTCGTCATGTTCGGTTACCAGACCTGGGGGCACCGCACCCTCCAAGCCCTCCTGGACTCCGAGCACGACGTGGTGCTGGTCGTCACGCACCCCAAGAGCGACCACGCCTACGAGAAGATCTGGAGCGACTCGGTCGCCGACCTCGCCGAGGAGCACGGCGTACCCGTCGTCATCCGCAACCGGCCGGACGACGAGGAGCTGTTCCAGCGCCTCAAGGACGCCGACCCGGACATCATCGTCGCCAACAACTGGCGTACGTGGATCCCGCCGCGCATCTTCGGCCTGCCCCGGCACGGCACGCTCAACATCCACGACTCGCTGCTGCCCAAGTACGCCGGGTTCTCGCCGCTGATCTGGGCGCTCATCAACGGCGAACCCGAGGTCGGGGTCACCGCGCACATGATGAACGACGAGCTCGACGCGGGTGACATCGTCCGCCAGGAGTCCGTGGCCGTCGGCCCCACCGACACCACCACCGACCTCTTCCACAAGACGGTCGACCTCATCGCGCCGGTCACGGTCGCCGCGCTCGCCGAGATCGCCTCGGGCAGGACGGAGTTCACGAAGCAGGACCGCACCCAGGCGACGTTCTTCCACAAGCGTGCGGAAGACGACATCCGCATCAACTGGGACTGGCCGGCCGAGGTCCTGGAGCGCCTGGTCCGCGCCCAGTCCGCCCCGTACCCCAGCGCGTTCACCTACCACAAGGGCAAGCGCCTGGAGATCCTCGCGTCCTTCGTCTCCGAGGCGCGCTACGGCGGCACCCCGGGCCGCATCTTCTACCGCGAGGGCGAAGGCGTCGTCATCGTCACCGGCGCCGATGCCCGCACGGGCCGCAACCACGGCCTCGCGATCACCCGCGTCCGTACGGAAGAGGGCCGCGAACTGGCCGCCACCGACTACTTCACCTCCATGGGCGGCTACCTCACCACCCGCCCCTGATCCGTCGGCCCCGGTACGGTCCCGGGGCCGACTCCCGCTCGCCGCCGCACCCGATCCCTGTCGGGGGCGGCGGCGACCGGCTTCACGCGCCGTACGGTTGACGCGACGAAGGGGCGGGGCCTCCCAGGCCGCCACGGGCATCGCGGTGCGGACGCGGCGACGCTGCGGGAGTTCGTCGACAACGAGGATCTCGACGTACGCCGCTGCCCGATCCCCGGTCTCCGCCTCTCCCCGGCGGAGGACCCCCTGGTCGCGAGGGTGATCTCGATCGCGCGAGCACATCCCGACCCCTATGTCCGCCACTCCGTCGAGGTCCAGCTCGGCGGCCAGCGGCGGGGCGATTCTTCGTAACGGGGTGGGACTGCATACGGTATGACCAGATCATCACCTGCCCGGGAGTTCCGATGTCCGGTAGCCGTCGTGCGAGACCTGTTGAAGCCGTCGAGGCCATCGAGCCGCCCGGGAACGGTCAGCTCGCGCTGATCGTTCTCGGGGTGACGGTGTCGGTGGAGGCGTTGGGGGAGCTGTCGGGGTCGGCGGTGCTGCTGCTGGGGCTGCTGGTGTTCCTGCCGGGGGCCGCCGCAGCGCTGTGCACGGTGCGTCAGACCGCCTTCGTCGCCCTGTGGACGGCGGCGGTGGTGAGCACGACCGTGGTGACCCGCGGGCCGGGCGGCCACTGGCTCGACCGGATCCTGATGATCGCGATCACGATCGCGCTGGGCGTCGCGTCGACGTACGCCTGCGGCTACCGCATCCGGCGCGAACACGAGATGCTGCGGCTGCGCTCGACGGCCGCCGCGATGCAGCGCCACATCCTGCACCCCCTCCCCCTCGTCACCGACGACGTCCTCGTCAACGGCGTGTACGAGCCGCTCCAGGAGGACCGTCTCGTCGGCGGTGACATCTACGACGTCGTCGACTCCCCCTGGGGAACCCGGGTCCTCATCGGCGACGTCCAGGGCAAGGGCCTCGCCGCCGTCGGCGCCGCCTTCGCCGTGATCGGCGCCTTCCGCGAGGCCGCCCACCGCGAACCCACCCTGACGGCGCTGGTCGACGCCCTCGACGCGGCCGTCGTCCGCCACAACTCCTACGCCACCGACACCGGCGAGGACGAACGCTTCGTCACCGCGCTCATCCTCGGCATCGAACTCGATGATGAGGTCCAGGCGGTCAACTGCGGCCACGTCCTGCCGTATCTGGTGCACGACGGCAAGGTCACCGTCCCCCACCTCGACTCCGGCGTCCCCCTCGGCCTCTCGGAGCTCGCGGCCGAGCCGACGACCGTCGGCTGGTTCGACTTCCCGGCGCACGCGACCCTCGTCCTGAGCACCGACGGCCTCACCGAGACCCGCGCGGCGAACGGCACATTCTACCCGGCCGAAGAACGCCTCACCGCCCTCACCGCCCTCTCTGGCCTCTCCCCCACCACCCTCCCGCAGGCGCTGTACGACGACGCCCGCGCGTACGCCGGGCACGGCGGCCGGCACGACGACGTCGCCGTCCTCACCGTCCGCCGCTCACCCCGCAGGCCCTGACAGTCATGACCGCCGCGGCCCGGGGTAGGTGCCAGTGACGGCACGGACTTTGGAGGGGTCGTGGAGTGGCAGACGGAGGACTTCGGGACGTCGCACGAAGGCAGGCCGCGCGCCCTGCTCCCGGACGGCACCGAGCCGGGACCGGTGTACTTCGACATCGGCAGCGGCGCCGACATCCCCAAGTCCACCGAGTGGTGGGTGTACGACGGCACCCTGGGCGCCCCCGAGGCGAGCCACCTGCGCGCGGCCTGCTCCTGCGGCTGGCGCGGCGACACCCACCACCCCCTCGACTGGGCCCGGGTCCCGCGCCACCACCCCTACGACTACGACACCTCCGCGCTGCACGAGGAGTGGGACCGGCACATCGCCGACGTGGAGTCCCGCTCCGTCCCGCTGCCCACGGACGTCGAGGCGATGATCGACGAACTCGGCCGCAAACTGGGTGACTTGGCCGACCAGGCGCCGCTGGCCGCGCTGCGCGCCGTGACCGCGCTCGAACGCCTCACCGCCGACGCGGCCCGCGAGGCGGCCTACAACGTCCGCGCCGACGAGATCTCCTGGGAGACGGTCGCCAAGGCCCTCGGACTGACGGAGGAGGACGCGCAGTCGCTGCTGTTCCGGTTCAGTTTCCGCAGATGAGGGTCACGGTTTCAGGCGTCCGGCCTCGTCAGGCGTCCGCCGCGTCCTTGATGTCCGAGATGAGCCGGGTGCTCAGGTCGCTCTGGACCGCCAGCGTGGTCCGCTCGGGGTTCGTGCCGCTGTCCCAGGTCAGCGTGACGACGGTGAACGCGTGCCCGGCGCCGGAGTCGCTGTAGCGGACCTCCCACTGGAGGGGGACGTTCTGGGCGCGCAGGACTCCGTCCGCGTGGTTGGTCTCCTCCCACTGCGCGAGGCGCCCGCGCAGTTCCTGCGTGAGGTAGTGCGCGCGCAGCGCCGCGCCGAGGTCGTCGGTCCCGTCGTACACGGCGTCGATGTAGGCGCCGTAGAAGTCGGCCACCCGGTCGACGGTGGACTCCGGGCTCCCGCTGCGGATCACGTCGCCCGGGTCGGCGGGCTTCTGATCGCCGGTCATGGATTCCTCCCCATATGAGACACGAGGGACAAGTCCGCGCCTTCCCCCGCTTCCGCCGCCGAAACACGGGCCGCGCCGTTCACCGGGGGCGTGCCACGTCTCACGCCTCGGATCATCCGTTGACGTACGCCGACGTCACTCCTTACGCTCCCGCAAGCGCGTGACCCTGTGGAGCAGGGTCCTGGACAGGGAGGGACCGGCGTGCCGCACAGCAGTGAACTCCGCTTCCCCCTCGCCGTGTTGACGCTCTCACGGCGCTGGCACATCGACCTGGAACGCTGCACCAGCTGTCTGTGTCGCGGCTGACCGCGTTCCACGCCGCCGCCTGACCTCCCCCCCCTTTTTTCTTTCTTCCTTCACGCCTCCGCTCCCCCACCACCGGAGGTGCTCCCTCCGCGCGCCCTCCTGCTCTGCGGCGCGCGGTGACACGAACAGGAGACCCCGTCCCGTGACGGCTCAACTGCCTCTGCGCCCTGCCCGCTTCGCGGCTCTCGTGACCTCTTCCCTGCTGCTGGCCGCCTGCTCCTCGGGTTCCGACGGCACCACCGCCGGCGCGACCACGCCCCGCTCGGGCGGCACACTCACCTTCGCCGTCGGCTCCGACTCCGGCTGCGTCGACCCGCAGCAGGTGGGCAGCAACGACACGATCTACTCCGTACGGCAGCTCGTGGACTCGCTGACGGACCAGGACCCGAAGACCGGCAAGATCGTGCCGTGGCTCGCGAAGAGCTGGGAAGTCAGCCCGGACGCCCGGCAGTTCACGTTCCACCTGCGCCCCGGGGTCACCTTCAGCGACGGCTCCGCGCTGACCGCGCAGGTGGTGAAGGACAACTTCGACGCCGTCCCGAAGCTCGGCGCCCTCGGCACACTCGCACAGGGCTACCTGAGCGGCGTCGCGAGCACGACGGCCGTCGACCCGCTGACCGTACGGGTGACGTTCAAGGAGCCCAACGCCCAGTTCCTGCAAGCCACTTCGACGCATTCGCTGGGCATCGAGTCCTCGGCGAGCGTGCGGCTGAGCCCGCAGGAGAAGTGCAGCAAGGGGATCGTCGGCTCGGGGCCGTTCACGCTGGCGCGGTACGTGCAGAACCAGTCGGTGACGCTGGCCAAGCGCGCGAAGTACGCGTGGGGTTCGTCGCTGTGGGCCAAGCAGGGCGAGGCGTACCTCGACAAACTGGTGTTCAAGGTCGTGCCGGAGGCGGGGGTGCGCGCGGGGAGTCTCCAGTCCGGTCAGGTCGACGCGATCAGCAGCGTCGGCAAGGCCAACGAGGCGGCACTGCAAGGGGGTTCGGTGAACCTCCAGCGGCGGGCCAACCCGGGGGTGGTGTTCGGGCTGTCGCTGAACAACGCGCGGCCGCTGCTCAAGGACGTCCGGGTCCGGCAGGCGATCAGCGCGGCGATCGACCGGCGGCAGGTCGCCACGACCGTCTTCCCGACCGGCACGCAGCCCGCGACCAGCGTCCTCGCACACACCACACCCGGCTACGCCGACCAGGGCACGGGCCTCGCGTTCGACGCGGCGAAGGCCAAGTCCCTGCTGATCGCGGCTGGTTGGCAGGCGGGCGGGGACGGCATCCGCACGAAGGACGGCGCCAGGCTCAGCCTCGCCGTGAAGTGGTTCGCGAACTCGGCGACCAACCAGCCCGCCCTGGAGCTGATCCAGCAGCAGCTCAAGGAGGTCGGCATCGACGTCGTCCTCCAGCAGTTCCAGATCGCGCAGATCGCCCAGGTCCAGCAGTCCGGGGACTACGACGGCCTGTGGGGCAACGTCACCCGCGCCGACCCGGACATCCTGCGCACCTCGTTCTCCACGAAGCTCGCCAACTGGTCGCGGCTTCCGGCGACTTCGCTGGACACCCTGCTCACCGAGGCGGCGGCGACCACCGACCCGGCCAAGCGCGCCGGCCTCGTCGCCCAGGCGCAGAAGCTGATCGTCGGCAACGCCTACACCGTGCCCGTCGTCGAGCTCCAGACGCAGCTGGGCGTGGCGAAGAAGGTGCACGGCCTCGCCTTCGACGCCTCCAGCCGCATCGAGCTCCACGACACGTGGATCGGCTGACGGCATGCGCGGCTACGTACTCAGCCGGCTCGCCCAGGCGGTGGGCGTGCTGTGGGCGGCGTTCACGGTGTCGTTCGTGATCCTCTACTACCTGCCGGGCGACCCGGTCTCGGCGATGGCCGGGGCCGGCGCGGACTCGGCGCAGCTCGACCCGGCCCAACTCGCCGCGCTGCGCCGCGAGTACGGCTTCGACAAGCCGCTGCTCGCCCAGTACGCGGACGCGTTGGGGCGGGCGGTGCGCGGCGACTTCGGGGACGCGATCTCCACCGGCCGACCGGTGAGTTCGACGATCGCCGACGCGCTGCCGCAGACCCTGCAACTCACCTCGCTGGCCCTGCTGCTGGCGGTGGCCGGCGGGGGCGGGCTCGCGGTCCTCGCGACGTACACGCGGGCGCGCTGGCTGCGGCAGACGCTGCTGTCGCTGCCGCCGCTCGGGGTGTCGGTGCCGACGTTCTGGGTCGGGCTGGTCCTGGTCGAGCTGTTCTCGTTCCGGCTGCGCTGGTTCCCGGCGTTCGGCAACGACGGGCTGGACGGGCTGGTCCTGCCCGCCGTCACCCTCGCCGTGCCGACGGGCGCGCTGGTCGCGCAGGTGCTGGCGAAGAGCCTGCTCACGGCGCTCGACCAGGCGTACGTGGAGACGGCCCGTGCGAAGGGCGCCGGGCGGTGGCGGATCCATCTGCGGCACGCGCTGCGCAACGCGTCGCTGCCCGCGCTGACCGTCGTGGGGCTGCTCGTCGGGCAGCTCGTCGCCGGGTCCGTCGTCGTGGAGACAGTGTTCTCGCGCGACGGGCTCGGGCGGGTGACGGCCGCCGCGGTCACCGCGCAGGACATCCCGCTGGTCCAGGGGGTCGTCGTGTTCGGGGCGCTGGTGTTCGTGCTGGCGAACCTCCTCGTCGATCTCGTCTACCCCCTCCTCGACCCCCGGATCGTCGTCGCTTCGAGCCGGAAGGCGGTGCCCGCGTGAGTCAGGCGGTCCTGGAGAGAGTCGACGAGGCGCCGGCCGGGCCCGCGCCCGAACCCCGGCGCGTGGCACGGTTCTTGGTACGCCGGCCCGGTCTGGTCGTGTCGGGTGTCGTCGTCGTGCTGGTGGTGCTGGCCGCGTTCTGGCCGGACCTGTTCACGTCCAAGGACCCTCTGAAAGGGGTCCCTTCGGAGAACTTCCGCGGGCCGAGCGCCCAGCACTGGTTCGGGACCGACGAGTTGGGGCGTGACGTGTTCTCCCGGGTCGTGCACGGCGCCCAGTTGTCCCTGAAGGGCACGCTCGTCGCGGTGGGCGTCGCGTTCGTCGTCGGCGGGCTGCTGGGGCTGCTCGCCGGGTTCGTCGGGCGGTGGGTGGACGACGTCCTGATGCGGGTCGTCGACGTCCTGCTGTCGATCCCGGCGCTGTTCCTGTCGCTGGCGCTGGTCACCGCGCTCGGCTACGGCACGGTGAAGGTCGCTGTCGCCGTCGGCATCGCGAGCGTCGCGCCGTTCGCGCGGGTGACCCGGGCGGAGGTGCTGCGGGTGAGGCAGGCGGTGTACGTCGAGGCCGCGCACGCGTCCGGGGCGCGCTGGTACTCCGTCCTGGGCCGGCATGTCGTACCCAACTCCGCGGGGCCGGTGATCGTGCTGGCGACCATCGAGCTGGGCAGCGCGATCCTCGCCGTGTCCGCGCTCAGCTTCCTGGGGTACGGGGCTCCGCCGCCGGCGCCGGAGTGGGGGACGTTGATCTCCGACGGGCGCAACTACCTCGCGAACGCGTGGTGGTTGACGGTGCTGCCGGGGGTGGTGATCGCGGCAGCGGTGCTGTCGACGAACCGGATCGCGCGGGCGCTGGACGACGAGTGGGGGCGGGCGTGAACGTTGCCTTTTTTCATCAGACTTGGGGTCTGGCATGAGCGCTGAGCCAATTCTTGAGATTCGCGGCCTGACCGTCTCGTACGGCACCCGTACCGGCGCCCGCGTCCCCGCCGTACGCGGCGTCGACCTCGACGTCCACGCCGGGGAGATCACCGCCGTGGTCGGCGAGTCGGGGTCCGGCAAGAGCACGACCGCGCACGCGGTCACCCGGCTGCTCGCGGCGAACGGGCGGATCGACGCGGGCACGGTCCGCTTCGGCCGGCACGACCTGACCGCCCTGTCCGAACCGGAGTTGCGCACGATCCGCGGCGCCCGGATCGGCCTCGTCCCGCAGGACCCGACGGTCTCGCTGAACCCGGTCAAGCGCATCGGCGAGCAGGTCGCGGAGGTGCTGCGCATCCACGGCCTCGCGACCCGGCGTACGGCGCCCCGCGACGCGGTCGGCATCCTCGCGCAGGCGGGGCTGCCCGAACCGGCCGTGCGCGCCCGGCAGTACCCGCACGAACTCTCCGGCGGCATGCGCCAGCGCGCCCTGATCGCCGTCGCCATCGCCGCCCGCCCGGAGCTGATCATCGCGGACGAGCCGACGAGCGCGCTGGACGTGACCGTGCAGCGCGTCATCCTCGACCACCTCCAGCACCTCACGCGGGAGACGGGCACGGCGATCCTCCTCGTCACCCACGACCTGGGCGTGGCGGCCGACCGGGCGCAGCGGCTGGTCGTCATGTCCGAGGGCAGGGTGGTCGAAGCGGGCCCGACCCGCGAGGTCCTGACGGACCCTCAACACGCCTACACGCGCGGCCTGCTGGCGAGCGCCCCGAGCCTCGCCGAGGCCCGCCCCCGACCGGCGCCGCCCGTCGTCTCCCCGACCCCGCTGCTCGAACTCCGGGGCGTGGCCAAGGAGTTCAGGCTCCCGGGCGGTACGGCTCTGCGCGCGGTGGACGACGTCAGCCTCACCCTGCACCGGGGCCGCACCCTCGCCCTGGTCGGCGAGTCCGGCTCCGGCAAGTCGACGACCGCCCGCCTGGCGCTGCGCCTCACGGACGCCTCGGCCGGGAGGATCCTGTTCGACGGCACCGACGTGACGGCGGCACGCGGTGCGCGGACCCGTGAACTCCGGCGCCGGGCACAGCTCGTGTACCAGAACCCGTACGCCTCGCTGGACCCGCGCTTCTCGATCGGCGAGACGGTCACCGAGCCGCTGCGGGCGTTCAGGGTCGGCGACCGCGCGGGGCGGCTCGCGCGGGCCCGGGAGTTGCTGGAGCGGGTCGCGCTCCCGGCGGCGTACCTGGAGCGGCGTCCGGCGGAGCTGTCCGGCGGTCAGCGCCAACGCGTCGCGATCGCACGGGCGTTGGCGCTCTCGCCGGACCTGGTCGTGTGCGACGAGCCGGTGTCCGCGCTGGACGTGTCCGTGCAGGCACAGGTCCTGGAGCTGCTCGCGGAGTTGCAGGCCGACACGGGGGTCGCGTACCTGTTCATCTCGCACGACCTGGCCGTGGTCCGGCAGATCGCGCACGAGGTCGCCGTCATGCGGTCGGGCCGGGTCGTCGAGTCGGGCACGGCTCAGGACCTGTTCGCCCGGCCCGCGCACGCGTACACCCGCGAGCTGCTCGCGGCGATCCCCGGACACCGGGTGACCGCCGGCTGACGGGCGCCGCGCGCAGAAGGCCGTGATCGTTGTGGGCGCGTCCGATCTCACCCTTCCGTCGGGACCCACACCCTCATCGTCGACGGCCCCCGGTTCGCCCACGAGTGGTACGGCACGAGGACGATGCCGGTCGGCCGGGGTTCAGGGGTGGGCGGTGCCTCGTCGAGTGGTCGGTACGGCCAGTGCTCCCCGGCGTCCGGCGCCGTGACCGAGCCGGGGGCTACGACCGTGTTGCCGGGACCGTCCTCAAGGGGGCCGCGCGGGTCGACCCGTACGGTGTCGACGTCCCTGTCCCCGGGCAGGTCGACGGACTCCGCGCAGTACACGACGGGTCCTCGCTGGACGGCGACCGTGCCGCGTACCGAGTCGATGCGGGGGTCGGGGGCGATCCAGCGGGGGGTCACCGGGAGGGTGAGGGTGATCTCGTCGCCGGGGCGGAACGCGCGGGTCACCGTGGCCGTGCCCGGGGTCACGGGCCGGCGGGTTCCGGTGGGGTCCGTGAGCCAGGCGGTGGCGCCGCGCGCCCAGTCGGGGACGCGGAGGGAGAGGGTCCAGGGGCGGGGCGGGGTGCGGTCGACGGTGACGGTGACCGTCCCGTCGTAGGGGTAGTCGGTGCGGATGCGCAGGGCGTACTCACCGGTGGTGATCTCCGCGTCGGCGTACTGGTGGAGCTGGATGCCGTGGTCGTCGGTGGTGGCGAGCTGGGTGGGGAGGGCGGCGAGGGTGCGGGCGACGTTCGTGGGGCAGCAGGAGACGGCGAACCAGGGGGCGCGCAGGCTGGATTGGGCGCGCGGGCTCTCCTGGTCGGGGGCGGGGACCGTGCCCCGGGTGCGGCGGTGGAGGGTGTTGGCGTAGAAGAAGGAGCGGCCGTCCCGGGAGGGGGAGGTGGCGACGACGTTGAAGAGGGTGCGTTCGGCGAGGTCCGCGTAGCGCGGGTTTCCGGTGGCGAGGAGGAGGCGCCAGGCGAGCATGGTGGAGGCCACGCCGGCGCAGGTCTCGGAGTAGGCGCGGTCGGGGGGCAGGACGTGGTCGTCGCCGAAGGCTTCGTCGCGGTGGTGGGAGCCCATGCCGCCGGTGAGATAGGTGCGGCGGGCGACGGTGTTCTCCCACTGGTGTTCCACGGCCGTCAGGAGCGCGGAGTCACCGGTCTCGACGGCGACGTCGACCGCGCCGGCGGCGAGGTAGAGCGCGCGTACGGCGTGGCCCCGGAACACGGTCGCCTCGCGGACGGGTACGTCGTCCTGGAAGTACGCGCGGCCGAACTCGCCGTCCTCCAGCGTGTGTTGCCCCCGGCGTTCGACGAACAGGGCGGCCTGGTCCAGATATCGCTGGTCGCCGGTCGTGCGGAAGAGTTCGACGAGGGCGGTCTCGATCTCGGGGTGCCCGCAGATCCCGTCCCGCGCCTGTTTGCCGAAGGCCGTGCACACGTGGTCGGCGGCCCGGCGGGCGATCTTCGCGAGTTCGCCCTCGCCGCGGGCCCGGGTCTGGGCGACGCCGGCCTGGATCAAGTGGCCGTAGCAGTACAGCTCGTGGCCCCAGGCGAGGTCGCTGTAGCGGGGCTGCTGGCCGGGGCGGCCGTACGCGGTGCCGAGGTAGCCGTCGGGTTCCTGGGCGAGGGCGACGGCCTCGGTGAGGGCGGCGATCTCGGGGTCGCGGTCGCCGTCCCAGGCCATGGCCTCCAGGAGTTTGTAGACGTCGGAGTCGGCGAACTCCCGTCCCCTGCGGTCGTGTCGGATGCGGCCCTCGGCGGCGGCGCGGAAGTTGCCGATCCAGCCGACGCGTTCCATCCAGTACCGGCAGTGGTCGAGGGTGGCGGTCGCGTTGGTCCGCCTGCGTCCGGCCCAGAACCCGCCGGTGATCCTGACCTCGCCGAGTCCGAGGGGCCGCAACCGGCCCCGGCTGGGTACGACCGGCGTCGCGCGGGGGCCCGCCATGTTGTCCGTCACCAGTTCAAGCCTTCCGGTCGTCGAAACCAGTGGAAAGTAGGGCTCATCCCTTGAGCGCGCCCGACATGAACCCACGCACGTAATGCCGTTGCAGCAGCAGGAACAGCAGCAGGCACGGCATCGCGAGCACCACGACGCCCGCCTCGGTCGCGCCGTAGTCCACCGCGCCCATGCTCTGCTGGCGCAGGTTCGCGACGGCCAGCGGCAGCGGTGCCTTCTCGCTGTCGGAGATCAGGATCAGCGGGGCGATGAAGTCGTTCCAGGCGGCGAGGAACGCGAAGAGTCCGACGGTGATGAGCCCCGGCCGCACGGCGGGCAGCAGGATCCGGCGCAGTGCGCCCGCCGTCCCGCAGCCGTCGACCAGCGCCGATTCCTCCAGTTCGCGCGGCACGGACTCGAAGGAGATCCGCATCATGAAGGTGGCGAACGGGAGTTGGAACATCGCGAGCACCAGGCTCAGCCCGATCAGCGAGTTCTGGAGGTGGAGGCGGCCGAGGAGGACGTACAGCGGGATGAGGAGGGTCGCGTACGGCACCATCAGGATCGCCAGCGTCACCAGGAACAGCAGGTTCTTGCCGGGGAACCGGAAGCGGGCGAAGGCGTATCCGCCGAGCAGGGAGACGCCGAGGGTGAGGGCGACCGTGAGGATGGAGACGAGGGTGCTGTTGAGGAAGTACTGCCACAGTCCGGCGTCGTAGTCGAGGAGGGTGCGGTAGTTGCCGAGACCGTATCCGGACTCCTGCGCGGTGCCGGGCTGGGGGCTGACCGACGCCCAGGTGTTCCACAGCAGCGGGAACAGGAAGATGACGGCGAGGCCGCCGGCGACGACGTAGTACGGCGTGCGTGTCCCTTTCACGCGTCCTCCCTTCGCAGGCCCCGGAACTGGAAGGCGTTCAGCAGGAGCAGTGCGGCCAGCACGATGATGGAAAGGGCCGCCGCCGTACCGAGGTTGAGCTTCTGGAACGCCTCGCGGTAGATCAACTGGACGACGGTGACGGTGCTGTTGTCGGGGCCGCCCTTGGTGAGGACGAAGAACTGGTCGAAGGCGAGCAGGGATCCGGTGACGCACAGGAGCAACGACAGGGCCAGCGAGGGCCGCAGCAGGGGCAGGGTGATCGAGCGGAAGATCTGCGCGCGGCTCGCGCCGTCCATGCGGGCCGCCTCGTACAGCTCGTGCGGGATGCGCTGGAGTCCGACGAGCAGGATGAGCATGTAGAACCCGGCGAACTTCCACACGACGAGGAACACCGTCGACCAGAGGGCGGCCGTGGACGAGCCGAGGAAGGAGACGGGGTCGTCGACGAGGCCGAGTTTTTCCAGGATCTTGCTCAGCGGCCCGGTGTTGGGGCTGTACAGCCCCCAGAACAGCAGGGACGCGGAGGTCAGTCCGAGGGCGCCGGGCAGGAAGTAGACCGTGCGGAAGAACCCGGCGCCGGGGCGGGACTCCTGGACCAACAGGGCGAGCAGCAGGGCGAGTCCGAGGAGGACGACGGTGACGACGGCCGTGTAGAGGAGGGTGAAGCGGACGGCGGGCCAGAAGAGGGAGCTGTCGGTGACGTCGGTGAAGTTCTCGGGTGCGTTGCCGCCCCGGTCCCCGGCGAGCAACGGCCAGTCGCTCAGGGACATCTGGGCGACGAGGACGAGCGGGAAGAGGAAGAAGACGGCGACGAAGAGGGCGGTGGGGGTGGCGTACCCGATACCCTGCGCGGTGCGGGTGCGCCACCAGCGGCGGGTGCGGGGCGGCTTTGGTGCGGCGGACGGATGCGGGGCCGCCGTCCGCTCAACTGCCTTGACCTGCAAGGGATCCCCTCCCTGATCGGGTCGGTCGACCGGCGACGCGATCGGGCCGGTCAGTCGGCCAGCGACGCGGAGACCTCCTTGTTGTCCTTGTCGATCCCGCTCCCGTCCCCGAAGACGGCGTCCCGCATGAGCTTCAGCCAGGGCCCGTTGGGGTCGTTGAAGGTCTGCCCGAACTTGAGCGCGTAGGGCGTACGGCCCTCCCCCACCAGCTGGTTGATGGTGACCAGGCGCGGGTCGGCGGCCGAGTACTTGTTGGACGCGAGGTCGGTGCGCGCGACGACGTCCTTGTGCGCGGCGACCACGTTCACCTGGGCGTCGTCGCCGAGGGTCCAGGCGAGGAAGTTCCATGCCTGGTCGGCGTTCTTGCTGGTGGCGGCGATGCCGATGGCGTCCCCGCCGACGAACGTGGACTTGCCGCCGTCGGGTCCGGGGATGGGGGCGACGCCGAGGTCGAGGTTCTTCGGCATGAGGCCGAGGGTCGTCGAGGGCATCGGCATGACGCCGACCTTGCCCTTGGGGAAGACGCCGGTCCAGGTCGTGCCGGTCTCCTCCTTGGCGCCGGGCGCGAGGATGCCGTCCTTCACCCAGCCCCGGTAGACGTCGTACACCTTCTTCGCGGTCGGCGAGTCGAGGGTGGCGGCGGTGCCGTCGTCGTTCAACACCTCTTGTCCCGCCGCCCAGATGGAGGGCCACCAGGTGAAGACGCCGCAGCCGCCGCAGTTGCCGCCGAAGAAGGTGCCGTTCACACCGCCGCCCAACGCGTTGACGGCACGCGCCTGTCGGTCCCACTCGGCGAGGGTCGTGGGCGGCTTCTCGGGGTCCAACTTGGCTTGCTTGTAGAGGGACTTGTTGTAGAAGAGGACGGAGAGGTCGAGGGTGTGGGGGACGACGTACTTCTTGCCGTCGTGCGTCCCGGCCTTGATGTGCGACTGGGCGAGCTTGGCGGCGAACGGCAGGGCGTCGATGCGGGAGGTCAGGTCGGCGAACAGGCCGCTGGACGTGTAGTTGGGCACGAACACGACGTCCGAGGCGAACAGGTCGGGCAGTTCGCGCGAGCCGGCCGCCGCGCCGACCTTGGCCTGGTAGTCGTCGGTGGGGACGACGGTCAGCTCGACCTTGTTCTTGTGGCTCTCGTTGTACGCCTTGACCAGGGCCTCGCTCTGCGGGCGGGTCGCGGCGCGCGTCCACATCGTGAGTTTCGCGCCGTCGTCGACGCCGGTGGCGCCGCCGGAGGACGCACCCCCGCCCCCGCTCCCGTCCTTGCCGTCGCCGTCGTCCGACGAGCCGCAGGCCGTGGCCAGGCTCGCGGCGGCGAGGAGTGCCACCGCCCCGCTGACGAGTCGGCGTACACGTCCGGTGGTGCTCCTCATGTCGATCCCCCAGTCGCGCGGAAACGAACCGAAAAGGCTTTCAGAAAGCTAGGGCGGGCCTGATGGCTCGTCAATCCCCCTGTACGACACGGTTCTTGTCCGATTGCCGAAACCCCTGGAAACGTCCATCTCGCGGCCTTGCCGAAAGCGACTCGCGTACCGTTTACGCACGCGACGCGAGAAGGAGACCCCCATGAACCCGGCCCCCGGCCCCGCTCGTTCGCAGCCCGCGACCCTCGGTGACGTCGCCCGGCTGGCGGGCGTGTCCATCGCGACCGCCTCCAAGGCGCTGAACGGCCGCAGCCAGGTCCGCGCGGAGACCCGGCAGCGAGTGATCGAGGCGGCGCAGCGGCTCGCGTTCCGCCCCAACCAGCTGGCCCGGGGCCTGCTGGAGGGCCGCTCGGGCACGGTCGGCCTGCTCACCAGCGACCTGGAGGGCCGGTTCAGCATCCCGATCCTGATGGGCGCGGAGGACGCGTTCGGCGCGGGCGAGGTCGCGGTGTTCCTGTGCGACGCGCGGGGCGACGCGATCCGTGAACAGCACCATGTGCGCGCCCTGTTGGGGCGGCGGGTGGACGGGCTGATCGTGGTGGGCAGCCGTACCGACCCGCGCCCCTCGCTCGGCCGGAACCTGCCGGTGCCGGTGGTGTACGCGTACGCCCCCTCGGAGGATCCCGAGGATCTGTCGCTGGTCCCGGACAACGTGGACGCCGGCCGGATCGCCGTCGCCCATCTGCTGGCCTGCGGGCGGACCAGGATCGCGCACATCACCGGCGACCCCGGGTACGCCGCCGCGCACGACCGGGTGGCGGGGGCGCGCTCCGCGCTGGCGGACGCCGGGCTCGATCTGGTCGGTGAGCCACGGTTCGGGGCGTGGTCGGAGGGGTGGGGGCGGGCGGCGACCGTGCTGCTCCTCGACCAACACCCCGATGTCGACGCGGTGTTGTGCGGGAGCGATCAGATCGCGCGGGGTGTCATCGACGTGTTGCGGGAGCGGGGGCGGCGGGTGCCGGAGGACGTTTCGGTGATGGGGTTCGACAACTGGCAGGTACTGACGGCCGCTTCACGCCCGCCGCTGACAAGCGTGGACATGAATCTGGAGCAGGTGGGGAGGGCGGCGGCGCACGCGCTGTCGGGGGCGATCGAGGGGGCGCGGCAGTCGGGGGTGGAGACCGTACGGTGCCGGGTCGTGATCCGGGGGTCGACGGCCGCCCTGTCCTGACGTGAAACCGGCTTTCCCCGCAGTCCCTTGACAGCTCGTCAGCTCACTCCTACTTTGCGAAAACCTTTTAGGTCCCTTTCCGTGCCTCTCGTCACCCCCACCCAGGGAGCCTCCGATGAGAAGACCGCACGCCCTGCTTCTCGCGTTGCTGCTCATGCTCTGTCCGTTCCTCGTCGCGCCCCCGGCCCACGCGTCGCAGACGATCGGTTTCCCCACCTTCAACGGGCCCGCGATCCCGAACCCGCCGGTCGGCTACACGACCGGCGACATGATGAAGTCCGTGTACGACGCGGAGAGTTCGGGCACCGACTTCTGGATGGACCGCCTCCTCGCCCGCACCGGCGACGACCCGGCGGGCCCCTGGCTGATGAGCCGTGGCCGGGCCCTGTTCATGAAGACCCACACTCCGGGCACGCTCGGTTTCGGCGGCCAGGTCGCCTACTGGGAGAGCATCAGCAACAACAACGCCTACACGGTCGCGATCACCCCCGGCACGTTCACCGAACAGGTCGCCCAGCGCCGCCAGGTGCCCAGCCACTGGCGCAGCGTCCACACCAGCGGTTCGACGACGGTCACGCAGACCAAGTTCATCACCGACAACAACGTCGCCGTGACGAACCTCGCGATCAAGAACAACGGCACCGCGTCGACGACGCTCCAACTCCGCGCCACGTCCCCGTACGCGACGACCGGCAGCGGCAGTGAACTCACCGGCCAGGTCAACGCGTACAACAACCTCACGACCATCCGACCCCGCCTGACCGGCGACGGGTTCACCGTCTCCAGCGGCGGCCTGAACCGCTCGGTGACCGTCGCGGCCGGCGCGACGACGACCGTGAAGGTCGTGATGGGCTTCGTCACCGACGAGATCCCGGCCTCGCTGAGCGAGTACAACGCCTACGCCGGATACACGGCGGACACCGCGTTCGCGACGCACGTGCGCGCCTACAACCAGTGGTGGGCGAAGAACGTGCCCTACATCGACGTACCCGAACCGGCGATCAAGAAGAACATCTACTACCGCTGGTGGCTGATGCGCTTCAACAACCTGGACGCCGACATCCCGGGCCAGACCTTCCAGTTCCCGACGTCCACCGAGGGCGTCCTCGGCTACAACAACGCGATCGCGCTGACCCAGCCGATGCACATCGACGACCTCAAGTACCTGCGGGATCCGGCCTATTCGTACGGTGACTGGCTGAGCGTCGGACAGGTCTCCAAGGGCGGACGGTTCCTGGACAACCCGGGCGACCCGGAGAACTGGTCCAACAGCTACACGCAGTACACCGCCGAGGCGGCGTGGCGCAGTTACCAGCTCCACGGCGGCCAGCCGGGCATCGCGGCGAACCTCGCGCACTACGCCGAGGGCGACGTGAAGGGCCAACTCGCCTACTACGACCACGACAACAACAAGCTCATCGAGTACGACTGGGGCGCGCTGACCGGCAACGACGCGGACGCCGTCTCCTTCCACTGGAAGCCCGGCAACATGGACCGCGCCGAGTCCGCCTACCAGTACAGCGGCGCGCTGGCCGCCGCGCAGGCGTACGACGCGATCGGCAACACCGCCAAGGCCGCCGAGATGCGCACCCTGGCGAACCAGATCAAGGACGCCATCGTCAACGTCCTGTGGAACCCCAGCCGCCAGCTCTTCGAGCACCGGCTCAAGTCCACCAACGAATGGGTGCCGTGGAAGGAGATCAACAACTACTACCCGTTCTCGGTCGGCGCGGTCCCCAACACGGCGACCTACCGGCAGGCACTGCGCCTGTACGACGACCCCGCGCAGTACCCGGTGTTCCCGTTCTACACCGCGAACCAGGTCGACAAGCAGGCGGCGGCCGAGGCAGGCGAGCCCGGCTCCAACAACTTCTCGACCATCAACTCCACGGTCCAGTTCCGGCTGTACTCCTCCGTCCTGCGCAACTACCCCAACTCGTGGATGAACGCGACGGACTACAAGAAGCTCCTGTACTGGAACACGTGGGCGCAGTACGTGAACGGCAACACGCAGTGGCCGGACGCGAACGAGTTCTGGGCGGACTGGAACGGCAGCGCGATCACCTACCGTTCCTGGATCCACCACAACATCCTCGGCAGCAGCAACTGGACGGTCGTCGAGGACGTGGCGGGTCTGCGTCCGCGCAACGACGCGAAGGTCGAGCTGTCGCCGATCGACATCGGCTGGTCGCACTTCACGGTCAACAACGTCCGTTACCGGGGCGCCGACCTGACAATCGTCTGGGACGACCCGTCCGACGGCGTGGTCCGCTATCCGGGAGTCCCCGAGGGGTACTCGATCTTCATCAACGGCAGCCGGGTGGCGACCGTGAACTCGCTGGTGCCGTTCACGTGGGACCCGGCGACCGGTGACGTCACGACGAGCGGAACGGTCGGCTACCACACGGCGGTTGCGGGCCTGAAGGCACCGAACCAGGTCGTGCAGGACAGCCCCCGGATGACCGACATGCTCGCGAAGGCGGGCGTCGACCTGACGGCCGACCTCACCAACCTCGCCTCGGGCGCGACCACTTCGGCCTCCTACACCGGCTCCGGCAGCGCGACGTCCGGCGCGGTCGACGGGTATCCCACCAACGAACCCTTCTGGGGCGCGGGCGGCTCCCCGAACGCGCAGGACTGGTACGAGCTGAACCTCGGGACGTCCCGCACGCTCAACGAGGTGCGCCTGTACTTCAAGGACAGCCGTCCGGCGAGCGGGACCTACCGGGCGCCGTCGGCGTACACCATCCAGTACTACAACGGCAGTTCGTGGGTGGACGTGCCGAGCCAGACGAAGAGTCCCTCGGTGCCGCGCGCCAACTACAACCTGGTGACCTTCCCGGCGGTGAACGCCCAGCGCGTCCGGGTGCTCGCGACCAACGCGTCCGGGGCGAAGACCGGGCTCACGGAGGTGAAGGTGTTCAACCGGGGCGGCGTCCAACCGCCCTCCAACCAGGCGCTGTCGGCGACCGCCTCCGCGTCGTACACGTCGTCCTGGGAGAGCGTCGCCGCCGTCAACGACGGGATCGATCCGCCCTCGTCGAACGACACGGTGAACCCGCGCTGGGGCACCTGGCCCGAAACCGGCCAGCAGTGGGCCGAGTTGACGTGGCCGACCGCGCGGACCGTGAACTCGGCGGACGTGTACTTCTTCGACGACGACCAGGGCATCGACATGCCGTCGGCCTGGAAACTCCAGTACTGGAACGGCAGTTCGTACGCCGACGTGCCGGGGGCGAGCGCGTACCCGCTCGCGAAGAACCAGTACAACCACGTGACGTTCACCGCCACGAACACCAGCCGGCTACGGGTGCTGCTGACCAGTACCGGCACGAGTTCGGTCGGCCTTCTCGAAGCGAAGGTGTACGGGCCATGACCAGATCCGCCCTGTCCAGATGCAGAGCGCTCCTGGCGCTCCTCACGCTCGCGGTCGCCTTCCTCGTGGTGCCACAGCAATCCGCGTCGGCCGCCGTGGCCTTCACCTCCACAGGCGTCAACCAGAACGGCGGCAACTGCCTCGACCTGCCGGGGAGTTCGACGACGAACGGGGCCCAGCTCAGGGCGTTCGCCTGTTCGTCGGGGGCCAACCAGAGCTTCACCTACACGCCGGTCGCGGGGACGAGCGACGTCTACACCGTCACCGCGCAGTCCGGGCAGTGCGTGGACGTGTACGGGGCGTCGACCGCCGACAACGCGGCCGTCATCCAGTGGCCGTGCCATGGCGGGACCAACCAGCAGTGGCGGCTGACGCCGGTGACCGTCGGCGGGACCGACAAGACGTTCAACCTCGTGTCGGTGGGGTCGGGCAAGTGTGTGACGCCCAGCGGGGGTTCGTCGGCGCCCAACACCAACCTCGTGCAGTTGCCGTGCGGTTCGACGGCGGGGCGGGTGTGGCGGCTGCCCGGCTTCAGCGGGGGCGGGACCACGCCGGGGACCTTCACCAACCCGCTCAAGCAGCAGGGTCCCGACCCGTGGATGACGTACTACAACGGCAACTACTACCTGGCGACGACGACGTGGAACTCGACGATCACCATGCGCAAGTCGCCGACCCTCGCCGGCCTCGCGACCGCCTCCGACCAGGTCGTCTTCAACCTGACCCGCCCCAACGGCGCCGGGACGATGTGGGCGCCGGAGTTCCATCTCCTCAACGGCCCGAGCGGCCAGCGCTGGTACTTCTACTACACGGCCGGGCGTGAACCCTTCGACCTCGGCACCCAGCGCATCCACGTCCTGGAGAGCGCGGGCCTGGACCCGATGGGCCCGTACACGTTCAAGGCGGACCTGCTGGACCCGTCCCAGGACAACACCTGGGAACTGGACCCCGGGATCCTCCAACTCAACGGCCAGCTCTACCTGTTGGGCACGTTCTACAACGGCTCCCAGCCCATGTTCATCCGCCCCCTCTCCAACCCCTGGACGGCGAGCGGCACCCGCCGCATCCTCTCCACGCCGACCTACAGCTGGGAGACGGTCGGCGGCGCGGTGAACGAGGGCGCGGAAGTCCTGCAACGCAACGGCAAGACCTTCATCATCTACTCGGCAAGCCACTGCTCCACCCCCGACTACAAACTCGGCATGCTCACCTACAACGGAGGCGACCCCCTCAACTCCTCCTCCTGGACAAAATCCCCCAACCCCGTCTTCCAGCGCTCCAACGCGAACGGCGTCTACGGCCCCGGCCACAACGGCTTCTTCAAGTCCCCGGACGGCACAGAGGACTGGATGGTCTACCACGCCAACAGCTCACCGAACGGCGGCTGCGACATGAACCGCTCGACCCGGGCCCAGAAGTTCACGTGGAACACGGACGGCACCCCGAACTTCGGTACGCCGGTACCTCTGGGAGCACCCCAGACGGCGCCGTCGGGCGAGTGACGCGGTGAGTCATGGGTCTCCCCCTGTCAGCGCGAAAGACAGGGGGAGACCGCAAAGTCCCCCTCACCCACCCGCGTTCAGCGTCCCACTGGCACCCTGACCCGTCTCACCTCAACCGCACCAGCACCACCCCCGGAACAGACCCCACGGCCACCCGCACCCCACTCCCGTCCCACACCGCACCCCCACTCCCGCCCGCACCCGGATGCACCACCTCGGCCACCACCGCCCGCCCCGCCAAATGCTCAACAGGCACCCGCACTTCCCCCTCCGCACCCCGCCGCCACACCGACAGGTAAGACGGCCCGCCCGGCACCCGCATCCCCAGCACCGCCCACTCGTCCCCCCACCCCGGCAACCCCAACGGCCAGAACGGCAAGGCCCGCGCGAGGTCGCCCCGGATCTCCTTGTAGACCCTCAACGCGTCCTGGACCAGCCCCATCTGACGCTCGGTCATCCGATCCAGATGCCCCGACAGATGGATCCGCCCCAACAACGCCCCGCCCAAGGTGAACGAGATCAACTCGTCCGGGTACGACGGCTGCGGATAGGCCCACACGGCCCCCTGCTCGGGCGGCACGACGGTGGCAGCGGAAGCGGCGATGGGCGGATACCGCAAGGGGTCCTGCTGATCGCTCGTCGACTGCAACTGCGCGACCGCCAGCGTCGCCCCGTCCATCCGCATCCCCCCGGACGCGCAACTCTCGACGACCAGCCCGGGATACCGGTCCAACACCCCGCCGAGCCAGTCGAGATAAGCCTGCCCGTGCCCCAACAGCCCGGCGCCGGGCGCCAGATCCCCCGGCCCCTCCGTCCCGGGATCGACGACGATGTTGTAGTCCAGCTTCAGATACCCGACCCCCCACTCCCCGACGATCCGGTCGACGGTCTTGTCGAGGTGCGCACGGGCCGCCGGATGCCTCAAGTCGAGCTGGTGCCGCCCCTGTTCGACGAGCCGGATCCCGTCCCGCTGAAAGAACGCATCGTCGGGAAGCGACCGGGCGACAGGACTGCGCACCCCGACGACCTCGGGCTCCAGCCACAGCCCGGGCACCATCCCCCGCTCCCGGATCCGCTCCAGCACCCGCCGGATCCCCCCGTCGGGAAACCGCCGGACGGACGGCTCCCACTCACCGACGCTGTCCCACCACCCGTCGGCATCGTCGTCGTACCACCCGGAGTCGATGCAGAAGTACTCGGCGCCGGCACGGGCGGCGGCGTCGATCAGCGGGTGGAGTTTCTCCGAAGTAGGGTCCCCCATCAGCGTGTTCATGTAGTCGTTGAAGACGACGGGCAGCCCCACATGATCGGGATGAGCCCGCCGCACGGCACGCCGGTAGGAGGTCATCGCCCCCATCGCCTCGTCGAACCCGGCCCCGACCGCCACCGCGACAGGCACCGTCGTGAACGACTCCCCCGCCCCGAGCCGCACCCGCCACTGATGCTCGGCGTCGGTGGGCCCGTTGAGCGCGAGGTAGGTCCCCCCGTCCCGCTCCCCCAGATCCCACCGCCACCCGGCGGGTGACTCGATCTGCCACAACCAGGCCCGCCCACCGCCCCGTTCGGTCAGCGCCCCCATCGCGAGGTGCCCGTCGGTGGGCCAACTCCCCCTCCCGGTGAGCCGGAACGCGGCCCGGCTGTCGTGCTGATGCACAGCGGCCCCGATATCGACGAGGACATCCCGCACCGGCGCGCACACCCAACGGCACTCCGCGAGCCAGTCGTTGCGAGCCCAGTGCACATCCAGGGCGTCCGGCGAAGGCAGCGCGCCGAGCAGCAGACTGCTGACGGACTGGACGACGAGCGGCGAGGCACCGTCGTTGCGCAGCCGCACCCGGGACCGCACCACCGACACCCCGGCGTAGGACTCGAACTCGGCGAAGGCGGTCAACCCCGTGTCGGGATCGTGGAGTTCGACAATCAGCCTCGACCCGTCGACGCAATGCCCTTGGTACCGCAGCCGATTCCCCGGCGCGGTCCCCGTGAACCGCGGCCCGGACCACCCGCTCCCCTGCCCGAACGCCGTCAACTCGACCAGGGGAAGGGCGATTTCGGCATCCACCGGCGGACTCCCGGAGCCGAGCCCCACCACCCTGACCGTCCCGTCGGAAGTGATCGCGAACGCGACCTCCATCCCCGGCCGCCCCCACACAAACCCGTCCACCGCGTCTCCCGTCACGTAAATCCGTCTCGTGAATCCGTCGTTACGGTCTCTTGACGACCCCTATGTGACCGGTCACAATCCTGGCATGGATGTGACCGGTCACACAAGGCGCCCGGCGAGCATCAGGGATGTGGCGAGCGCCGCCGGTGTCTCGTACCAGACCGTCTCCCGGGTGATCAACGACCACCCCAGCGTCCGCCAGGAGACCCGCGACAGGGTCCTCGCGGCGATCGACGAACTGGGCTTCCGCCGCAACGCGACGGCACTGGCGCTGGCCAGCGGCCGCAGCCGGAGCGTGACGGTGCTGACGGCGAACACGACGCACTACGGGTACGCGGCGATCCTCCAGGGCATCGAGGAGGCGGCCCGCGCGGCGTCGTACGCGGTGGGGATCGGCGTCCTGGAGTCCGCCGACGAGGCGGCCGTGGCCGCCGAGGTCCGGCGCGCGGCGGACGCGAGCGGCGGCCTGATCGTGATCGCGTACGATCCGGCGGGCGTCCGGGCGTTGACGGCCGTGCCTCCCGAACTCCCGGTCGTGGGCGTGGTCGAGACCCCCGCGAGCCCTCCGGAGGGCGACCGCCCCTGGGTGTGGACGGACGACCGGCAGGCGGCGTACGAGGCGACGCGCCACCTCCTCGCGCTGGGCCACGGCACGGTGCACTACGTCGCGATCCCCTCCAGCACCCGGCGTACGGCGGCCCGCACGGAAGGCTGGCGCCAGGCGCTGCGCGAGGCCGGCGCCACGGTCCCCCGTCCCCTGCAAGGGAGTTGGGGACCGGCGGGCGGACACGCGGCGGGCCTCGGGCTGGCCCGCGACCCCGCCGTCACGGCGATCCTGTGCGGCAACGACGACCTGGCGCTCGGTGTCCTGCGCGCCCTGCACGAGTCGGGCCGCGGCGTGCCCGGCGAGGTCAGCGTGGCCGGCTTCGACGACGCCCCCCACTCGGCCTACCTCACCCCGTCCCTGACGACCGTCCGCCTCGACTTCACCGGCCTCGGCAGAGCCGCGTTCGCCTCGCTGCACGGGGTGCTGGAGAAGTCGTCACAGATCGCCCCGCACCCCGTCTCCGTACCGGAGCTGGTGGTACGGGAGAGCACGGCACCACCGCCCGCCGCCCCCTGAACTCCCCGCACCGGCACGGGCGTACGACACCGCACAACTCAACACCCCTCACGAGCACCACTGTTCTCACTCCTGCTTCCTGAACCACCCCGTTCTCGAAAGGCACGTGATGCAGACAAGAGCTCTCCCGGCCCTGGCGCTGATCTGCGCCCTCGGCCTTGCCGCCACCGCGTGCAGCGACCCGACCGCCGGTGACTCCGGCGCGGACGCGAAGGACACGAAGCGTGCGGCCGTCGACCCGACCGCGCGTCTGGACGGCGTGAAGCTGACGATGTGGACCGCGCAGAACACGGTCACCGCGCCGAAGCAGGTGATCGACGCCTTCCAGAAGGCGACCGGCGCGAAGGTCGAGACGCAGGCTGTCCCGGACCTGTACGAGCAGAACGTCCCGACGAAGCTCGCCTCGGGCGACCGCCCCGACCTGATGTTCTGGCAGCCCTCCATCTCCACGCTGCCGTTCATCCAGCCGAAGCAGAACCTCCTGACCCTGGACGACGAGCCATGGGTCGCGAAACTCGGCGGCACGGAACAGAAGTTGGGCGTGATCGACGGCAAGCGGTACGCGGCGATCGTCACCAGCCCCGCGATGCTCGGCGTCTACTACAACAAGGACGTCTTCCGCCGGGCCGGCCTGAGCGAGAAGGACTTCCCGAAGTCCTACGACCAACTCCTCGCCCTCGGCCGCACGGTGACCGACAAGACGGACGCGGCGGGCTTCTACGAGGCGGGGGGCGACAAGTGGCCCCTCCAGTGGCAGATGCAGCTCCAGCTCACCGACCTCGACCCGGCGTGGTGGGACGGGCTGAACAAGGGTGAGAAGAAGTGGACCGACCCGGTGGTGGTCGCCGCCATCAAGAAGTACAAGGACAAGCTCTTCGACGCGGGCCTCGCGCAGAAGAACTACCGCACCGGCACGTTCACCGGCCAGGCGGACGCCCTGTGGAAGGGCGAGGCGGGGATGGTCCTCAACGTCACCTCGTTCCAGTCCCAGTTGCAGGCGAAGTACTCGACGGCCGAGATCGACCAGAAGATCGGCTGGTTCCCCGTCGCCAACTCCTCGGCGACCGGCCTGTATTCACCGGACCAGACGAACGGCGTGGTCGCCTTCCGCACGGGTGACGAGAAGCGGGAGAACGCGGCCCGGCAGTTCCTCGCGTTCTGGCTTGGGCCCGACTACGCCGACTACATCGCGGCGATGAAGATCCCGTCCGTGCAGCCGTCGGTGCCGACCCCGGCCGGCCTCCCGCAGACAGCCAAGGCCCAAGTCGCCGCGCTGCCCAAGGCGATCGGCGTCTTCCAGGCGAAGGCGATCGTCGCCCCCGACACGCACCTCTACCTCGCCGACATGATCTACGGCAAGAAGAGCCCGCAGCAGGTCGCGCAGGCGATCCAGGACCAGTTCGCCCAGGTCGCCAAGGCGCAGGGCGCACCCGGGTTCTGACGATGACTCAGACCATGGTCCGCGCCAACTCCGGCCCCACCGAACGCAAAGCACCGGGAAGGCTCCCCCGCGCCGCCGTCCACCACCCCTGGTGGTTCGCCCTCCCCGCGATCGCCGTCTTCGCGGGCTTCTTCCTGGCCCCCAACCTGCTCAACTTCTACTACCCGTTCACGAACTGGTCGTCGTACCACTCGGACATCTCCTTCACCGGCCTCGACAACTTCAGGACGGTCGCCGAGGACGGCTCCCTGCTGCGGGCGATCCGGACGACGCTGCTGTACGCCGTCCTCGCCGCGCTGTTCCAGAACGGCTTCGGTCTCGTCCTGGCGCTGCTCCTGGAGGCGGACACCCGGTTCAACCGGTTCTTCCGGGCCGTGTTCTTCCTCCCGGTGCTGATCTCGGCGCTCGCCACGGGGTACGTGTTCCAGGCGCTCCTGGACCAGGACGGCGCCCTCAACTCCGTGCTGGGCACGGACATTCCGTGGCTGGGGTCCACGACCTGGACGCTGGTGATCGTCAGTGTCATCCACGGCTGGAAGTGGATGGGCCTGTCGATGCTGATCTACCTGGCGGGGCTCAAGGGCATCCCGAACGACATGCTCGAAGCCGCGCGGATGGACGGCGCCGGGCCCTGGCGGACGTTCTGGTCGGTGCGCTGGCCCATGCTCGCGCCGGCCGTGACCTTCAACGTGACGACCGCGCTGATCGGTTCGATGAACACCTTCGACATCGTGCAGGCCACGACCGGCGGGGGTCCCGCCGCCTCCACGGAGGTCTTCAACATCTACATGTTCCGGATCTTCGGCCAGGGCCTGTACGCGCAGGCGACGGCGATGAGCCTGGTGCTCTTCCTGATCGTGGTCGCGGTGGCGATCCCGCTGGTCGTCGGGCTGAGGCGAAGGGAGCAACTGCTGTGACCGCCTGGCGTGTTGGCCGTCCCGCTCTCGTGATCCTCATCGCCGCGCTCGCCATCGGCGTCCCCCTGTGGCTGGTCGCGGTCACCTCGGCGAAGCCGCAGGGGGAGGCCGTCAAGCCCAACCTGGACCTGCCGCAGCACTGGCAGCCGGGCAGCAACTACCAAGACGCCGTGAACCAGGGCGAGATGCTGCGCGGGCTGCTCAACTCCCTGCTCGTCGTGGTCCCTTCGGTGGTGCTCGTGCTGGTGCTCGGGGCGGGCGCCGCCTGGGTGTTCGCGCGCCGCAAGTCCCGTCTGGTGTCGGCGGCTTACGCGCTGTGCATCAGCGGGCTGCTGCTGCCGCCGGCCGTCGTCACCGTCGTGATGGAGCTGCGGCAACTGGGGCTCGCGAACACGCGGCCCGGAATGGTCGCCGTGTACACCGGCATGTACCTGTCCACGTCGATCTTCTTCATGACGGGGTTCATCCGCGCGATCCCCTTCGAGCTGGAGGAAGCGGCACGGATCGACGGGGCACGGCCCGCGCGGATCTTCGTCCGGATCGTCCTGCCGCTGCTGCGGCCGGTGATCGCCACCGCGACGATCATGGTGACGCTCTACGCCTGGAGCGACGTCTTCTACGCGTTCTTCGTCCTCGGCGGCGGAGACCGGGCCACCCTGCCGCTCAACCTCTACCAGGTGGCCAGCGCTCAGCTCTACCTCAACAACTGGCATCTCGTCTTCGCGTACGTCGTGGTGATGAGCCTGCCGATGGTCGCCGTGTTCCTCGTCGGCCAGCGCAAGATCGTGTCCGGAATCACCAGTGGAGCCGTCAAATGACCGGAGGTCCAGCAGCGTGATCGCCCCCACCCGCACGAGATCCCGCGTACGAACCGCCCTTGTCACCACCGCACTTGGAGCCGCCCTCATGGCAGGCGCACTCCCCTCGGCCGCTCAGGCCACCGTCGATCCCCAGCGCCTGACCGTCGACCTCGCCGCCTCCGAGGGCCCGGTCCAGCTCGGCGCGAACGGCGCCCTGTACGGCCTGGGCGACGACGGCGTGCCGAGCGACGCGGCCCTCGAACCCCTGAAGATCACCAGCATCTCGCAGAAGCCGGACGGCGGCCTCCAGCACCCGAACGGCGACGCGCAGGCCGTGTCGAAGGCGTTCTTCCGCAACGGCGGCGGCGAGATCAACGTCATGATGCAGGACATCTACGCGAAGTGGCCGTACGAGAACCTCGGCATCGACGACTACCTCCCCAAGGTCGACAGCATCACCCGCCGCATCGCGGCCGACCCGAACAGCGAGCGTTTCGTCTACATCCCGTTCAACGAACCGGACTTCATCTGGTACAAGCTCAACGGGCCGCAGGCTGAGTACGAGGTGGAGCGCGACCGTTTCCTCACGCACTGGAAGACGGTGTACGAGCGGATCCGCGCGATCGACCCGGACGCGGTGATCGCCGGGCCCAACGAGACCGGCTACTACCCGCGTTTCCTGCGGGACTTCCTCACCTTCGCCAAGCGCGAGAACGTCCTCCCGCAGATCATGACCTGGCACGAACTCAGCTCGGGTTCCCTGCGCGACTTCCAGGGCCACTACGACAACTACCGCGCCCTGGAGCGGGAGTTGGCCATCGGCCCACTGAAGATCAACATCGACGAGTACGCGAACCGGCGCGACCTGTCCGTGCCGGGCCAACTCGTGCAGTGGATCTCGATGTTCGAGAGGAACAAGGTGTACGCCAACATGGCGTACTGGGACGCGGCGGGCAACCTCAGCGGTCACGTCGTCCGCTCCAACATCCCCAACGGCGGCTGGTGGCTGTTCCGTTGGTACGCGGGCCTGACCGGCGACACGGTCAAGGTGACGCCCCCGCAGGCCAACACCATCGACACGCTCCAGGGGTTGGCGTCCCTGGACACCTCCCGCCGCCAGGCCCAGGTCCTGCTGGGCGGCTCGGCGGGTGACGCGGACGTCGTCGTCCAGAACGTCCCGCGCAAGCTGTTCGGCCGCACGGTCACCGCGACCGTCGCCGAGGCCGGCTGGTCGGGGTACGAGGGTCAGCACGCGGCGCCGCAGGTGCTGAGCCGCGTCAAGGTCACCGTGGCCGCCGACGGCACAGCCACCGTCCCCCTGCGCGGCCTGCGCAAGATGTCGGCGTACCGGATCGTCCTCACCCCGTCCGGCACCGGCACCCCGGCCACGGCCTCGGTCCCCTGGTCCGCGTCGTACGAGGCCGAGGACGCGGCGATCACCGGCGGCACCGTCTACACGCAGGGCACCGTCCAGAACGCCAACGGCTACGCCGCGTCCGGCACGAAGGACGTCGGCTCCCTCAACACCCCCGCCAGCAAGGTCGACTTCACGGTGACGGTCCCCGAGGACGGGGTGTACGACCTGGCGGTCCTGTACGGCAACCAGTCCGGCCGCCCGGCGACGCAGCGGCTCTCTGTCGACGGCGCCGCTCCGGTCACCGTGACGTACCCGTCCACCCAGAACTGGACCTACCGCGCCAAGCAGCACGTCAGCCTCCAACTGGCTGCCGGTACGCACGTGTTGAGCCTCGCCAAGGGCGACGCCGAGGTCACGCTCGACCGGATCGACCTGACCCGCCGCACCCGGACAACAGCGTCGTACGAGGCGACACTCGCGGACGTCAGCGGGCGTCCGGCGTTCGACTACTCCTCGTCGGCCGGCACCGGCACGGGTTCGCTCGTGCTGCGGGGCGGCGACAAGGCGGTGTTCGACGTGTACGCGCCGCGCGACGGCTACTACACGGTCGTACCGAAGGGGGCGGGGCCGGTTCACCTCACGCTGCACGGCGAGAAGTTGGCCGCCGTTCCGAACCGTGCGCTGCGGCTGTACCTGGTCGCCGGGAACAACCGGGTCGCGGTGACGTCCGGGCACGCGTCGCTGCGGTCGCTCGACGTGTCGGGGGACGGGTCCGGTACAGGTGTCCTCACGTACGGCGCCGCCGACGCCGTCCTCGCCGGTGGCGCCAAGCTCGTCGACTCCGGGTACGCGCCGGGCGGGGCGTACATCGGCAATCTCGGCAACAGCCCTGACAGCACGGCCGAGTTCAGGGTGAACGCGCCGAAAGCAGGGCGGTATCTGCTGGTCGTGACCTACGCGCACAACGACCGGCGGGACAACGGGCACGCCTACAACACCGACATCATGTCCCGCACGGCGGACATCAAGGTCGGTTCGGGTACGACGCAGAAGGTCACGTTCAAGAACACGTGGAGCACCGACGACTACTGGACGGTCGGTGTCCCGGTCGAACTGCGCAAGGGCGCCAACGCGGTGACGTTCGGCAACGCGAGCGCCGCGGCCCCCGACATCGCGGGGATCGAGGTGGGCCGGATCAACGGCAAGCACTGACCCATGCCCGGCCGCGGGCAGCCCGCGGCCGGGACGGTAACTTGTCCGGCATGAGCACGATCACGGAGAACGGGCAGCCCGCGGGCCGTCTCGCAGGCAAGGTCATCGTCGTCACGGGCGCGGCGCGCGGGCAGGGGCTGGCCGAGGCGCACGCCCTGACCCGGGCCGGGGCGACCGTCGTCGCCACCGACGCGCGCCCCGCGGACGACGGGTGCCTGAAGCTCGACATCAGCTGCGAGGCCGACTGGGACGCGCTGGCCGCCGGGCTGAAGGAGTCGTACGGCCAGGTCCACGGGCTGGTCAACAACGCGGGGATCATCGAGCGCCACCGCCTCGACTCCGTACGGCCCGAGGACATGGCGCGGGTGCACGCCGTGAACACGACCGGGCCGCTGCTCGGCATCCAGAAGCTGTCGCCGCTGATGCCGCCGGGCTCGTCGATCGTGAACATCGGTTCGGCGACCGCGCTGACCGGCTACTACCCCGTCGCCTACACGGCCAGCAAGTGGGCGCTGCGCGCGGTCTCGAAGATCGCCGCGACCGAGCTGGGCCCGAAGGGGATCCGCGTCAACTCCGTGCTGCCCGGCTACATCGAGACGGAGATGACGGCCGCCGCCTCGCAGGCGTTCCGCGACGCGACGATCGGCGAGACCCCGCTCGGCCGGGCCGGCACGGTCGACGACATCGCCCCGCTGGTCGTGTTCCTCCTCTCCGACGAGTCGGCGTTCATCACGGGCACGGAGATCCCGGTGGACGGCGGCCTGACGTCCCACGGCGGCGTGAAGTCGATCTCGGACGCGCTCAGGGGCTAGGGCCTGTGCGGCGGATCAGGCTGCGGTCGCGGGGTCTGGCACGCTCATCTGCCGCGTTGTCGTCGGTTGCCGACGTCCCCCAGCCTTCGGCCGGGAGGTGCCCCCACCGCGTCGCCGCCCTCCTCCGCCTTGCAGCTGCACGCACCAGACCCCGCTCACCGGCACCCATACGGAACCGCCACTCTCGTGCAGCCTGATCCGCCGCACAGGCCCCAGCCCGCGTTGGTAGCGTCAGCCTCACGTCGAAGAAGCGACGCAGCCGCACGTACGAGAGAGAGCAGATGTCCTCCCCCACGATCCGCAGGGCCGTCATCCCCGCCGCCGGGCTCGGTTCGCGCCTGCTGCCCCTGACCAAGGCGATCCCGAAGGAGATGCTGCCGGTCGGTGACAAGCCGGTCGTCGAGCACACGGTCCGTGAGCTGGTGGACTCCGGCATCACGGACATCACGATCGTCGTGTCGGGCGGCAAGTCCCTGATCCAGGACCACTTCCGGCCGAACCCGGCGCTGGTGGACCAGTTGCGGGCGGACGGCAAGACGGCGTACGCGGACGCGGTGGAGGAGGTCGCCGAGCTGGCCCGGCGCGGCCACATCACCTATCTGGACCAGCGCGGCCCGTACGGCAACGGCACGCCCGTCCTGAACGCGGCGCGTTCCTTCAACGACGAGCCGGTCCTCGTCCTGTGGCCGGACGACGTGTTCGTGGCCGAGGTCCCGCGCGCCCAGCAGCTCATCCGGGCGTACGAGCAGACGGGCTGCCCGGTCCTGGCCCTCCTCCCGATGGACCCGAAGGACTCGCAGCGCTACGGCGTCCCGATCGTCAAGGAGGACCTCGGCGAGGGCCAGCTCCGCATCACGGGCCTGGTGGAGAAGCCGAAGCCGAAGGACGCCCCCTCGTCGTACGCGGCGATCGGCGGCTACGTCATCACCCCGGGCATCGTCGACGAGCTGCGCGAGCAGACCCGCCGCTGGCACGAACACCGCACGGGCGAGATCTACTTGACGGACGCGATCAACGCGTACGCCGCGACCCGCGCGGTGTACGGCCAGGTCATCCAGGGCGAGTGGTACGACACCGGCAACCCGGCGGACTACCTGGTCGCCCAGATGGCCCACGCGCTCGCGCACCCGGAGTACGGCCCGGTCCTGCGCAACCTGGTCCGCACCCTCGACGGCACCCAGGGCGAATAGCCGTCACGGCACCGGGAGTTGGGCGGACGTCAGCACCAGATCCGCCCGCTCCCGCGTCCGCGCCACCAGTTCGGCGTTGCGCTCATCGCTCCGCGACACCCAGGCCACGGCGGCCTCGTGGGACTTCCCGAACTCCTCGTGCCGGGCGACGAGTCGGCGCACCCGCTCCTGCTCGTCCGGCGCGCAGAACCACACCTCGTCGAGTTCGGCCCGCACCCGTACCCATGAACCGGTGCCCAGCAGAAGGTAGTTGCCCTCCGTGACGACGAGCCGCGCGCTCGGCGGCACCGGGACGGCACCGGCGATCGGCTGCTCCAGAACCCGTTCGAACCCGGGCGCGTACACCAACTCCCCGGAAGACCGGAGCCGGTTCAGCAGCGCCGCGTACCCCGCCGCGTCGAACGTCTCCGGTGCCCCCTTGCGGTCGCGCAGCCCGAGCCGGTCCAACTCGACGTCGGCGAGGTGGAATCCGTCCATGGGGACGTGTGCGGCGACCGGCCCGAGTTCCCGCACCAGGCGCTCGGCGAGCGTGGTCTTCCCGGCCCCCGGGCTCCCCGCGATGCCGAGGACCGCCCGGCGGTCGGGGCGGACGAGGGCGGCGGCCCGGCGCAGCAGATCGTCGAAAGTCATGGGACCAGTGTCCCGGGGGCCGGTCCCGGATCCGTCCGGAACCGGCCCTCTTGCCATCAGTACCTCGGTGTGCCGATCAGGTCGGGCAGCGGGTTGACGAGCGCGCCCTTGCGTTCTTCGGGCGCGGGTTCGGTGGGCCAGAGGGCCGGGCAGTGCGTGCCGGGACGCGGCGTCTTCAGCGTCAGCAGGTAGGTGTCGATGGCGCTCCGCGCACACGGGCTGAGCCAGTAATCCCCGTGCCCCGCACCGTCGTACGTCAGCAGCACGGCCTCCCGGCCGATCTGCCGGGCGGCGTTGGCGGCCCAGTCGTGCGGAGTGGCCGGGTCGAAGCGGCTGTTGGTGAGGAGGATCGGCGGGGTGCCGTCGACCTTGAGGGGGCGCGGCGGGTTGGTGACCTTCGCGGGCCAGTTCTGGCAGCCGGTCATCGCGGTCCAGCCGAGCGGGCTGAGCCGGGTGACGGGGGCGTAGCGGGCGAGGGCCTTCTTCTCCCGGACGAGCGTGTTGTAGGCGGGGACGCCGAAGGCGTAGTCCTGGCACATGACCGCCGGGAACGGGTACGGCGCCGGCTCCCCGAACGCGGCGAGGCGGCGGGCCGTGTCCTCGCCGGGGTCGTCGATGTCGCTGAGGAGGTCGGCGAGCTGGAACCAGGACACCGGGTCGTACAGGAATCCGAAGACGGTCAACTGGACGTCCTGCGGCTTGAGTTCGATGCCGCCCGGGAGTTCCAGCTCACCGGCCTCCGCGCGCCGGTACAGGGAGTCGAACAGGGCGCGGGCGTCGCGGCCGTACAGCTCGCAGGCGGGGGTGCGGGCGCACCAGTCGGCGAACTGGCCGTAGACCTCCTCCATCGCGACGGCCTCGGTGCGCTGGAACGCCGAGCGGTCGAGGCTGTGGTCCATGTTGGAGTCGAGGGCGAGGGCGCGGACGCGCTGGGGGTAGCGGGCGGCGTACTGCTGGCCGATGGCCGTGCCGTAGGAGACGCCGTAGTAGCTGATCCTCCGCTCGCCGAGGGCGGCGCGGATCGCGTCCATGTCCTGGACGACCTGGCCGGTGTCCATGTGCTCGAAGAGGGGGCCGCTGCGGGCGCGGCAGTCCTTGCCGAGGGCCCGGTTGGCGGCGCGCAGGGCGGTGAAGTCGCGGGCGCTGCCGGGGTACAGGAGCGGGTCCTGCCGTACGACGAGGTCCCAGTCGCACATCACGGGGTGGCTGCGGGAGACGCCGCGCGGGTCGAAGCCGATGATGTCGAAGCGGGCGAGGAGGGCGGGCGAGAGGGAGGAGGGGGCGCCGAAGGCGAAGTCGACGCCGGAGCCGCCGGGGCCGCCGGGGTTGACCAGGAGGGGGCCTATGCGGCGGGCGGGGTCGGTGGCGCGGTGCCGGTTGAGGGCGAGGGCGATCGTCGCGCCCTTCGGCTTCGCGTGGTCCACGGGGACCTTGAGGGTGGCGCACTCGAATCCGGCGGTGCCGTCGGGCGCGGTACAGGGCTTCCAGGAGATCCGCCCCGGTTTCTCGGGGGCGGCGGTGGCCGTGGTGCCGGTGAGGAGCTGGCCGAGCAGCGTGGCGGCGAGGGCGCCGGCCGCGAGGAGGTGGCGGCTTCTTGTGCGGTGACTGTGCCGGTGCTGTGTGCTCATGCCGGTCATTGTCGGCGCGCGGCATCGTCACAACAGGGCTTTTGCGACACGGGAGTTGAGAAAATCCCCGGGAAACCTCCCCGGCCCCGGAAGTGACTGACGCCACAAGCGAGACGCGCCCGTTCCGTTAGCGGCGCGGCTAGCCTGAGGCCGTTCACGCCCGAGGAGGGGTGCCCATGGCCGTCCGCCGCACCCGGATCACTCCCTTGCGCGCCGCCCAGGTGTACGAGGCAGTCCTCGCCCTGCTGCGCGAGGTCGGGTACGAGGCGCTCACGATGGAGGCGGTCGCCGCCCGGGTCCGCGCCGGGAAGGCCACGCTGTACCGGCAGTGGGGCAGCAAGCCCGATCTGGTCGTCGCGGCCCTCGGCCGGCGCGAGCCGCTGCGGATCACCCAGATCGACACGGGTTCGCTGCGCGGCGACCTGTACGCGCTGGTGGAGAGCGTCGGCGACGAGGCGCTCCAGCGGGGTCCCACCCTGCACCTGGGGGTGGGCAGCGCCATCCGCGACCACCCCCAACTGCGGCGCACCCTGCGGCAGGCGATGCTCGAACCGGCCATGCGGGACCTCTCCCTCCTCCTGCGCCGGGCGGTGCGGCGCGGTGAGGTCCCCGAGGACTGCCCCGCGCTCGACCTCGTCCCCGGGATGCTGTGCAGCGTCGTCCTCGCCCGTCCGCTGCTCGGCGAGGAGCCGCTGACCGTCGCCGTGATGCGGCGGCATCTGGACGCGCTGGTGTTCCCGGCGCTGGGCCTGCGGCCCGCCTCGACCGTCCCCTGAGACTCCCCCGACGTCACCCCCCACACCCTCGCGGAGAGCACCCCTCCGGGAGTCACCAGGAGAAGAACCCATGCATGTACTCCTCGTCGAGGACGACCCCGACATCGCCGGCCCTCTCGCCCGGGGCCTCGCCCGCTACGGCCACGAGGTCCGCTGGGTCGTCACCGGGCAGGACGCGCTGCTCGCCGGGGACGACCCGGAGATGGTCCTCCTGGACCTCGGTCTGCCGGACATGGACGGTCTCGACGTGTGCCGCCGGCTGCGCGCCCGCAGCGAGGTCTCCCTCATCATGATCAGCGCGCGGGGCTCGGAGACCGACAAGGTCGTGGGCCTGGAGCTGGGCGCGGACGACTACGTCGTGAAGCCGTTCACCGTACGGGAGCTGATCGCCCGGATGCGCGCGGTGCAGCGCCGGCGCCTGGCCCCGCCGCCGGCCGCGCCCGCGGTTCCCCCCACGCCGCCCGGCGTCGTCATCGGCCTGCCCCGCCGCTCCCGCGACCGCTACGGCCGCCTCTCCATCGACCGGCTCGCCCACCGCACGTACCTCGACGACAGGGAGATCCCCCTCAGCCCCAAGGAGTACGCCCTCCTCGTCTACCTCGCCGACCGCCTCGACACCCTCGCGACCCGCGAGGACATCATGGCGGCGGTCTGGGACAGCAACTGGTTCGGCCCGACGAAGACCCTGGACACGCACGTGTACGGCCTGCGCCACAAGCTGGGGGACGCGGTGTGCATAGAGGCGGTGCGGGGCGTCGGTTTCCGGCTGGCGGTGAAGCCCGGGGCCCCCGCGCGCCAGCCGGCATCCTGAACGCACGCCCGCCCACGTCCTGAACCCACGCCCGCCCACGTCCTGAACGGCCCTCACACGGGCCTGGCCTCGACCACCCGGTAGTCGGTCGTCCGCAGCGGCGCGCTCACGCCCGTCAGCGCGAACCCGGCGCCGGTGAGCAGCGCCTCGAACTCGCTGTGGGTGCGCTCGCGTCCGCCCGTGTAGACGAGCATGTTGATGTCGCTGACCACCATGGGCACGGTGAGGGTCTCGTCGGCGCGGTCCGGCATGACGGGTTCGACGATCAGCAGGACGGCGCCGTCCGTCATGGCGCGGCGGCAGGAGCCGAGGACGGCGGTGCTGCGCTCGTCGTCCCAGTCGTGGATGACGGACTTGAGCAGATAGGCGTCGCCGCCCTCCGGGACCGCCTCGAAGAAGTCCCCGGCGACGATCTCGCACCGCTTGTCGACCCCGGCACGCCGCAGTGTCTCGGGCGCCCGCGCGGTCCCTTCGGCGCTGTCGAAGAGGACGCCCCGTGTCTCCGGGCTGGCGGCGAGGACGGCGGACAGGAGGGTGCCGTCGTTGCCGCCGACGTCGACGACGGTGCCGTAGCCGCCGAAGTCGTGGCCGGCGACGATGTCCCGGGCGGCCTGGCGGGTGTGGTCCGCCATCGCGCGGTTGAAGACCTCGCCCACCTCGGGTTTCCCGGCGAAGTAGGCGAACGCCGAGGTTTGGTAGAGGTGTTCGAAGGACGGTTCGCCCGTCCGCACGCTGTGCAGCAGTTCACCCCACGAACGCCTGGCCTCTTCCCGGAAGTTCAGCAGGACGGTGGCGTTGAGCGAGTCGGCGTGGTCGCGGCGCAGGAGGGCGCCCATGGGGGTCGACTCGTAGCGGCCCGGCGCGGGTTCGGTCACCAGGCCGACGCAGGCCATGGCGCGCAGGAGGCGGGCGAGCGAGGGGGCGTGGGTGCCGGTGCGCTCGGCGAGGTCCTCGGTGGTGTGCACGCCGGAGGCCAGCAGGTCCGGGAGGGCGAGCTGGGTGGCGGTGTGGATGACGTGCGGTGCCAGGTGTCCGGTGAGGAGGGTCAGCAGGGTCTCACGGGCAGAGGTCTGGTCGGCTTCGCTCACGGGTGCGGCCTCATGTCGTCTGCGGGTCGGACGGGTCGGCGACAGGGTGGCAGAACGGGGTCGAGGACCCCTTGAGCCGGCCGGGCCGTACCGCGGCACCCCTGGAGTTTCGCTTGACAATCAAGCATCTCGACGTTCAAGCTAAAAGGGCGTACAAAGGTCCGGAAAGTCGGGAGAGCGAAGATCATGGCTGACCACGTGGGCACCCGGAAGGTTCTGGTCATCGGGGGCGGCATCGCCGGCCCGCTGGTGGCCATGTTCCTCCAGCGCATCGGGATGACACCGGTGATCTACGAGTCCCGGTCCGAGCCGAACGACGAGGCGGGCGCCTTCCTCGGCCTCGCGCCGAACGGGCTCGCCGTCCTCGGGCTGCTCGGCCTCGACGAGGAGGTGCGCGCCGCGGGCACCCCGACGACGAGCATCGTCTTCGAGAACCACGTCGGCAAAGTGCTGGGGAACAACCCCGAGACGGTCACGACGATCAAGCGGGGCCTCCTCAACCGCGCGCTGCGCGAAGCGGCGCTGGCGCGCGGGATCACCGTGGAGTTCGGCAGGCGGCTGCGGCGGGTGGAGACCTCGGCGACGGCGGTCACGGCGTACTTCGAGGACGGCTCCGAGGTGACCGGCGACCTCCTCGTGGGCTGCGACGGCATCCACTCGGCGACCCGCAGGTCGCTCTTCCCACAGGCCAGGGAGCCCGAGTACACGGGGATCGTCGACTGCGGGGCGTTCACCCGGTCCGACGCCGTGCCGCTGTCCGACGGGGTCATGCGGATGACGTTCGGCGTCAAGGGCTTCTTCGGCTACCAGCGCGTCCCCTCCGGCGAGGTGTTCTGGTTCGAGAACCACACCACCAAGGACGAGCCGGACCGGGCGAAGCTCGACGCGATCCCCTCGGCGGAGTGGCGCGAGCGGCTGGTGCGGCGGCACGGCGACGACCAGAAGCACGTCCTCGACATCATCCGCTCCACGCAGGGCCCGATCGACCGCTGGCCCATCTACGACCTGCCCTCCCTGGAGCGGTGGCACAAGGGCCGGGTGTGCCTCGTCGGGGACGCCGCCCACGCCTCGTCGCCGCACGTCGGCCAGGGCGCCTCGCTGGCGATGGAGGACGCGGTCTGGCTGGCGAAGTGCCTGCGGGACGTCCCCGACCCGGTGCGGGCGTTCGCGGTCTTCGAGGACCTGCGCCGCGACCGCGTGGAGAAGATCGTCAAGGAGGCCCGGCGCACCGGGAACCAGAAGGCCCCCACCAACGTGCTCACCCGTGGCCTGCGGGACCTGGTGCTGCCGTTCTTCCTGCGGCTCGGCGTCAAGTCCACCGAGCAGATCTACCGGTACCGCGTGGTCTGGGACGAGCCCGTGAAGGTGCCGTCCGCTACCAGGTGACGGGCAGCCGCCTCAGACCCCGGATCAACCCGCCGGTGTTCCACTCCAGTTCACCGGCGGGCACCGCGAGCCGCAGTCCTGGCAGCCGGCGCAGCAGCGTGGTGAGGGCGAGTTCCAGTTCCACGCGCGCCAGTTGGGCCCCGAGGCAGAAATGGGCGGAGTGCCCGAGGGCGAGGTGGTGGTTGGGTTCGCGGCGCAGGTCGAGGCGGTACGGGTCGGGGAAGACCCTCGGGTCGTAGCCCGCGGCCCCGAGGTCCACGACGATCCCCTCGCCCCTGCGGACGGTGACGCCGCCCAGCTCCACGTCCTCGGTGGCGATCACGGCGTGCGCCGACCCGGCGCCCGTCGGGACGAACCGCAGCAGCTCCTCGACCGCCCTGGGCGCGATCTCCGGATGCGCCCGCAGATCGGCGAGCTGGTCGGGGTGGCCGAGGAGGACGTACACGAAGTTGGAGATCTGGTTGAGGGTCGTCTCGTGGCCGCCGATCAGCAGCGCCACCCCCAGCCAGATCAGCTCCTGCTCGCCGAGCCGGTCCTCCTCGTCCCGGGCGAGGACCAGCGCGCCCAGGAGGTCGTCGGCGGGGGTCGCGCGGCGCTCGGCGACGAGTCCCGCGAGGTAGCCGAAGAAGTCGGCCATCGCCGTGCGGACCTCGTCGGAGCCGAACGCGGTGGTCCCCATGACCTTCTCGGTGAAGGACCGGAAGCGCGTCCGGTCCGCCAGCGGGACGCCCAGCAGCGTGCAGATCACCCGCAGCGGCAGCGGCACGGCCACCCGGGACACCAGGTCGGCGGGCGGGCCGGCCGCGTCCATGGCGTCGACCAGCTCGTCGACGAACCGCTGGATCTCGCCGCGCATCCCCTCGATCCGGCGCGCGGTGAACGCCTTCGCGGCCAGCCTGCGCACCCGCGTGTGGGCGGCGCCGTCCAGCGTCATGATCGTCCCCGCCGGCGGCGGCTCGGGCATCAGGCGCGGCAGCTCCGGGTTCCCGGCCGCCAGGCCCCGGCTGATCACGGGGCTCGCGAGGACCTCCCGTACGTGGTCGTGGCGCACGGCGAGCCAGGCGGGCCCCCCGTGCGGCAGCCGTACGCGGGTGAGCGCGTCGCGGCCGAGCAGCTCCCGGTAGGCGGGGTCCGGGTCGAGGCGGTGCGGCTCGCCCAGCGGATACGGCCTGATCGCCTCCATGACCAGGGGCCTCCCTCGTCGGCACGACGTGACGAGGAAGTGTGCCAGGCCCGCCTAGAGGCCCGCTCAAGCCGCGCCGGTCAGACCGGTACGCCCTCCAGGGGCCGCGCGGCGAGGAACGCCGTACGCCGCCGCAGGGTGAAGCCGAGGGACTCGTAGAGGCGGATCGCGTTCGTGTTGCCCGCCCCGGTGTGCAGGAACGGCACTTCGCCGCGCTCCCGGATGCCGTGCGCGACCGCGAGGACGAGCCGGGTGGCCAGGCCCTGCCCCCGGTACGCCGGGTCGGTGCACACGGCGCTGATCTCCGTGTACCCCGGCGGGTGCAGCCGCTCCCCGGCCAGCGCGACGAGCGCGCCCTCGCGCCGGATGCCGAGGTAGGTGCCGAGTTCGATGGTGCGCGGCAGGAACGGTCCTGGCTGGGTGCGGGCGACCAGGTCGAGGATCTCGGGGACGTCGGCGGCGCCGAGCCGTACGGCCTCGTCGTCCGGCGCCGCGTCGAGGCCGTCGTCCACGAGCTGGACGCCCTCGACCTGGAAGGTGATCTCCCACCCGGCGGGCAGGTCGCCCCGGTAGCCGGGCAGCGGCACCTCGGCGCCGGGTCCGGCGAGCGCGGCGAGGTCGGCCCAGTCCCGCGCGTCGGGCTCCTCCGGCAGCGCGAGCCACGGCGAGACGTCGACGGGGTACCGCAGCACCCGCCCTCTGCGTTCGGCGAACCGCGCGTGCGGCCCGGTGAGGGAGTGCAGCGCGGGATGGTCCAGGACGTGGCTCACGCCGCTCCCCCGATCTCGATGACGACCTTGCCCCGGGCGTGCCCCTCTTCGACGCTGCGCAGCGCTTCCCCGGCGTCGTCGAGGGAGAACCGCGCGGTGACGTACGGATCGAGGTCGCCCCGCACGACGAGCTGGGCCACGGCCTCCAGTACGGCCGTGCTGCGGGCCCGCGTGACCCGCGCCCCGCCCAGTGCGGCGACGGTCTCCTCGGGGGCGCCGGCCGTGATCAGCCGGCCCGGCCCGCTCACCAGCCCGGCCGCCTGTTCCAGGACCTCGCCGCCGACGAGGTCGTACACCGCGTCGACGGTTCCCGGGACCCGCGAGGCCCAGTCGGGGCCGGACGGCACGTGGAGCGCGCCCAGCGATTCGAGGAACTCCTTCTTCGCGGTGCTCGCGACGCCGACGACCTTGAGGCCGAGGGCGCGGGCGATCTGGACGGCGGCCACGCCGACGCCGCCGCCCGCGCCGGTGATCAGGAGGGTGGCGCCGGCGGGCAGGGCGAGCTGGTGGACACCGTCGTAGGCGGTCGCGGCGGCGACGGGGAGGGTCGCGGCGTCGGCGAAGGACAGGGCGGCGGGCTTGTGGGCGGCGAGGGTCACCGGGAGGACCGTCTCCTCGGCGTAGCCGCCGGCCAGGGTCGAGCCGAAGACCTCGTCGCCGACGGCGAACCCGGTCACGCCCGCGCCGAGCGCGGTCACCACGCCGGCCGCCTCGCTGCCGAGGACCGCGGGGAAGACGCGCTCGCCGGTGTCGCCGGGGCGGCGCAGGCCCGTACGGAGTTTCCAGTCGACGGGGTTGACGCCGGCCGCGCGGACGGCGATCAGGAGTTCGCCGGGGCCCGGGGCGGGGCGGTCGAGGTCGATGAGGGCCTGGGTCTCCGGGCCTCCGTGGCGGGTGAAGACGTACGCCTTGGACATGGCTCCCTCTCTACGGCTCGTCTGTGTCATCTGTCACCAAGAACCCCAGGTGGGAAGGTATTCCCGGGTCCGGTGAGCGTTCATACGGACGTAATGATCGGCCGCTGCGCGCGCCGCGTATCGTGGGGGCCGCACGAACGTTTCTCCGAGACAGGCACCCATGAACGTCACCCGAGGCTTCGCCGGACGCCCCCGCGTCCACAACCCGGGGCTGCCGCCCGGCCAGTACGACGCGGGCGACGACTGGCCCGTCCTGTCCGCCGAGGTCACCCCGGACCTCGCGCCCGCCGACTGGACGTTCCGTGTCGACGGCCTGGTGGCCGAGGACCGCACCTGGACCTGGGAGGACGTGCGGGCGCTGCCCGGCTCGGAGTACCGGGGCGACATCCACTGCGTGACGAGCTGGTCCAAGTTCGGCGTCCGCTTCGGCGGGGTCTCGCTGGACACGTTCCTGGCCGCCGTACGCCCGGACGCGACCGCCACGCACGCGGTCGCGTACTCGCACACCGGCTACACGACGAACCTGCCGCTCGCGGACCTGACCGGCGGCAAGGCGTGGATCGCGGTCAGCTACGACGGCCGCCCGCTCGCGCCCGAGCACGGCGGGCCGGCGCGGCTGCTGGTGCCGCACCTGTACTTCTGGAAGAGCGCGAAGTGGGTCGCCGGGATCCGGCTCCTCGACCACGACGAGCCGGGGTTCTGGGAGCAGAACGGGTACCACGCGCGGGGGAATCCGTGGGAGGAGCAGAGGTACTCCGGTGACTGAGACGACAGTAGGCCTGGCAGGGGGCGTCGACTCCGGTGCGGGTGGCGGGAGTTCGGCGGAGGTGTTCGAGACCCGGTTCGCCGTGCCCGGCCGGATCGCCGTGTCCAACCGCGCGGCGGCCGTCTGGCAGACCGCGACGCTGACCGAGGTCCGCCGCGAGACCCCGCACGCGGCGACGTTCCGGTTCGCGGTGCCCGCCTGGGCGGGCCATCTCCCCGGCCAGCACCTGATGCTCCGCCTCACCGCCGAGGACGGCTACACCGCGCAGCGCCACTACTCGCTCGCCTCCGCGCCGGACGCCTCCGGCCACATCGAGCTGACCCTCGACCACGTCCCGGGCGGCGAGGTCTCCGGCTGGTTCCACACCGTCGCGAAACCCGGCGACCGGGTCGAGGTGCGCGGCCCCCTCTCCGGCTTCTTCGCCTGGCCCGGCGACCGCCCCGCGCTGCTGATCGGCGCGGGCTCCGGGGTCGTCCCGCTGATGTCGATGATCCGCCACCACCGGGCGCGTCAACTCGACGTACCCCTGCGCCTGTTGGTCTCCGCGCGCGGCCCCGAGGAGCTGATCTACGCGCGCGAGTACGGTCCGGAGACGACGCCGGTGTTCACCCGCAGCGCGCCCGAGGGGCTCCCGGTGGGACGCCTCGACGCCTCCCACCTGGAACCCCTCTTCACCGCCGGCACCCCCTGGGAGGCGTACGTCTGCGGCTCCAACGCCTTCGCCGAGCACGCCTCCCGGCTGCTGGTCGACGCGGGCCAGCCGGTCGACCGGATCAGGATCGAACGGTACGGCTGAGCCCGGTCAGCTGGCGGCCCGTACGGCGACCGGGCTGGTGACCCGGTGCCCTCCGTAGCCGTCGCTCCAGGTGAGCGACCCGAAGGCCCACTCCCCCACCGGGGCGCTGCCCCGCACCAGCTCCACCCGGTACGACGCCGACTCGCCCGGCGCCAGTGTGAGGGTCTGCGGGGTGACCCGGGCCTCGTAGCCGGGCGGCGTCCGCAGGGCGGCCCGGTACGTGGCCTTCCCGCGGCCGACGTTCGTGACCGTGCGGGTCACGGTCTGCGCCCCGTCGAGGTCGCCGACGGAGACGGACGGGTAGTTGAGGTCGCTCGGGTCGGTCCGGGGGACCGTGGCACAGGCACCCGGCGCCGGCGGGGTGCCGATCGCGCACAGGTACGCCGTCCAGTCGGCCGGGGTGGAGTCGTAGACCAGGCCGGGGTCGACGGCGCGGGTGACGCGCGGTGAGCCGGAGCCACGGTCGAGGGGGGTGCTGTCGGTCTCGGGGCCCCGCCAGTTCAGCTTCTGGATCGGGCGGCCCGTGTCGTCGGTGGAGGTGGCCGTGGTCATCAGCGCCGACTTGATCTCCATCGGCGACCAGTCGGGGCGCAGTTGCTTCAGCAGGACGGCGAGCCCGGTGATGTGCGGGGTGGAGGTGCCGTCCATGAAGCCGTACTCGCCCTGGTAGCCGGCGTAGGCGTGCGGGACCGTGCCGCCCGGGACCAGGACGCCGGGGGCGGCGATGTCGGGCTTGAGCAGGTCGCCGCCGCTGAACGCGTCGGGGCCCGCGGCGGAGAACCTGGCGACGGCGCGTTCCCGGACGTGCCGGCCGGCGCTGGGGGTGATCTCGGCGGTGGCGTCCGGTCCTGCCGCGTACGCCTTGACCGTGTCGCGGTCCCGGGCGTCCAGCGTGAGCAGCGGGAACTCCCAGTCCATGGTGGGGTCCTGGGCGCTGGTCGGCGTGTTGGTGAGGACCAGCGCGACCGCTCCGGCGGAGCGCACCTCGTCGACGCGGTCGGAGAAGGTGAAGGTGTCCGGTCCGCCCCGGTCGCAGACGACGATCTTCCCCCTCGTCTTCGCGGGGTCCAGGGTGCCGGGCGGGCAGAACGTGGCGTTCTCGGCGCCCGCCCTGCTCACGTCCACGGCGTTGACCAGCGGCGCCTTCGGGATTCCGGTGGAGTGCGCGGGGGCCGTGACGCGCTGCCCGTCGCCGAGGACGAGCGTCGCCTCGTACACGGTGTCGTGGGTCTGGCTGGCGACGGTCGTGATCCAGGGCGCGGTGTTCGCGACGGAGCCCACACCGCCGCCGCTCGCGTCGGCGGCCACGAACACTCCCGCCTTGGCCGCGTTGAACATCGACTCCACGGACGACGAGTCGGTCAGGGCGCCGGCGATGGAGTAGCTGATGATGTCGACGCCGTCGGCCACGGCCCGGTCGATCGCGGCGGTGTCGTCCGCGTCGGCGCAGCCGGTGCTCCAGCAGGTCTTGTAGAACGCCAGCCGGGCGGCCGGGGCGAGCCCGCTGATCCGCCCCCGGGCGTTCGTCTCCGGGATGACGGCGGGTACGTCGTACGCGCCGGCGATGGTCGTGCCGATGTGCGTGCCACGGCTGTGCATGTCCATCGGCGAGGGGACGTCGATCGGCTGGGGGTCCGCGACGCCCTCGCGGAACCAGGCGGCGCCGATGACCTTGTTGTTGCAGGTGACCTTGTACTGTCCGGCGCTGTCCTCGCCCGTGTCGCAACCGCCGCGCCATTTACGGGCGATGACGTCGGCGTCGGGGCGGGGTTCGGGGAGCGGGGCGAGGCTGGGGTTGCCCGGGTCGAAGGCGTCGATGACGCCGACGATCATCCCTTCCCCGGCGCGCTGGGGGCCGCCGAGCTTCGACCAGAGGCCGTGCTCGCCGGAGAGGCCGAGGAGGCGGGGGATGTCGGGGAGGGCGGCGGGAACGGGCTGGGTGCCGGCGGCGCGCGGGGTCCCGGCGGTCAGCGGGGTCGCAGGGGCGGGCTTCGCCGTGTCCCCCTGTGCGGGCTGCCGGTCCTGCGGCGGTCTGGCCTTCGACAGCTTCACCGAGACCACTCCCCGCGTCCCGGCGAGCTTCTCGGCCTGAACTGCCGTGAGGCGCGCGGCGAATCCGTTGAACGTGTAGTCGTAGGCGTACAACTCCTCGGCACCCGGGACGGTTTCGAGGACGGCGTCCCGGCGGCGGTCGAGGTGGCGCAGGTACTCCGCGGTCGCGGCCGAGGCCGTGTCGAGGCGTTCGCCGGGGGCGGGCATGGTCCGCCGCAGGCCGGGCAGGCCGCCTTCGTAGGCGGCCACGGGGGCGTCGGCGAGTTTCACGACGTAGGTGCGCCGCTCGGGAGATGTCGGGGTGGGCTCGGCCGGCCGAGCCGCGGCGGAGGTCAGAGACGTCGCCATGACGGCGGCGAGGGCGAAGCCGGTCGCCACCGCTCTGAACGTCCAGGAAGCATTGGTCACTTGTGGGGGGTCCTTCCGAACGCGAGATACGCGTGAGGTTTCAAGTAACTGTATGCACTAGTGAGTTGCTCTGTAAAGAAATCTCTTTACCTTGAGGGGCTCAAATCACCCCAGAACTCCCCCCATTGGTCCCCAAGTGCATACTCTTTCGGTATGCGCCTCCTACTGATCCGCCACGGCCAGACCCCGTCGAACCTCACCCACCTCCTGGACACCACCGAGCCCGGACCAGGACTGACCCCCTTGGGGCAGAAGCAGGCCGAGGCACTGCCGGCCACGCTGGCGGGCGAGCGCATCGGCGCCCTCTACGCGTCCACGCTCCACCGCACGCGGCTCACCGCCGCACCGCTCGCCGCCGCGACGGGCCTCGACGTCCAGGTCCGGGACGGCATACGGGAGTTGAGCGCCGGGGACCTGGAGATGCGCGGGGACGGCGAGGCCGTCGCCGCCTACCTGGCGACCGCGTTCGCCTGGTCCTCGGGGGACACCGCACGCCGGATGCCGGGCGGCGAGAACGGCGTCGAGGCGCTCGCGCGTTTCGACGCCGTCGTCCTGGAGGCGGCCGGGTCAGGGGCGGACACGGTCGCCCTGGTCGGTCACGGCGCCGCGATCCGGATGTGGGTGGCGGCTCGCGCACGGAACGTGGACGCGGAGTACGCGGCACGGCATCCCCTGGCCAACACGGGCGTCGTCGTCCTGACGGGGTCGCCCGCGGAGGGGTGGCGGGTGCTGCGCTGGGAGGACACGCCCCTCGGCCCGCCCGATCCGGAAGCCGACGCGGTCGACGCGACGGGCGGGCCGGTCCCGGCGGCCTGACCGGCACGTCCGCCCCCCTTTCAGCCCCCCGACGGCACAAGCAGCGCGTCGATCAGCTGGTCCAACGCCCGCAACGCGGCCTCGATGGGCACCGCCCCCGGATCCAGCAGCGACTGGTACACGGCCCCCCGCAGCCCGCTGACGATCAGCATCGCGACCGAGGCCGCGTCCGCCTCGGGCACCGCCTCCACCACCCGCCGCTCCACCGAGGCCCGCAGGTCACGGTGGAGCGCGGCCATCCGCTCCCGCAGGAACGGCGTCGGCAGCACCGCCTCGAACATCAGCACGTACAGCGCGGACATCTGGTGCGGGTCGCGCGCCCAGCTCACCCGGAGTTCCTCGACGAACCGGTGCAGCGCGGCGGCCCCCGTGTGCCGCCCCACCGCGGGTGCGAGGGTCTCGTCGGCCCAGACGACGGTGATGCGGTCGAGGAGCGTCGCGAGGAGCCCCTCCTTGGAGCCGAAGCGGGCGGTGACCAGCGCGGGGCTGTAGCCGGCGCGTTTGCCGATCGCCGCGAGCGTCATCCGCTCGTACCCGCCTTCGGCGATCAGCTCCGCCGCGGCGTCGAGCAGGCGGGTCGTGGACAGCTCCGAGCGTGACTGCTTGGGACTGGGGGGCGAGTAGGGGTTGGCCATGGGAGCAAGATTACCTCACAAAATAATGTGGTTAACCAACCACATTTTCGTGTTACGTTGCCGTCATGAACTCCCACGAACAGGTGCTGGAGCCGGCGGCGTTCCCGGTACGGGCCCGTGGCCGCCAGTACGAGGACTTCCAGGTGGGACAGCGCCTGGACCACCACTGGGGGCGCACGCTGACCGCGGGTGACGCGACACTGTTCGCGACCGCGACGCTCGCCCACAACCCCCTCTACTTCAACGCCGAGCACGCCCGCGCCGAGGGTCACCCCGACCTGGTGGTGCCCCCGCTGCTCGCGCTGTGCACGGTCGTCGGCCTGAGCGTCGAGGACCTCTCCGAGGCCGGCGGCCCCTTCCTCGGCATCGACGACCTGGTGTTCCACCGGCCCGTCCACCCCGGCGACACGCTCTCCTCGGCCAGCACGGTCCTGGCGAAGCGCCCCTCGGGCACGCAGCCGGGTTTCGGCGTCGTCACCTGGCGCACCGAGGGCCGTGACCAGCGAGGCGACCTCGTCGTCGCCTTCACCCGCGCCAACCTCGTCGTGATGCGGGAGGCGCAGCGATGACGAACCTCCACCTCACCCCCGAACGGCTCGAACTCCAGGCACGGGCCCGCGAGTTCGCGGCGAAGGAGGTCCTTCCCGTCGCCGACGAGCTGGACCCCCGCGGCGCGGACATCCCCGACACGCTCATCGAACGGCTCGCGGCGGAGGGCTACTTCGGGATCCGGGTGCCCGCCGAGTACGGCGGTCTGGGGCTCGGCGTCTTCGAATACGCCCTGGTCACCGAGGAGTTGGCGCGGGCGTGGATGAGCGTACCGAGTCTCATGGCCCGCGCGAACGGGTTCGGCTGCCAGGTGGAGGACCCCGTACGCCGTGCGGAGCTGCTGCGGCGCAGCGCCCGGGGCCAGTGGATCGGCGCGTTCGCGGCCTCCGAGCCGGGCGCGGGCTCCGACCTGGCCGGGGTGGCCTGCCGGGCCGTCCGGGACGGTGACCACTGGGTGCTCGACGGGGAGAAGCGCTGGACCGGCAACGCGGTCCGGGCGGACTTCATCGTCCTGGTGGCCCGCGAGCGGGATCCGGAGCCGGGCGAGCACCGGGCGACGGGCCTGATCGCGATGGTGGTCGAGAAGGAGCCGGGCACGCTGCCCGAGGGGATGACCGCGACCCCGATCGACAAGGTCGGCTATCACGGCATCACGACGTACCACCTGCGGCTGGACGGCGTCCGGGTGCCGCTCGCGGCGAGTACGGAGGGCGACGCGTTCGCGGAGGTCGTCCAGGGGCTGAACGTGGCGCGGGTGCACACGGCGGCGCGGGCGGTGGGTCTGGCGCGGGGCGCGCTGGAGGACTCGCGGGCGTATCTGCTGGAGCGACGGCAGTTCGACCGGCCGCTGGCGGGTTTCCAGGCGCTGCGCTTCGCCCTCGCGGACATGGCGGCGGAGGTCGAGGCGGCCCGTGCGCTCACCCACCAGGCGGCGCACGCGCTGGACAGCGGGGACACGACGGCCACGCTGCCGTCGATGTGCAAGCTGATCGCGACGGAGACGGCCGTACGGGTCACGAACCGGGCGATGCAGTTGCACGGCGGGAACGGCTACACGACCGAGCGGCGGGTGGAGCGGTACTGGCGGGACGCGCGGCTGACGACGATCTTCGAGGGGACCTCCGAGATCCAGCGCACGCTGATCGCCGACGAGTTGCTGGGGAGGCGGCGATGACCCGGTTCGAGGACTTCGCGCCCGGTGACCGGATGCGGCACGCCCGGGGCTGCACGGTGACGGACGTCGAGGGCCAGCAGCTGGCGAAGCTGGTGATGAACTCGGCGCAGGCGCATTTCAACGACGACGCCATGGCGGGCACACCGTTCGGGCAGCGGATCGTGTTCGGGCTGCTCAGCGCGTCCCTGACGATCGGGCTCGCGACGCAGGACACCGCCGAGGACGCGGTCGCGGAGGTCGCCCTCGACAAGCTGCGCTTCCGTGCCCCCGTCGTCAACGGCGACACCCTGTACGCGGCCACCGAGGTCCTGGCGACCGGACCGGCCCCGGACCGCGAGGACGCCGGCCTGGTGCGCTTCAGGCACTGGGGGTTCAAGCCCGACGGCTCGGTCGTCTTCGAGGGCGAGCGCACCGTCCTCCTCAAGCGCGCCAGCCACCATCCCCGTGCGAGCCACCACCCGAGGGAGTCCCGATGACCGCCCGTCTGCGCCGTTCGGAGCTCGCCGTCCCGGCGTCGAGCGAGAAGATGATCCGCAAGGCCGCCGCGAGCGACGCCGACCTCGTCTTCCTCGACCTGGAGGACGCCGTCGCCCCGCCCGGCAAACGGGACGCCCGCGAGCAGGCGATCCGTTTCCTGAACGAGCTGGACTGGGGCCGGAAGGTGCGCGCCGTGCGGGTCAACGACGCGCTGAGCCCGTGGGCGCACGACGACGTGATCGAGGTCGTCACCCGCGCCGGGCACAACCTGGACGTGCTGATCCTGCCGAAGGTGAAGGCGCCGCGGGACGTGTGGTTCTTCGAGACGCTCCTCGCGCAGCTGGAGGCCAAGCTCGGGCGGGGGTTCGGCATCGGCTTCGAGGTCCTGGTCGAGGAGGCGGAGGCGCTGGGCCGCGTCGAGGAGCTGGCCGCCTGCTCGCCCCGTCTGGAGGCCCTGATCCTCGGCTTCGGGGACCTCGCCGCGAGCCTCGGTTTCCGCCACGGGCACGTCGAGGATCCCGCGCACGCCTATCCCGGCGACCCCTGGCACCACGCCCGCGCCCGTCTCGTCGCGGCCGCCCGGGCGCACGGCCTGGAGGCGATCGACGGCCCCTACCCCTTCATCGGCGACACCGACGGCTACCACCTCCAGGCGGTCTGGGCGAGCACCCTCGGCGCGACCGGCAAGTGGGCGGTCCACCCGAGCCAGATCGCGCCCGCGAACGAGGTCTTCTCCCCCACCGCGCAGGAGATCGAGACGGCCCGGAACATGTGCGACGCCTACGAGCACAGCGCCGGCTCGGCCGCCGCCCAGGGCTCCCTGGTCGACGCCGCCACCGCCCGCCTCTTCGGCGCCGTCCTGCACCGCGCCGACCTGATCTCGGAGCGCGTCTCATGAGGCCGACCGACGCCCTCGACCGCGCGGCCCGCGCCCACCCGGACCGCACGGCACTGGTCTGCGGCGCCGAACAGGTCACCTACCGGGAGCTGTACGACCGCTCCTGCCGGATCGCCCGCGCCCTGCACGCGCACGGCTTCACCCCCGGCACCCACGGCGGCGTCCTGGCCCCCAACGACATCACCGGCTTCGTGTGCGCGCTGGGCCTGATGCGGGCCGGGGTGACCTGGGTGCCGCTGAACCCCTACGACGCCGTACCGCAGATCGGGCGGCTCCTCGAACGGCTCGACGTGGACGTGCTGTTCGTGCACCCCGACTACCGCGAGCACCTCCCGGTCCTGCGGGCGGCGGCGCCCCGGATCCGGGAGGTGGTCGTCTACGACGCCGAGCTGGACGGCTGGCTCGGCGACGCGCCGCCCGAGGACGTCACCGGGGCCGGTGACCCCGACGCGCTCGCCGCGATCTATCCGACGAGCGGGACGACCGGCCTGCCCCGGGGCGTGATGCACGACAACCGGCGTTTCGCGTTCTTCCTCGGCGCGCTGGCCGACGAGGCGGCGAAGGCCGGTGACGAGCGGCCGGTGTTCCTGGCCGCCGCCCCGCTCACCCATGTCTCGGGCCGGATCGCGCTGGCGGCGATGCACCACGCCGGGACGGTGGTGATCCTGCACCGCCCCGGCCTGGAGACGCTCCTCGACACCATGGAGGAGCACGCGGTCACCTCGACGATGCTGCCGCCGACGGTCCTGTACGCGCTCGTCGACCTGCCCGGCGTGGAGCGGCGCCGCTTCCCCGCCCTGCGGCGGATCAGCTACGGCGCGGCCCCGATCCGGGTGGCGAAGCTGAAGCAGGCCCTCGCGCTCTTCGGGCCCGTGCTGCGCCAGGGGTACGGTCAGACCGAGGCGCCGATGCTGATCACGGCCCTCGGCGCCGACGAGCACCTGGTCGACGGCCGGCCCGCGCCCGACGAGCGGCTGGCGAGCGTCGGGCGGCCCACCGAGGTGGCGTCGGTGACGATCCTCGACGACCGGGGCGAGGAGCTGCCGCCCGGCGAGATCGGGGAGATCTGTGTGCGCGGCGACTTCGTCATGGTCGGCTACTACAAGGACCCCGAGGGCACGGCCGACGTGCTGCGCGGTGGCCGGCTGCACACCGGCGACGTCGGCTACTTCGACGACGAGGGCTACCTCCACCTCGTCGACCGCAAGAAGGACCTCATCATCAGCGGCGGCTTCAACGTCTACCCCGCCGAGGTCGAGCGGGTGATCGCCGAGGTCCCCGGCGTGGCGGACGTCGCGGTCATCGGCGTCCCCGATGCCCGCTGGGGCGAGGCCGTCACCGCGATCGTGGTGGCCCGCGCGGGCGAGACCGTCGACGAACAGCGGATCATCGCCCACACCAAGTCCGCCCTCGGCTCGGTCAAAGCCCCCAAACGCGTCGAGATCTGGCCATGGCTCCCCCGCAACGCCACGGGCAAGGTCCTCAAGCGCACGATCCGCGAACTGTACGAACAGCACTGACCACCACCGCACGGCCCGCCCCTTCGCGCAGGAGGAGGGGGCGGGCCGCGGCATGCCTAGTCGGTCATCAGCAGGGTCGCGTCGACGGCGACGACCCCGCCGTCGGGCAGGATCCGCAGGTCGATCTCGCACTCGGCCACGCGTTCGTCGGCGGCGAGACAGGACAGCGCCAGCAGGACGTGGCACATCTGGGTGCGGTCGACGGCCGCGACGCGGTACGCGCCGAGGATCACGTCGAGGGTGAGGAGTTCGTCCAGCATCGTGTGGGTGTCCATGACGGACAGGGGTGCGAGGCGCAGGGAGGCGTCGCCGAGCGCCTCGGCGGCCGGGTCGCCCGCGCCGAGGGCGATGACGGGCCCGAAGGAGGGGTCTCGGCGTACGGCGACGACGAGTTCGGGTCCGGCGGGGACGGCGCGCTCCAGGAACAGGGCCGATCCGGCGGGCCGTCCGGCGAGAGCGGCGTCGAGCGCGTCGTGCGTACGGATCTGCGCCCCGGCCGTGTACGGCGCGTCGAGGCTCTTCAGGACGAGCGGGCCGTCGAGTTCGTCGAGGGCCCGGTGTGCCTCGGCGGGTCCGGCGCACACGCGGCCCTGCGGGGTGCGCACCCCCAACTGGGCGAGGACGCGTTTGACGGTGTGCTCGTCGACGTCGCCGGTGAGGGGCAGCGGAGGGAAGCGGGGCGGGGCGGTGTCGGCGGCCGTCAGCCTGGCGCGGGCCTCCGCGTCCTGAGCCAGGGCCCGGACCATGGTCACGCCCGCCGCCGGGGTGGTGGCGCAGGGGATGCCGGCCCACGCGAGCGCGCCCCGGGCCTGCCGTACCCGCAGGGGCGGCCCGCCCAGCACGGCGACCAGCGGGGTGGCGGCGCGGACCTCGCACAGGGTCGTCGTCAGGTCCGTCCCGGCGGGTCCGAGGAGTCCGTGGACGGCGGTGAGGTGGATGCCCGGGTCCTCGGAGACGCGTTCGACGACCTCGCCGAGCGCGGGGCCCGCGCTGCCGGCGTCGACGGGGTTGGACCGGCCGGTGGCGGCGGGCAGCAGCGCGTCGAGCCGTCCCACGGTGCACGGCACCAGCGGGGGCACGGACACGTCCCGCGCGCGCAGGCTCCCGGTGAGCAGGTCCCCGGTCCGCACGGTGACGAGGCCGACGCCCGCACGCGCCTGCGCGGGCAGCCGTATCCGCCCGAGGGCGGTCACCGCGTCGACGAGATCGCGCTCGTCGTCGACGAGCACGGCCCCCGCCTGCCGCAGGGCCGCCCGGGCGACCCGCCAGGCCACGGCACCCCCGCCCCTCCCCCGGGCCCGCACGACCAGGGCCACGACGGGGGTCCGTACGACGAGAGCGCGTACGGCGTCGGCGAGGCCGCGGCCGTCCTCGGGGTCCGTCACGTGCAGGGCGACGGCCCGGGTGCCGTCGTCCTCGGCGAGGTGGCGCAGGACGTCGGCCTGGGTGACGTCGGGGCCGTTGCCCACGGCGACGCCGAGCCGCAGGCCCACGCCGGTCTCCGCGAGGGTGTGGGCGAGGGTGTGCAGGACGCCGTCGTCGGCGGCCACCAGGGCGACGGGGCCGGCCTCGATGCCGGCGAGGCCGGGGACGGAGCCGGCGACGAGCCAGCGGTGCGGGACGACGAACCCGGAGGTGCCGGGGCCGAGGACGCGCAGGCCGGTCTCCCGGGCGACCTCGGCCAGTTCCCGCGGGTCGGCCGCGTCCGCGTCCCCGTGTACGAGGGCGGCGCGGGCTCCGGCGCCGGCCGCCTCGCGCAGGACGTCGGCGGTCGAGGCGCCGGCGGCGCACACCACCAGGTCGGGCACGGTGTCGTGGGCCTTCGCGGCGCCGGCGACGGTCGGGTGCACGCGCCGCGTGGGGTCGGGGCGGTCGGCGTCGACCTTCAGGATCGGGCCGGGGAAGGCGGCGGTGGCCACCGTGTAACCGCCGAGCACGGCGATGGCCCGGGGCGCGAACAGGGGGGCAAGGGGGTCCATGGGGAGGGCTTCCTCTGGAGTGAGGGGGGAGGAACGGGGGCGCCGGAGCCTGAACCTCCGGCAAGCTTACCCGCCAAGTGTGCACACTTCAGGCTCTGTATGTCAGGGGAGCCTGGACGCGATCACGGCACAGGCGTGCGGCTTTACCCAAAAATGCACGCACTTTCACCGAGGGCATGCCGAAACCGCCGGACACGTGGTCCGGCGCCGGGTGGAAGAACCGTCAGACGCCCAGGCCGCCGACGACGGTCGCGAGCCCGGTGCGCGTGGCCCGGGGTTCGTACTCCGGGGCGATGTCCGCCAGCAGGCCCAGCGCCCCGCGCGCGAAGTGGCCGGCCAGGACGCGCGCCGCCAGAGCCGGGTCCTTCGCGCGCAGCGCCGCGAGCAGGGCCTCGTGCCCCTCGTCGCTGCGGCTGCACGAGCCGGGGAGGCCGAGCTGTCCCAGCCGCACATAGCGTTCGCTCTGCTCGGCCAGCGAGGCGAGCATCCGCTCCAGGTGCTCCCCGACCGCCTGGGTGGGGATGCGGTGGAACTCCTTGTGCGCGGCGTGCCAGGCGTCCACGTCCTCGCCGCCCGACAGGGCCCGCATCCGCTGGAGGGCCGCTTCCATCCGGTCGAGGTCCTCGGTGGTCAGGGTCGAGGTGGTCACCTTGACGGCGAGGGTCTCCAGCATGATGCGGGCGCCGAAGAGCTCGTCGACGTCCTCCGCGTCCACGGTCCGCACCCGGGCCCGCTGATCCGGCCGCGAGGAGATCAGTCCCTCTTCCTGGAGCAGCCGGAACGCTTCCCGCATCGGTGTACGGCTGACCCCGAGCCTGCGCGCCATCTCCGCCTGCGGCACCACCGAGCCGGGTGCCAGCTCGCCGTTGAGGATCATCGCCCGGAGCCGCTCGTGCACGTCCAGCGCCAGCCGGCGCCCGGAAGCGGCGTCACCGGCGGGGCTCACCTCGGGTGCGGTGCCACTGCTCCTGTCCACGCCGGGAGTCTACCCAGCCGTACAACGCCCGGGCCCGGGCCCCACGGACGGGCGAGGGGGTCCACATGCCGCTCACATGTGGACGACGACGGCGCCGTCGCCCCGGGGGACGCCGCGCCGGTAGAGGGCGAGGAGGGCGCCGGCCGCGTAGATGCCGGCGGACCACCAGTAGGCGGTGGCGTACGACTCCAGCGTGGCCTGCGCCCGGACGGCCTCGCTGGTGGCGTCCCTGCCGTGGAGGCAGCCGGCAGCGGCGCTCGCGGCGAGGGTGTCGAGCAGGGCGGTGCCGACGGAACCGCCGATCTGCTGCATGGTGTTGACGGCGGCGGAGGCGATCCCGGCGTCGTCGGCGGCGCCGCCCCGGTCTGCCACCGGGTGAACGCGCCCAGCAGGACGGCTCCGGCGGTCAGGAAGCCCCAGGACAGGGGTGAACTCCAGTCGTGGGTCTCGGCGTTGGAGAAGCCGTACACGATCGAGAAGAGACCGGCGGCGACCAGGACGGTGCCGGGGATGTCGAGCCGGGCGCCCGCCTCGCGGCCGGTGCTCCTGAGCAGGATCCAGCCGCCGACGAGGGGCGCTATGGCGAGGGCGACGTTGATGTAGAGGGTCCAGCGCCAGTCCAGGTACTCGGTGAGGGCGCCGCCCAGCAGCGCGCCGAAGACGCCCTGGAGGGCGCGGCCCGTCACCAGGATCTCGAAGGTGGGAGCGGCGCCGGCCAGCGCGGAGGCCGCCGACGCCGGTCAGGAAGGCGACCTTGCGGCCGAAGAGGTCGGCGATCCGGCCGCCGAGCAGCAGGAGGCTGCCGAAGGCGAGGGAGTAGGCGGTGACGATCCAGGTGCGGTCGCCGTCGGAGAAGCCCAGGTCGGCCTGGGCGGAGGGCATCGCGATGTTCACGATCGTCGCGTCCAGCGTGACCATCAGCTGGGCCATGCCGATCATCGCGAGGACCCACCAGCGGTGACGGGGCGCTTCGGCGGGCTGTTTCTCGGCCGACGCCGGGTCGGGCGAGGTGAGGCTCTGGGCCATGGGTGTACTCCCGTTCGGGCATGACGAAGGAGGGTACGAAACTGTTTCGTACCGGCCATGACCGATACCCGGCCATCACTTACGCCGGAGCGAACAGCGGCGCTCCGACGCCGCCCAGCGCGCCGGCGTCGGCATCGCCACGCTGTACCGCCGCTTCCCGAACAAGGAGGCGCTGGTCAGAGCCACCCTCCAGCAGGGCATGGCGGAGCAGCCGGCCCCCGCCATGGAGCGGGCGCTCGCCGACGAGGACCCCGTGCGCGGACTGGCCGCGCTCCTGGAGACGACCCTCGCGATGGCCTCCCGCGAGCGCGACGTCCTCGCCGCCGCCAAGAACTCCGGCGCCCTCGGCGCCGAGGTCGGCGGCGCCTACTTCGACGCCCTGATGAGCCTGGTCCGCCGGGGCCAGCAGGCCGGCACCCTGCGCGCCGACATCGTCCCCGACGACATCCCCCGGCTCGTCGCCATGCTCCTGAGCGTCCTGTGGAACATGGACCCCGACACGGAGGACTGGCGCCGCTACATCGCCCTCCTGCTCGACTTCCTCTCCCCCACCGGCGCCCGGCCCCTGCCGCCGCTCACGCGGGCCACGTGACGATGCCGTGAACGGTCATTGACAAGCCGAACCCCCGGGGTTGTCATGAACACATGATCGACTCCGACCGCAGACCCGGCGCGAACGGCCGCCGCCCCCGGTGCTCCTGACCGGCCGCCGGGAGCTGCTCGACACCGCACGGGCCGAACTGGCCACCGCCTCCGGCGTGTTGTTCCACGGCCCCGCCGGCATCGGCAAGTCCACGCTGGTGGACGCGCTCCTGACGACCCATCCGGCCGCGACGGTCCTGCGCTGCTCCCCCGCCGAGGACGACACCGCGCTCCCGTTCGCCGGACTCGTCGACCTGTTCGCGCGGGTGCCGGACAGCCGCCTGGACTCCCTCGCGCCGCCGCTGCGGGAGGCGCTGCGGGGCGCGCTCCTGCGGAGCGAGACGCCGCAGGACGGGCGGGGCCGGCTGGCCGTACGGGTCGCCGTGCTCGACGTGCTGCGGGTGCTGGCCGCCGAGGGGCCCGTGCTGCTGGGCGTCGACGGGGTGCAGTGGCTCGACGCGCAGAGCGCCGGGGTGCTGGCGTTCGTGGTGCGCCGGGTGGGCGGGCTCGGGCTGCGGGTGGTGGCCGCCGAGCGGGTCGCGGACGGGGAGCGGCCCCGGCGGCCGGGGTGCTGTCCGCCGGGTACGGCCGTGCTGCGGGTGGGGCCGCTGTCGTACGGGGAGGTGGCCCGGGTCGTGGGGGACGGGCCCGCGCCGGACGTGCTGCGGGCGGTCCAGGAGACCGCCGCCGGGAATCCGTCGTACGCGCTGGAGTTACGGGACTCCGTGCCGCTCGGGCCGGTCCTGGACGTCCCCCGGGGGCTGCGCGCCCGGCTGCTGGCAGGGGTGCCGGAGGGCGTGCGGCGGACCCTGCTCGTCGCGAGCGCCGCCGAGCGGCCCAGTCTCACCGTGCTGCGGGCCGCCGGGCTCGACGACCCGGCGACCGGGCTCGCAGCGGCCGGTGCCGACGGGGTCGTACGGTTCGCGCACCCCGTCGTACGGGCGGCCGTCTACGCCGACGCGTCCGCGTCCGAACGGCGGGAGGCGCACGCCCTGTTGGCGGGCGCGGTCACCGACCCCGTGGAGCGCGCCCGGCACCTCGCGCACGCGCGCCCGTACGAGGACGAGGACCCCGCCCGCACCCTGGAGTCGGCGGCGGAGCACGCGCGCGGGCGCGGGGAGCCCGACGCGGCGTTCGAACTGGCCCGCCTCGCCGCGCACCGCACCCCGCACGCGCGCGCCGCCGAGCGCGCCGAACGGCTGCTGGCCGCCGCCGGATACGCCTGCGACGCCGGACGGCAGACGGAAGCGGGCGAGGCCGCCGAGGAGGTGCTCACCGGGTCCGGGGACGCACGGCAGCGGGCGCGGGCGCGCGTGGTGCTGCTGCGCAACGCCGGCCAGGCCCTGGAGGGCGCCCACGACCTGATCGAGGACGGCTTGCGGGACGCGGCCGGGGACGCGGAGGCCGAAGGGTGGCTGCACCACTGGGCCGCCGTACGGGGCCTGCTGTGCGGGGAGTTGACCGAGGCCGCCCGGCACGCGCGCCGGGCCGCCGCGCTCGGCGACACGGACACCCGCGTCGGAGCGCTCGCCACGCTCGCCCGGGTGCTGTCCCTGGCCGGTGAGCCGCTCGCGGCCGGCGAGGCGATCGACGAGGCGCTCACGCTGACCGGCGGCCACGGCAGCGGTCCCGACAGCTGGGGCCTGATCCGGATGCGGGCGATCCTCGCCCTGGACTCCGACCGGGTCGGCGAGGCCCGCACTCAGGTCGCCGGTCTCCTCTCGACGATCGGCGAGGTCGCCGGGGTGGAGGAGGTGACGGCGACCCTGGTCGCGCTGACCCGCATCCAGGTGCGGTCCGGGGAGTGCCGCGAGGCCCTGGCCACCGCCGCCCGCTGCGAGGTGAGCGCGGAAACCGCCCCCGTCCTGTACGCCCGCGCCCTCGCGGCGACCGCGGGCGGCACCGCCGACGAGGCCCGCCGCCTCGCCGGAGAGGCGGTGCACGCCTCGCAGGCCGACGGCGACCGGCTGTTCCTGGTCCGGGCCCTCGCGGTCCTCGGCCAGGCCGGCCTCCTCACCGGCGACCCGAGCGGCGCTGCGGCGGCCGTCGAGGCGCTCCAGCGGGTACGGGAACTCGGCACGGCGATGGGAGCCGCCGACCCGCCGCTGCTGCACTGGTACGCGGACCTGGCGGAGGCGTTGGTGGTGCTCGGGGAGAGCGAGGAGGCGGGGGTGGTGTTGGAGGAGGCTCGGGCGCGGGTGCCGGGGAAGGGGCCGGGCAGCGCCCTCGCCGCCCTGGAACGCGCCGAGGGGCTGCGCGCCGCCGGGCTCGGGCGGGCGGGCGACGGTGTCGTCCGACTCCGTGTCGCCGTCGAGCGGTTGCGGCGGCTGTCGTTGCCGGTGGACCTCGTGCGTACGTTGATCGCGCTCGGGACGGTCGAGCGGCGGGCCCGGCATCGGAGTGCGGCGCGGGCCGTGCTCGGGGAGGCGCTGGAGACGGCGGAGCGGATCGGGGCGGCGCCGCTGGCGGTGCGGGCCGGGGAGGAGCTGGCCAGGCTGGATGCCGGGGAGCGCGGTGAGGGGCCGGCGTTGACCCCGACGGAGGCGCGGATCGCGGAGCTGGTCGGGGGCGGGGCCACCAACCGGGAGGTCGCCGCGAAGCTGTTCATCAGCGTGAAGACCGTGGAGGGGACGCTGTCGCGGGTGTACCGCAAGGTCGGGGTGCGGTCGCGGACGGCGCTGGCGCACGCGATGGCGGTCGCCGTGCTGGCGTCGGGCGCGGCGGTGGACGCCCCCGACGACGAGCGGGTCGTGCCCCCGGTGACGCTGAGTCAGCCGAGCCGTACCCACAACCGGCGTTTCGGTACAAGGCGTTGACGTGACATCAGCCGTTAACACGTGACGCAAGGGTTCCCCCGCTTATGAGGGGTGGCCGGGTCTTCCTACGGTGAAGCCGTTCCGCTTCCGGAACATCCCCCACTCCCCGGAGGACTCGGTGAAGTCACGTCTGAAACTGCTCGGTCTGGTCGCCGTCCCGGCTCTCCTCACCGCCGCGATCCCCGCCGCGTACGCGGCGGACGCCCCGCACACGGCCCGTGCCGCGATCACCGGTGACGTCCTCCAGGGCCTCGGCCACGACGCGGCCCGCACGGGCCAGGTGGCCTCCGGCAAGCGGATATCCGTCGCGGTGAGCCTGACGCCGAGAGGCGGCAGCGCGCTGGACACGTTCGTCGCGAAGGTCAGCGACCCGAAGTCGAGCGCGTACGGCCACTACCTGACGAAGGCTCAGTTCGCGGCCCGCTTCGGGCGCACCGACGCCGAGGTGAAGCAGGTCAGGGACTACCTGCGCTCGCAGGGCCTGACCGTGGACAAGGTGCACGCGGGCAACCTCCTGGTCGACGCGAGCGGCACGGCCGCCCAGCTCCAGAAGGCGTTCGGCACCCAGCTGGCGACGTACAAGGACGCGGCGACCGGCCGCACCTTCTACGCCAACTCCTCGGCGCCGACGCTGCCTTCGGCCATCGCCTCCCTGGTGAGCGACGTCGCGGGCCTCAACAACCGTACCCAGCTCCACCACCAGGCGATCTCGCGCACGGTCTCCCCGAAGGACGGTCCCGGCGGCGGCTACACGCCGGCGCAGCTCAAGGGCGGTTACAACGTGTCCGGCACGTACACCGGCAGCGGGCAGAAGATCGCGCTGCTGGAGTTCGACGGGTTCCAGCAGTCCAACATCACGAAGTACGACACGAACTACGGCCTGGGTTCGCCGGCGCCGACCGTGCAGAAGGTGGACGGCGGTTCCGGGGCGCTCGGTGACGGGCAGGTCGAGGTCGAACTCGACATCGAGGTCCTGCACGCCATCGCGCCCAAGGCGAACGTGACGGTCTTCGAGGGGCCCAACTCGGACGCCGGGGAGGTCGACACGTACCAGGCGATCGTCGACAGCGGCATCCCGACCACGTCCATCAGCTGGGGCGCGGCGGAGTCGGCGCGCACCACGTCCAACATCAACGCCGTCGACGCCGTGTTCAAGGCGGGCGCGGCGCAGGGGCTCGGCTTCTACGCCGCGTCCGGTGACGACGGTTCGGACGACGCGGGCGACGGGGGTACGTCCGTGGACTTCCCGGCGAGCGACCCGTACGTCACCGGGGTCGGCGGCACGCGGCTGACCGTGACCTCGGCGAACGCCTTCAGCAAGGAGGTGGCCTGGTCCGGCGGCGGTGGCGGCAAGTCGTCCGTCTTCAAGATCCCGAGCTGGCAGACGTCCGTCCAGAAGAGCGCGGGCGGCGGCTTCCGGCAGGTCCCGGACGTCGCGGCGCACGCCAACCCGACGCCGGGTGTCTCGATCTACTCGCAGGGCTCCTGGTCCTCGGTCGGCGGCACCAGCGCGGCGGCCCCGGAGTGGGCGGCCTTCGCGGCCCTGTACAACCAGCAGGCGTCGGCGGCGGGCAAGGCGAACCTCGGCTTCGCCAACCCGTCCCTGTACGCGGCGAACGGCACCGGCTTCCACGACGTCACCAGCGGCAGCAACGGCGCCTACTCGGCGGCGTCCGGCTGGGACTTCACGACCGGCTGGGGCTCGTACAACGCGGGCACGCTGGCGGCGAAGCTGCTCGGCTGACGACCGGTCCGTACGCGGGGGTGGGCACCGGGACGCGTCCCGGTGCCCACCCCTTTCGCCGTGCCGTCAGCTTTTCGCCGCCGCACCGCTCAGCGCCGGGCGCATCCGCTCCAACAGGCCGTGCAGCAGGGCGCGTTCCTCCGCCGAGAGGGTGTCGACGGCGACGTGGGCCTGCATCGTGCCCCGGATCGCGCGCAGGACGGCGCGGCCGGCGTCGGTGGCGATGACGTTCTTCACGCGGCGGTCGGTGGGGCTCACCTCGCGGCGTACGTGGCCGGCGGCTTCGAGGCGGTCGACGATGCCGGTGATGTTGGAGGCGTCGCAGGCGAGGGCCTCGGCGATCCCTCGCATCGAGGCCGGGTCGCGGTGGACGTGGGTGAGGACCCTGACCTGCATGTGGGTGAGGCCGTGGGGGGAGGCGGCGGCGGCGAAGTCCTGGCAGACCGCGCCGCCCACCGAGGAGAGGAGTTCCAGCAGCTCGACCTTGGAGGGGGCGGACACGGAGGCAGTCATGGGGCCAGAGCCTACCGGAACTGCTTGAAGAGGTCGATGCTTGACGACTTCAAGCATCCCTGCCTACTGTCGGCGACACATTTACTTGAGGACCTCATCCATCGACGTTCTCAAGCATCCCCCGTGACCTGCCGAAGGAGCCCACCCCCATGGGCAAGTCCACCGAAAGAACCGTCGTCCTCACACTGGGCCTGGCCTCCCTGCTCGTGTCGATGATGCAGACCCTCGTCGTACCGATCCTCGGTCTGATCCAGAGCAGCCTGCACACCACCTCGGCGGGCGCCGGCTGGGTCACCACCGTGACCCTGCTGTCGGCCGCCGTCTTCACCCCCGTCCTGGGCCGCTTCGGCGACCAGCACGGCAAGAAGTCCACCCTCGTCGCCGTCCTGGCCGTCCTGATCGCCGGCACCGTGCTGGCCGCCACCACGCACTCCCTGCCCTGGCTGATCACGGCACGGGCGCTCCAGGGCGCGGCGACAGCGATCTTCCCGCTGGCGCTGTCGATCCTGCGCGACGAGATCCCGCCCGAGCGGCTGCACGGCGCGATGGCGGCGGTCAGCGGCGCGTTCGCCTTCGGCAGCGGTATCGCGCTGGTCGCGGCGGGGCTGATGACCTCCGGGACGGACCCCGACTACCGGGACGTGTTCTGGCTGACGACCGCGCTGTCCGTGCTCACCCTGGTCGCCGTCGTCGCCCTGGTCCCGGCCACCCGCCACCGCGCCGAGGGCCGCACCGACGTCCCCGGCACACTCGCCCTCGCCGGGACCCTGGTGCTGCTCCTGCTGCCCATCACGCAGGGGCACGAGTGGGGGTGGGCCTCCGCGCGGACGGTCGGCTGCTTCGCCGGGGCGGTCGTGGTGGGCGCCGTATGGGTGCTGATCGAACTGAGGGTGTCCGAACCGCTGGTCGACATGCGAATGTTCGCGCACCCGCCGGTCCTGCTCTCCAACATCGTCGGACTGCTGGTCGGGTTCGGGATGTTCGCGCTGTTCGTCGCCGTGTCCGCCCTGGCGCAGATCCCTGCCGAGGTCGCCGGATACGGCTTCGGGGCGAGCGTGCTGCGGGCCTCCGTCGTCTATCTGCTGCCCGTGTCTCTGATCGCCCTGCTGCTCGCCCCGGTCGGAGGCCGGCTCGTCACCCGGCACGGCCCGCGCGCGGTGCTCCTGCTGGCCTCGCTGCTCGGCACGGCCGGCTTCGGGTGGATCACCCTCGACCACCGGCACACCGTGTCCGTCGTCCTCGGCAGCGTCCTCATGGGTGCCGCCGGGAGCCTCGGCTACGCCGCCATGCCCGCGATCACCGTCGCCAGCGTGCCCCGCCACCAGACGGGCATCGCCAACGGCATCAACTCCATCGCCCGCTCGGCCGGGGGCGCGATCGGCAGCGCGGTGGTGACGACGGTCCTCGCGTCCCGGAGCCTGCCGAAGGCGCCGGGGCTGCCGGCCGCCTCGCAGTTCACGCTCAGCTTCGGGCTGGGCGCCGCCGGACTCGCGCTGATCGCGCCGGTCGCCTGGTTCGGTCTGCGGACCATCGGGCTCGCCCGGCACGAGGCCGCCGGAGCCGCCGGGGCCCCGAGCAAGCCGGCTCCGGCCGAGACGTGTTCCGCCAAGTGAGGACGAACCCATGATCACGCACAGGTTCATCGAAACGAACGGCGTCCGCCTCCAGGTCGCGGAAGCCGGCGAAGGGCCGCTGGTCCTGCTCCTGCACGGCTTCCCCGAGTGCTGGTACTCCTGGCGCCACCAGATCCCCGCCCTCGTCGCCGCCGGGTACCGCGTCGTCGCCCCCGACCAGCGCGGGTACGGCGACAGCGACCGCCCCGCGTCCGTCGGCGACTACACGATGCTCCACCTCGTCGGCGACGTCGTCGGTCTTCTCCACGCCCTCGGGGAGCGCGAAGCGGTCCTCGTCGGCCACGACTTCGGCGCCCTGGTCGCCTGGCAGACCGCCCTGCTGCGCCCCGACGTCGTGCGCGGCGTCGCCGGCCTCAGTGTGCCGCCCGACTACCGGGGCGGGACACCGCCGTTGCGTACGACGCGCGAGCGGTACGCGGGCCACTACTACTGGAACCACTTCGAGGCACCCGGCGTCGCCGACGCCCAGTACGGGCGCGATCCCCGCACGACCCTGCGCCGCATGTTCCACAACCTCTCCGGCGACAACCCGGCGAACCGTACGGCGCCCAAGCCGATGATGATCCCGCCCGGCACGGACCTGGTGGACCGCCTCCCCGACCCGCCCGCCCCCTCCCCCTGGCTGACCGAGGCCGACCTCGACGTCTTCACGGCCGCCTTCGAGACCTCGGGCTTCACCGGGCCCCTCAACTGGTACCGGGCCCTCGACCTGACCTGGGAACTCACCGCCGCCTGGGCGGGGGCGACCGTCCGCACCCCCGCCCTCTACGCCGTCGGCGACCGCGACCCCGCGCGGGCGCTGCCGGGGATGGCTGAGGCCATCGCGTCACTGCCGCTGCCCAAGCGGTACGTGGCGGGGGCCGGGCACTGGCTCCAGCAGGAGCGGCCCGAGGAGGTCACGGACCTGCTGCTGGAGTTCGTGGACCCGCTCGGCTGAGGGGTGCGCCCCGCTGTCCGGCCGTATGTCGTTTCCTTCGGCAACCTGTGACGTCATCGCCGGACCGCCGACACACTCGGTTGATGTCCTCGGGTGGGCGCGGGCGTCCGGTCCGCGCCGGCCTGCGCGACGACCCCGAGGAACCACCGTGCCTTCCGCGACGAACCGCCCCCTGACCTCCTGGCTGCGCCCACTGCCCGCGCTGGACACCGTGCCGTCGCCGGCGCTGGAGGTCAGGGGCACCCGCTGCCGGACCACGATCGGCCTCTTCGGCGAGTGGGGCGACGTCCTCGGCTTCCCGGCGGACTTCGCCTTCACCTGGGGCTCGTTCGAGGAGTGCCTGGACACGCCGGCCGACCCCGTGACCCTCGTGCTGCGCGACGCCGCGCTCCTCCTCACGGACGAGGAACCGGGACAGCTCCGCAACCTCCTCGACGTGCTCGGCACCGGCTCGTTCGGGCTGCTCCTGCTCGACGACTCCCCGGACGCGCTGCGCGAGCTGGCGTACCGGATGACAAAGGCGGGCTTCAACACCCCGTGACCTCGCCGACGCAGCTTGAGGAGAACCCCGTGCACGTACTGCTCGTCGAGGACGACCAGGACACCGCCGACGCCGTACGGCGCGGCCTGGCCCGGCAGGGCTACCACGTCACCTGGGCCCCCACCGGGCACGCCGCCCTGACCGCCGCCGAACCCGACATCGTCCTGCTGGACCTCGGCCTGCCCGACATCGACGGACTCGACGTCTGCCAGGAGCTGCGGGCGCGCGGCGACGTGCCGATCGTCATCGTCAGCGGGCGCGACACCGAGACCGAGAAGGTCGTGGGCCTCGAACTCGGCGCGGACGACTACGTCGTGAAGCCGTTCCGGATCCGCGAACTCGTCGCCCGCATGCGGGCGGTCCACCGCCGCCGCCACCCCCCGCACCCGCCCCGCACCACCACCGCTCCCGACACCTACGGCCGCCTCACCATCCACCGGCCCGCCCGCCGCGTCCACCTCGACGGCACCGAAGTCCCCCTGCGCCCCAAGGAGTTCACCCTCCTCGCCTTCCTCACGACCCGGCTGGACGAACTCATCACCCGCGAGACCATCATGTCCGAGGTCTGGGACAGCAACTGGTACGGCTCGACCCGGACCCTGGACGCCCACGTGTCCGTCCTGCGCCGCAAGCTCGACGGGGCGGTGCGCATCGAGTCGGTACGAGGGGTGGGTTTCCGGACGTCCGTGGCAGGGAGCTGATGTTGACCAAGGCCGGACGGGGTGAAAATCTCGGGATGTGCGGGTCACCGTGCGAGAAGCGGCGCAGAACGGAGAACCGCATGCCGTCCCGGACCGCACGCCGCCGAGCCGCCGTGGTCGGACTCGGCTCCCGCGCCCGGCTGTTCACCCGGGCGCTGGCCGGCCCGTACGCCGACCGGTACGAGCTGGTCGGCTTCTGCGACGTCAACTCCCGCCGGATGGCGGTCCACAACGCGTGGCTCGCCGAGGAGCACCCCGGCCGCGCTCCCGTACCGGCGTACCCGGCCGCGGAGTTCGACGCGATGCTGCGGCGCGAGCGGGTCGATCTGGTCGTGGTGTGCAGCGTGGACCGGACGCATGACGAGTACATCGTGCGGGCACTGGAGGCCGGGTGCGACGTCGTCACGGAGAAGCCGATGACGACGGACGCGGACCGGGCCCGCCGGATCCTCGCGGCGCGCGAGCGGTCCGGGCGGGAGGTGCGCGTCGCCTTCAACTACCGCTACAACCCGGTCCATTCGGCCGTACGGGAGCTGCTGGCGGGCGGCGCGGTCGGGGAGGTCGGGTCGGTGCACTTCGAGTGGCTGCTCGACCTGCGGCACGGCGCCGACTACTTCCGCCGCTGGCACCGGGAGAAGGCCAACTCGGGCGGCCTGCTGGTGCACAAGTCGACCCACCACTTCGACCTGGTCAACTGGTGGCTGGGCACGCACCCGGAGACGGTGTACGCGCAGGGCGGCCTGTTCTTCTACGGCGACGAGGCGGGCGGGCGGCGGGGGCTCTCGCGGGGATACGACCGTGCGCACGGCTCGCCGGAGGCCGAGGGCGACCCGTTCGCGGTGCACCTCGCCGACTCCCCGCTCCTGCGCGCGCTGTACCTGGACGCGGAGGCGGAGGACGGCTACCACCGCGACCGGAACGTGTTCGCGCCCGGTGTCACGATCGAGGACGACATGGCCGTCCTCGTCCGCTACGCCACCGGCGCCTCCCTGACATACCACCTGACCGCGTACTCCCCCTGGGAGGGGTACCGGGTCGCCTTCAACGGCAGCGCCGGGCGGCTGGAACTGCTGGTGGAGGAGTCCACCTGGACCCGGCGTCCCGCCCGGGGCTCCGCCGGCGTCCCGCACGGCACCGAGGCCGAGGACACGGCGGGCCGTACGCGGCTCCTGCTGCGGCCGTTCTGGGCGGAGCCCCGGGAGGTCGAGGTGCCGTCGGGTGAGGGCGGACACGGCGGCGGCGACGTCCGGATGCTCGCGGACCTCTTCGGCGAGCCCCTCCCCGACCCCCTGCACCGCGCGGCGGACGCGGTCGCCGGGGCCCGCTCCCTGGTCACGGGGCTGGCCGCGAACCGCTCGATGGAGACGGGCGCCGCGGTGCGGACCCGGGACGTCCTGGAGCTGTGACGGCGAGCGCGACCCTGGGCAGCAGGCTGAGGGCCGCCCGCCGCGTGCGGTGGCTGCTGGACTCGGTGACGCGGACCGGCGGCTGACGCGAGGGAACCAGGGCCGCCACCCTGGTCACGTGTGCGGCCGGCCGAGCAGGATCGTGGCCCGGTAGAGGGCGGTGGGTGTCGGGCTCTCGGGCAGCGGGGCGAGGGGCGCGTCGGGGGCGGCGTAGGAGCGGATCAGGTGGCCGACGAGGCGGCGCCAGGCGTCGGGGGCGGCGTCGGCGGTCGCGGCGACGACGCCCGCGTTGGCCATGAGGAGCAGGACGAGGTCCTCGGGGACGAAGTCGGCGCGCAGCCTCCCCGCGGCCTGCGCGCGGGCGATGAGGGTGACGAAGCCGTCGTACGCCTCGGCGCGGGCGGCCTCCAGGGCTTTGGCGGCGGGGAAGGTCATGGTGAGGACGTCGGCGAAGCCCCGGTCGGCGGCCTGCATGGCGCAGACGGCCTCGACGTAGCCGGTGAAGCCGCGCCAGGGGTCGGGGTCGGCGAGGGAGGTGCGGACGGCGGCGGCGTAGGCGTCCATGCGGTCGGCGAAGACGGCGGTGATGAGGTCCTCGCGGGTGGCGAAGCGGCGGGCGAGGGTGGCCTTGCCGACGCCGGCCTCGCGGGCGACGGCGGCCATGGAGACCCGGAGCCCCTCGGTGGCGTACAGGCGGCGGGCGGCGGCGAGGACGCGGTCGCGGTTGCGCTCGGCGTCGGCGCGCAGCCCGGTGCCGTCCCCGGGGCCTTCGCCGGGTTCTGCGGTCGGTGTCATGCCCCCATCCTAGCGAAGTGGAACAGGCGGCCCACTTACGGTGTTACGCTGACGACAGGAAACGGGCCACCCGTTCCACTTATTCTCCGTCCGGAAAGAGTCCTGATCATGCCCACGCTCGCCATCGTCGGCGCCGGCCCCGGTATGGGCCTGGCCATCGCCCGCACCTTCGGCACCCGCGGCCACGACGTCGCCCTCCTCGCCCGCACCCCCGAGAAACTGGACGGCCTCGTCGCCGAGCTGGAGAAGGACGGCGTCACCGCCGCCGCGTTCCCCGCCGACGTCCTGGACCGCGACTCCCTGACCGCCGCCCTCGACGCCGCCCGCGCCCGCTTCGGCTCGATCGACGTCCTGGAGTACTCGCCGGCCCCCCACTCCCCCGTCCCCGGCTTCACCACGGCCGCGCCCAGCGAGGTCACGGTCGACAACCTCCAGCCGCAGATCGAGTACACCTTCTACGGCGCCGTCGCCGCGACCCGCGCGGTCCTGCCCGCGATGCGCGAGGCCGGCGCCGGGACGCTGCTGTTCACCAGCGGCGGCGGCTCGATCGACCCGGTGCCGATGTTCGGCAACGTCAACGCGGCGGGCGGGGCGCTGCGGAACTGGGTGATCAACCTGCACAACGAGCTGGCGGACACCGGGATCTTCGCCGCGCACGTCGCGATCGCCACCTGGATCGGCGAGAACGGCCCCGCGGGCTTCCCCTCGGCCACCCCCGAGCAGATCGCGCCCCTGTACTGGGAGTTGCACGAGAAGCGCGACCGGCCGGAAGCCGTCTTCACCGGCTGAACCACTCCGCCCGGGGCCGGTCTACGATCACCGCGTGAGCACGTGGAAGCGGAGCCTGGACGCGGCAGGCGTACGGGAGCCCGGGTTGCGGCGGGACTACGACGAGCAGCGGCGCACGGTGGCCCGGTACCGCCGGGCCTCGTACCTGGCCGCACGGCTGCTGCTGCCCGCGCCGGTCCTGCCGCACGTCATGGCGGCCACCGCGTTCATGCACCACAGCGACGGCCTCCTCGACACCGGCCCCCGCGACCGGCGCGGCGCCGCCTGGGCCGACTGGGAGCGCCGGGTGCGGGCGGCCCTGCACAGCGGCACCAGCGACGACCCGCTCCTGCGCGCGCTGCTGCACACCGTCGGCGCCCGGCCCCGGCTGCGGGACGTCCTGGAGGCGTTCCTCGCCGCCGCCCCCGCCGAACTCGACTTCACCGGCTTCGCCACCGAGGCCGACTACCAGGCGTACGTCGACGCCTATGTCCTGCCCGCGTTCCTGCTGATCGCGACCCTCGTCGGGCCCGAGGGCGACGACCGGGCGTTCCGTGCCGCCTGCCGGACGTTCATCGACGGCAGCCAGCGCCTCGACTTCGTCAACGACCTCGCGGAGGACCTGCGCGAGGGGCGGCACGGTATCCCGGCCGAGACCCTGAAACGGTTCTCGCTGACGGAGGACGAGCTGAGGGCGGGCCAGGAGACGGACGCCGTACGGGAGTTGGTGACCCACGAGGTCACCCGGGCACGGGCCGACCTGCGCGACGCGGCCCGGCTCCCCCACCTCGCCCCCGCGCCCTACCGCCCTCTCCTCCTGGCTCTGATCGACATCGAGCTCCTCACCGCCGACGCGGCCCTCGCCCAGGGAGCCGGCCTCCTGCGGGGTTCGGCGAACCCGTCGCCGCTCAAGGCGCTGCGGGTGCTCGCCAGGGCCCGCAGCCGCTCCTGAAGCTCAGCCCGCCAGCACCTCCACCCCGAGCGCGCCGAGCTGTTCGAGGACGGGGTGGCGGGGGTCGGCGTCGGTGATGACGCCGTCGACGTCCTCCCAGGGCAGGACCCGGAACCGGGACGCGGCGCCGATCTTCTCGGAGGACGCGAGGACGTAGGTGTCGGCGGCCCGCGCCGCGAGGGCGCGTTTCATCGCGGCCTCCTCCGCGTCCCCTGTGGTGAGGCCCGCCTCGGGGTGGACGCCGGTGACGCCGAGGAGGCACAGGTCGGCGGAGACGTTCTGCGCGGCCTCGACGGCGGCGGCCCCGCAGGCCACCGCCGAGTGCTTGAAGATCCGGCCGCCGAGGAGGAACACCTCGGCCGACGGGTGCTCCAGGAGCGCGGCGGCGACGGTCGGGCTGTGGGTGATGACCGTGCAGTCCAGAGCCGGCGGGAGGGCGCGGGCGACGGCGAGGGCGGTGGTGCCGCCGTCCAGGATCACGGCGGCGCCGGGCCGCACGAGGGCGGCGGCCACGGCCGCGACCCTCCGCTTGCCGTCGGGGGTGACGCTCTGGCGTGCCGTGTAGTCGGCGAGGGCCGGGGAGACGGGCAGCGCGCCCCCGTACACCCGCTGGCACAGCCCTTCGGCCGCGAGGTCGCGCAGGTCGCGGCGGACGCTGTCCTCGGAGATGCCGAGCCCGGCGGCCACGTCCTTGGCGACGACCTTGCCGTCACGGGCGAGCAGGGCCAGCAGATGGTCGCGCCGTTCAGCAGCCAGCATGCACGTTGTCTCCTGTTCTTGCACGTTTCTGCGTGTACTGTAGCGCGCCATGACCCCCGAACTCCCCCGACCCGGCGTCGACACCCCCGACCACCGCGGCCGCACCCGCCTCGACCGCGCGGGCCGCGACCTGGACCGCAACCCGGGTGTCCGGGTCCGCGACGTGGAGCTGACCTCCCAGGGCTGGCACGTCCTGCGCCGCACCACCTTCGACTACCGGCGCCGGGACGGCCGCTGGGTCACCCAGCAGCGCGAGACGTACGACCGGGGCAACGGCGCCGCCGTCCTGCCCTACGACCCCGAGCGCGGACGCGTCCTGCTGGTCCGCCAGTTCCGCTACCCCGCCTACGTCAACGGCCACCCCGACGGCATGCTCGTCGAGGCCGCCGCCGGGCTCCTGGACGACGACACCCCGCTGACCGCGATCCGCCGCGAGGCCGCCGAGGAACTCGGCGTCACCCTGGGCCCCCTCACCCACGTCTTCGACGCCTACATGAGCCCCGGCTCGGTCACGGAACGCCTCCACTTCTACGCCGCCCCCTACACCCCCGCCGACCGCACGGGCGCCGGCGGCGGCCTGGAGGAGGACGGCGAGGACATCGACGTCCTGGAACTCCCCTTCACCGAGGCCCTCGCCATGGTCCGGGACGGGCGGATCGCCGACGGGAAGACGATCATGCTGCTCCAGTGGGCCGCCCTCGACGGGCCTTTCGGCGGTTGATTCGCGCCATACAGCCCGTTTCGTGCGGGAAGGGCCTCCGAACGGGGTACGACAGGAGTATGGGCGCTCGTACACGGACCCGGGTGCGCGGCTGGCGCTGGCGGAGCAACCCGCTGCGCCGCCCGTCGGACGTCGTCGAGGGGTGGACGGTGCTGGCGCTGGCGGTACTGCTGCTGGTGGCCGCGCCGCTGGCGGGCGCCCTGGCGGGGGTGTGGGCGCAGCGCGAGGGCCGGTCCGTCGCCGACCGGCTGCGCTCCGAACGCCACGAGGTCCACGCCGAGGTCGTCGGCCGCGTCCCGGACACCCCGTCCTCGGCGAGCGGGCGCGAGCAGTCGTACCGGGTGGCGGTCCGCTGGACCCCGCCGGGCGGGCAGCCCCGTACGGTGACGGCCCCGGTCCCGGCGGGCACCCGCACCGGCGACCGGGTCGACGTCTGGCTCGACTCCCGGGGCCGCGGGGTCCGCCCGCCGCCGAGCGACGCGATGGTGTGGCAGCAGTCCCTCTCGGTCGCCTTCTGCGCGGCGGGCGGCACGGCCGGGGTCCTCGTCGTCGGGTACGTGGTCTTCCGGCGTACGGCGCTGAAGCACCGGCTCGCGGAGTGGGAACGGGACTGGACCCTGACGGAGCCCCGCTGGACGCGCCGCCGGGCCTGAACCCCGCATGACCTGCGGGAACCGAAAACTTTCGGCCTCTGGTGGCCCTCCCCCACGCCACGTACCGTGAGCCCGTCCGGCCACTTCCCCGAAGGCGGTTTCCCGATGCCCCTGTTCGACCTGTCCCTCGAAGAACTCCAGGAGTACCGCAGCGACTCGGTGGCTCCGCAGGACTTCGACGCCTTCTGGACGAAGACCCTCCAGGACGCGCGGGACCACGACCTGGACGCCCGTTTCGTACCGCTCGACACGGGCCTGAAGACGGTCGACGTGTACGACGTGACGTTCGCCGGCTTCGGCGGCCACCCGGTGAAGGCGTGGTTCACCGTCCCGGCCGGAACCACCGAACCCCTGCCCCTGGTCGTGGAGTTCGTCGGCTACGGCGGCGGCCGGGGCCTGCCCCACGAGCACCTCCTGTGGGCCTCGGCGGGCCACGCCCACCTGATCATGGACACCCGGGGCCAGGGCAGCGCCTGGGGCGGCGGGGGCGGCACCCCGGACCCGGTGGGCGCCGCGCCCGCGTACCCGGGGTTCATGACGCGCGGGATCGACGCGCCCGAGAACTACTACTACCGGCGGGTGTTCACGGACGGCGTGCGCGCGGTGGAGGCGGCCCGCTCGCACCCGCTGGCCGACGCGTCCCGCACGGCGGTCCTCGGCGGCAGCCAGGGCGGCGGCATCAGCATCGCCGTCGCCGGCCTCGTCCCGGACCTCGCGGGGGCCGCGCCCGACGTGCCGTTCCTGTGCGACTTCCCGCGCGCCGCGATCCTGACGGACCGGCACCCGTACCGCGAGATCGGCCTGTTCCTCAAGACGCACCGGGGCCGCGCCGCCGACGTCCAGCGCACCCTGGCCTACTTCGACGGCGTCCACTTCGCCGCCCGCGCCACCGCGCCCGCCCTGTTCTCGGCGGCCCTGGAGGACCAGACGTGCCCGCCGTCGACGGTGTTCGCGGCGTTCAACGCGTGGGCGCACGAGGACAAGCAGATCGAGGTGTACGACTTCAACGACCACGAGGGCGGCGGCCCGTACCAGGAAGAGGTCAAGCTCCGCTGGCTGCGGACGCTCATCGCACGCTGAGCGACTTCGCGACGCGGACCACCGGGTCGTCGCCGACGGCGCCCGGTGTCCCGGGGGTGCCGGCGGCGACCGCGTACGTCAGCACCCAGGCCCGCGTACCGGCGTCCCACACGGTGAAGGTGACCCGCTGCCGGGTCTGCGTCTGGAAGGCGGTCTCCCGGAACGCCTGTTTCCCGAGTCCGCTCACCGCGTCGACCCGTACGCCGCTCATCTGGGCCGGCGCCGGGTCGGCGCGCAGGGAGTGGGCGGCGGCCAGTTCGGCGGCGTAGGCGCGGGTGGCGGGGGTGAGGGAGACGGTCGCGTCGCCGTCGGGGGAGGTGTAGGCGCAGACGTCCGGCGCGGTGCCCTGGTCGGGGGCGACCTGGGCGGTGAGGCGGGCGCCGGGGACCAGGCGCCGGGCGGCGTCGGCGGTCAGGACCGCGCAGAGGCGGGACGGCGGCAGCGTCTTCGTCGACGGCGTCGGTGAGGGGGGTGCGACGGCCGGGGACGCCTCGGGGGACGCCGGGGAGTCGCAGGCGCTCAGCAGCGCGCAGGCCGACAGGGCGAGCGCGGCGGCGGCACGGGGGAAGAGGGGCATGGTTCGGTTCCTGGGTGGGAGTGGGCACCCCGCCAGAGGGGGCGGCGGGGTGCCTCGGGGCGGGCCGGTCAGGACCAGACGTGGTACGTCCCGTAGTCCTGGACGGCGATGTTGCTGGTCCAGGAGCCCCAGCGTTCGTTCGGGGACCAGGTGTAGAAGTGCGGCTTGGCCGTGACGTCGCCCGGGCTCGGCAGGCAGGACCTGCCGGTCGAGTGGTAGATCCCGACGTACACGCCCTGCGTCCAGCGGCGCTCGACGACCTGGATCGGCGCGGCGTACTGGCCCGGCTTCATGGTGATCTGCCAGGTGAACGAGGTGGTGGTGGAGCCGTTGCGCTCGTAGTTCGGGGTGATGGAGGCCAGCTCGCTGAGCGTCTTGCTGAAGACCTTGGGGACCTTGAGGCTGATGCCGACCGAGTACTTCCAGCCGGTGGTCTTCGACTTCGACCAGGCGTAGGTGCAGCTGGGCACGTTGGTCGGGCAGCGGTAGGTGAGGTGCTCCTTGTCGCCCCGCCACACCCAGTCCTGCCAGGTGTTGCGGGCCTGCTGCACGGCCACGGTCCGTGTCTGGTACTTCGTCGACCAGTTCCCGGCGATGTCGGCGTTCGGCTCGGTGTAGTGGTTGCCCAGGCACTCCTGGCTGTTGGCCGAAGCGATCTCGGGGGTGGCCAGCACCACCAGCGGGGCCAGGCCCAGCGCCAGCAGGCCGGCCAGCCGCTTCCTGCGATCGGTCTTCACCCTGGGTTCTCCTCTTGCGTCGTCGGATCTGTCGGTCACCCGGCTCGGTGTCCGACAGCGACGCTCGCCGCCAAAGGAGTTGTTGGGAAAGCCGTCCCCCTGCCCCGATCAACTATTTGACCTGCGCTTTTGTGATCATTAACGCGCGGGCCACCTCAGCGTCCGCAGATCCGCCGGTACGGCGCGTCCGGTACGTACGTCCGCCACTGGGCCGGCGTCAGGCCGACGCCCCCGGCGCGCTCGCACACCCGCTCCAGCGCCCGCGCCGGGTCGACGTCGTACCGCTGGAGGGGGACGTGGGCGCTGCTCGCGTACAGGGTGGTGCCGTCGGTGGAGAAGGCGACGGAGTCGATCTCCTCGCCGGGGGTGGTGACCGGGCCGCCCAGGGGCTGCTGGGTGGCCACGTCCCACAGTTGGAGTCCGCCCGCGTCCCCGGCGACGGCGAGGGTGCGGCCGTCGGGGCTGAACGCGAGGGCGGTCACGCCCTGGGAGCCGAGGTCGCGCAGGATGCCCTCGCGGCGGCGCGCGTCCCCGTCCCACAGGTCGACCCGGCCCGTCTGGTCGCCGACGGCGAGCAGCGTGCCGTCGGCGGTGAAGCCGAACGCGCCGACCTCGTCGCCCTGCACGAGGTCGCGGGCGGCCGTCCGGCCCGAGGGCAGCTCCGCCAGCCGGCCGTCGCCGACGAGCAGCCCACCGTCGGGCCGCGCCCCGAGGTGGCTCGCGGTCACCCCGGCCAGCACCCCGGTACGGCGCCCGCGCGCGAGGTCCCACACCTCGTCGCGTACGGCGCCGCTGGGCGCGGACCTGGCGGCGTACAGGCCGGGGCCCAGGGCGATCCGGAGCACCGGGTCGCCGGGGAGGTCGAGGGTGGTGAGGGGGTGTTCGAGACGGACGTCCCAGATGTTCAGGGGCTGGGCCGTGGCCTCGTGTCCGGGCGCGGAGACGCCGTACGCGAAGCGGGTGCCGTCGGGGGCGAACGCGAGCAGGGGGAGGGTGTCCGGCGGGGCGGGGAGGGGCGGGAGGGTGTGCAGGAGGCGGCCGTCGGAGGTGGCGTACAGGGCGAAGGTCTCGTGGTCGCCGGTGCGGCGGGCGATGGCGTAGGTGCGGCCGTCGGGGCTCAGGCGGGTGTCGGCCGCCGGGTGCCGGACGGTGGTGACGGCCGCCGCGAGGTCGAGGGTGTGGACGGTGCCGCCCTCCAGGTAGCGCAGGTTCGCGCCGTCCCAGGCGAGGCCGCCGTAGAGGTGCTGGTTGTCGAGGGGGTGGCGGAAGACGGGGGCGGTGGGGTCGGTGAGGCTCCAGACGCGCAGTTCGGCGGCGTCGGCGGTGGCGAGGAAGGTGCCGTCGGGGCTGAAGGCGGCGTACCGCACGCCCGGGTCGTCGGCGTCGGCGATCCGGCGGCCGGTCCGCGTGTCCCAGACGCGGATGCCGCCGTCGGTGGCGGCGGCCAGCCGGTCGCCGTCGACGGCGAGGAGGTCCCCGTCGCAGACGTGGTCCTGCCGCCAGGCGCCGGGCAGGGCGTGCCCGGTGGCGGTGTCCCACACCTGGGGGGTCCCGCCGGACGGGCAGACGGCCGCGCGCCGCCCGTCCGCGCTCAGCGCGCTGAGCGGCGTCTCCACGGTCCCGCTCTGGAACAGCACGCGCCCGTCGGCCGCCGACCGCAGCCGTACCCGGTCGCCCTCGGTGACGAGGACGGTGCCGCCGTCGCGGGGGAAGCGCAGGTCGGAGACGTCCGTCAGGGGGCCGCCCGCCCAGTGGCCGGTGGCCGGGTTCCACAGGCGTACGCGCCGGTCGTCGCCGGTGACGGCGAGCAGTGGCCCCGCGGCGGTCACCGTGCCCGGCGGGACGCGGCCCGAGCCGGTGGGCCGGTGGCCGGTGACGTCCCAGGTGCGCCAGGTGCGGCCGGCCGCGCTCAGCAGGGTGCGGCCGTCGTCGAGGAGGGCGCGGCCGCGGCTGTCGCCGGGGTCCGGGTCGGTGAAGGTGTCCGTCTCCGTCTGGTCGAGGGAGCCGAGCAGGGCACGGCGGGTCTCCGGGAGCCGGGCGATGCGCCAGGCGGCGGCGCCGAGCAGGAGCGCGGTGCGCGGGTCGGTGGTGCGCAGCGCGTCGGCCACGGCGGCGACCCGGCGGGCCGCGTCCCGGGTCCGCTGGAGCGCGTTCTCGTCCCTCGCCCGGCACACCAGGACGCCCGTCATCACCGCGACCGCGAGCACGGCCGCCAGCGACACCGTCAGGACGCGGTGCCGCCGTACGGCTCCGGCGGCGGCCCGTCGCTCGGCCGCGCGGGCGTCGAGGGCGGCGGTCAGGAAGGCCCGCTCGGGGGCGGTGAGCGCGGGGTCGGCCCGGTGGTCCGGGAAGAGTTCCTCGGCGCGGGCCAGCCGGGTGCCCCGGTACAGGACGCCGGGGTCGTGGTCGTGCTCGCGCCAGGTGCGGGCCGCCTCGGCGAGCGCGCGGTGCTGGAGCAGGCGCTCACGGTCGCCCTCGATCCAGCCGTGCAGGCGCGGCCAGCCGCTGATCAACGCCTCGTGCGCGAGGTGCACCCCGTCCTCGTCGGCGGTCAGCAGGCGCGCGCGGGTGAGGCGTTCCAGCACGACGGGTACGTGGGGACAGGCCCACTGGGCGAGTTCGGCGCGGGTGAGGGGGCGGCGGGTGTCCGGGGCGCCCTCGCCCGGGACGACCATCCGCTGGAGCAGGTGGCGGGCGGCGCGGGCCTGCGCCGGGGACAGGGAGCCGTACACCTCCTCGGCGGTGGCGACCAGGGCGCCGCCCACCCCGCCGGCCGCCTCGTGCCCGGCGAGGGTCAGCATGCGGCCCCTGCGGCGGCGCCAGGTCTCCAGGAGGGCGTGCGAGAGCGCGGGGAGTCCGCCGGGTTCGCCCTGGACCTCCGCCAGCAGGCGGGCGGTGAGCGCGCGCTCGACGATGAGACCGGCGCGCTGGGCGGGGCCGACCACGGCCTCGCGGAGTTCCTCGGGTGTCATCGGGTCCAGGGCGAGGCTCGCGGTGCGCAGGGCGGTGGCGAGGGCGGGGTGTTCGGCGCAGCGGGCGGTGAAGTCGGCGCGGACGGATATGAGGACGCGGGCCGTTCGCAGAAGGGCGATGAAGGCGGAACGTTCCCGAGGGTCCCGGCAGAGGGTGAAGAGTTCCTCGAACTGGTCGACGATCAGCCGCTGTTCCCTCTCGGGGCCCTCGAACAGGTGGCCGTACGTCGTGGCCGGAGTCGCTCCAGGAGTCAGGATCTGTACGCTCGCCCGGCGCTCCGTCCGCAGCCTGGGGATCAGCCCCGCCCTCAGCAGGGACGACTTGCCGCTCCCGGAGGGGCCGCACAGCACCGCCAGGCGGTTCTCCCGGACCAGTTCCATCAGCTCGTCGGCCACCCGGTCCCGGCCGAAGAACAGGTGCTCGTCGTCCGGCTCGAACCGGGCGAGGCCCCGGTACGGCGCCCACGCCGCCTCGGGCGCCCGGCCGGTCTCCTCCTCGGCCTCCTTCCAGCGCGGCTCCCACTCGGCCAGGTCACCGCCGCAGGCCAGCACATAGCCGCGCAGGACGGCGAGCGTCGGCAGCCGTTCCCCCGCCGCCGCCTGCGACAACGTGCTCGCCGACAAGCCCGCCGCCTTCCCCATCGTCCGGTACGACGGACCGCCCGCCGCCCGGCGCAGCTCCCGCAGCTCGTGCGCGAGCCGCTGGACGGGGCCGTCCTGCGGGTCCAGCGGGCTCTCGGGACGACCCATGCACCCATACCTCCATACACCTGACGAAAGCGACATCGGGTGCGATGACGATACGAGGCGGCGCGCGGCCGTCGGGTGACGGGCGGATGACATCTGGGCGACACGATCGGCCGGCGGGGCCTTTCCGGAACCGCACCTTCCTCGCCACCCCTTCCCCTCCGTCCGACCGGTCGGTACGTTCTGGGTGCCCGGCTTCCCGACCCCTTGCGGAGGACACATGACCGAGGTGCACGGCCACTGCGACGACCGGTTCGCCGCGGTGCGCGCGGCGTTCGAGGAGAACTTCCGGGAGCGGGACGAACTCGGCGCCGCCGTCGCGGTGTTCGTGGCCGGGCAGCCGGTGGCCGACCTCTGGGGCGGCTGGGCCGACGCCGCCCGCACCCGCCCCTGGGAGCGGGACACCGTCGTCAACGTCTGGTCCACCACCAAGGGCGTCACCTCCCTGTGCGCCCACCTCCTCGCCGACCGCGGACTCCTCGACCTGGACGCCGAAGTCGCCCGCTACTGGCCCGAGTTCGCGGCGAACGGCAAGGAGGGCGTCCTCGTACGGCATCTGCTGTCCCACCGCTCGGGCCTCGCGGGCCTCCAAGTGCCGCACAGCACCGAGGAGTTGTACGACTGGGAGCTGACCGTCTCCCGGCTCGCCGAGGCCGCGCCGCTGTGGGAGCCGGGCACCGTCTCCGGGTATCACGCCCTGCTGTTCGGCCACTTGATCGGCGAGGTGATCCGGCGGGTCACCGGGCTGATGCCAAGTGCCTTCCTGGAACAGGAGATCACCGGTCCCCTCGGCGTCGACTTCACCATCGGGCTGCCCGAGAAGGAGGCCGGACGAGCCGCCGACCTGGTCGCGCCGCCCGCCCTGACGAGCACCCAGCAGTCCGCGCTGCTCGCCTCGTTCACCCCCGTCGCCCTCGCCGCGCTCGCCAACCCCCCGGTCGGGGCACCCGCCGCCAACTCCGCCGCCTGGCGTGCCGCCGAGATCCCGGCGGCCGGGGGCCACGGCACCGCGCGAGCCGTCGCCGAGCTGTACGGGCTCCTCGCCGGCGACCGGGGGCTGCTGTCGGCCTCGTCCGTCGAGCGGGTCCGCGAGGGGCAGGGCGCCTGCCGCGACCTCGTCCTCGGGGCGCAGCTCGGGCGGGACACGGAGATCGGGCTCGGGCTGTGGCTCAGCGGGGCGCACGGGGCGTACGGGCCGAACCCGCGGGCGTTCGGGCACGACGGGTTCGGGGGGTCGTGCGGGCTCGCGGACCCTGAGGCGGGGGTGTCGGTGGGGTACGTGATGAACCGGATGGGGCCCCATATCGCCGACGATCCGCGGAAGTCGGCGTTGGTGGAAGCGGTCTACTCGGCTCTGTGAGAGGTCGGTCCCGCCGCTTTGTGACCGACGACCAGCCGCGCCCTCGGGCTCCCGTCGTCCCGCGTCCCGAACTCCGGCAGCGCGCGCAGGCTCACACCGAACCCGGCGCTCTCCAACTCCCGTCGTACGTCGCCGAGTCGGAAGGTCCGGTAGTACATCACGAACGGAGGGCGCCACAGGGCGTTTCGGACCCGCATGACGCCGTCGAAGCCGAGGAGCGCCCAGTAGGCGGGAGTTGACGCCCTGGGCGGGGCGCCGACGGGGAACGCGAACGTTCCGCCGGGCCGCAGCGCGGTGTGCACCTGGCGGAACAGGACCGGCAGCTCCTCGGGCAGGAAATGCCCGAACGCGCCCAAACTGACGACGAGATCGAACGCGGCGGTGAACGGCAGCGCCCTCGCGTCGGCCCGCACGAGCCGCGCGCCGTGCTCCTTCGCCCGCTCCAGCATGCCCGCGCTGAAGTCGACGCCGGTCACGCTCCCGCAGACCTCGCCGAGCACGCCCAGCCCCGCGCCCGTACCGCAGCACAGGTCGAGCCCGTCGCCGTACGGGCCCATCCCCCTCAGCGCGTTCGCGGTCGCGTCGAGCACGGAGTCGGGCGTACGGAACGGGGTGTGGTCGAACTTCGGGGCGAGCAGGTCGTAGCCGTGCTCGACGGACGACAGCGCCTGGACGGCGAGTTCACGCAGACGGGGGCCCTCGGGACTGAACATCCGGGTCAGCCTAGCTATCCTGGCGGTCCTTGTCCTGAGCCGAGGGGATGCTCGTGCGCGCGTTTCGTGAGGCAGTCGAGTCCGGCGACATCGAGGCCGCCATCGCCCTCCTGTCGGAGGACGTCGTCTTCACCAGCCCGGTCGTCCACAAGCCCTACCGGGGCAAGCCCATCACCGCCGCGATCCTCCGGGCCGTCGCCCAGGTCTTCCAGGACCTCCACTACCAACGCGAGCTGACCACCGGCCCCGACCACGCCCTCATCTTCACGGCCCGTGTCGGTGACCGCGACCTGACCGGCTGCGACTTCATCCACGTCGACGAGACGGGCCAGATCGACGAACTCATGGTGATGGTCCGCCCGTTGTCGGCGGCCCAGGCTCTCCAGGTCGCGATGGAGGCCCGCTTCACGGAGATCGCGGCGGACGCGGCACGGTAAGCGCCTTCGCTGCGCACAGCGAGACCAGAGGTGACGGGGCCCGGGGAATTTCCGGAGCTGATTCGGGGTTGACAGACCCGGGTACCCCCAGTGTTACATTGCGGGAAGCACTTGTGTACGCCCCATCGTGGGCGCCGGTGCGGTTTCCCTTCCTTCTCCGCCCCGTGAACCGGGGTGTCTCTCCGCCGCCGGGAGCGCGTGTCGCCTCTCGACATCTTCGCGGCGATCTCCTTCCCCATCGCATGCCACATGCCCCGTCCGTCCGCGAAAGGACCGACCTTCATGACCACCACTCTCGAACACCCCCCGATCCAGCAGCAGCCCCCGACCCGGCTCGTGGCCGGCGTCCTCGATGTCGACGGCGGCGGGAAGGGGCACCTGCGGGGCCCCGGGCTCCTGCCCGAGGCGGACGACCCGCAGGTCCCGGCCGCGCTGATCCGGCGCCACGGCCTGCGCAAGGGCGACCTCGTGGAGGGCCTGCGCGACCGGCGCGGCCTGACCGAGGTCACCGCCGTGGAGGGCCGTACGCCCGAACAGGCGCCCCGGCGCCGCAAGTTCGCCGAGCTGACGCCGCTGCACCCGCGTGAGCGGCTGCGCCTGGAGCACCCCGCCGCCGGGCTCGCCGGACGGGTCACCGACCTGTTCGCGCCCGTCGGCAAGGGCCAGCGCGGACTGCTCGTCGCCCCGCCGAAGACCGGCAAGACGGTCCTGCTCCAGCAGCTCGCCGCGGCCGTCGCGGGCAACCACCCCGAGGCCCGCCTGATGGTCCTCCTGCTCGACGAACGCCCCGAGGAGGTCACCGACATGCGCCGCTCGGTGCGCGGCGAGGTGTACGCCTCGACGTTCGACCGGGCGGCCCGCCAGCACACGGCGCTCGCCGAGCTGGTCGTGGAGCGCGCGAAGCGCCTCGTCGAGGCCGGCGAGGACGTCGTGATCCTCCTGGACTCCCTGACCCGGCTGTGCCGCGCCCACAACAACGCGGCCCCGAGCAACGGCCGTACGCTCAGCGGCGGCGTCGACGCGGCCGCCCTGCTCGGCCCGAAGCGCTTCTTCGGCGCCGCGCGCGCCCTGGAGGAGGGCGGCTCCCTCACGATCCTGGCGACCGCGCTGGTCGAGACGGGTTCGCGGGCCGACGACTACTACTTCGAGGAGCTGAAGAGCACCGGCAACATGGAACTGCGCCTGGACCGCGAGCCCGCGTCCCGCCGCCTGTTCCCGGCCGTCGACCTGTACGCCTCCGGCACCCGCCGCGAGGAACTCCTCCTCACCCCGGCCGAGTTGACGGCCACCCGGGGCCTGCGCCGGGCCCTGGCCTCCCGCGACACCAGCACGGGCCTGGAGACGCTCCTGGAGCGGATGCGCAAGACGCCGGACAACGCGACGTTCCTGCGGCAGGTGCAGCCGACGCTGCCGGGCGCGTAGCCACCGCGCACCCCCGCCGCTCGCGTCCCCCTACGGCATCCGAGTGCTCGCCACCCCCCGATCGGCACGGGCAGCACGCCGATCCGCAAGATCGTTTCTACGTTGACCGTATGACGATCGGATTCTCCTCCCGCGCCGCCGTGTCGGCCTGCGCGCTGTGTGCCCTGGTCTCCCTGACGGCGGGGCCGTCGGCGTTCGCGTCGGCCGGGCCGGGCACCCCCGATCCGCACCGGACGTCGTCCCCCGATCGCCCGAGGACCCCCGGCGCCCCCTCCCCCGCCCTGCTGCACCGGCCCGGCACCCACGTCCACCCCCGCCCCGGTGCCCCCGCGCTCCCCGGTGTCTCCGCCCTGTCCTGGGTCGTCGCCGACGCGGACAGCGGGGCCGTCCTCGCCGCGTCCGACGCGCACCGCAAGCTGCCCCCGGCGAGCACCCTGAAGACCCTGTTCGCGCTGACCGTCCTGCCGGTCCTCCCCGCCGGCATCCGGCACCGGGTGAGCCCCCGGGAGCTGGAGGGCATCGGCGCGGGCAGCAGCATGGTCGGCGTCGCGGAGGGCCGTACGTACACGGTCGCCGACCTGTGGCGCGGCGTGTTCCTGAACTCGGGCAACGACGCCGTGCACGTCCTGGCCGCGCTGAACGGCGGCTGGGAGACGACGGCACGGCGCATGCAGGCCAAGGCACGGTCACTGGGCGCGCTGGACACGCACGTGCTGTCCCCGGACGGGTACGACACTCCGGGCCAGGTGTCGTCGGCGTACGACCTGGCCGTGTTCGGGCGCGCGGGGCTGCGCAACGCGGACTTCGCGCGGTACTGCGGGCTCGCGCGGGCCCGGTTCCCCGGGGGCGGCGGCTGGTCGTACGAGATCGAGAACACGAACCGGCTGCTGACCGGGGAGGACGGGATCGCCCGCTATCCGGGGCTCGTGGGGGTGAAGAACGGTTACACCTCCAACGCCGGGAACACGCTGGTCGCGGCGGCCCGCAAGGGGGGCAGGACGCTGGTGGTGACGGTGATGAACCCGCAGGCGGGGGGCGGGTTCGCGGTCTACGAGGAGGCGCGGGAGCTGCTCGACTGGGGTTTCGCGGCGGCGGGGCGGGTGGATGCGGTGGGGTCGCTGGACGCGCTGCGGGTACGGCCCCGGCCGGGTCCCGGCGTGGACGCGGCGGTCGCGGCGGCCGCGCCGACGGGGGACGGGGGTCCCGGCTGGCCGGAGGCCGCGATGATCGCCGGGGCGGCTGCGCTGGGGGCGGGCGGGGTGTCGCTGGTGCTGCGCGCGGGGCGGCGGCGCTGACCGGTCGGCAGCCACAGGAGGAGGCCGAGGGTGATCCACACGTACAGGTTGCTGCCGAGGAACCCGTCGAGGCCGGACGCGTCATGGAACCAGATCCATACGACACTGGTGCACATGACGGCGTACAGAGTTGACGCGATCCGTACATGACCGGATCGGATCAACACGACGAACGACGGAATCAACCAGATCAAGTGATGCACCCAGGTCACGGGACTGACCAGACAGGCCGTCAATCCGGTCAATGCGAACGCCGTTCGCCACTCCCCCGCGCGCCGCACCCGCCACACCCACACGGCGAGCACGACCAGGACGACGGCCGCCCACACGGCCTTGCTGTCGACGCCGAGGCGGGCGAGGACCCCTTGGAGGGACTGGTTGGAGACGTAGTCGAGGTGTCCCACGCGCGTGGTGTCCCACAGGGCGGTCGTCCAGTAGAAGCGTGACGCGTCGGGGGCGGCCAGCGCGGCGAGGCCGGTCGCGCCGACGGCCACGGCGGTGGCGACCCCGGCCGCGCGCCACCGGCGGGTCACCAGAAGGAGCCCGATGAACAGCGCGGGCGTGAGCTTCACGGCCGCCGCGAGGCCGATGCCGATGCCCGCCCGGCGGTCGCGTCCGGTCGCCAGGAGGTGCGCGTCGGCCAGGACGAGGGCGAGCAGCAGGATGTTGACCTGGCCGAAGCTGATGGTGTCCCGCAGGGGTTCGAAGAGGGCCAGTACGCACAGGGTGAGGCCGACGCCGTACCAGCCGTGCCGCTTCCAGTCCCGGCCCGCGAGCAGGCGCAGGACCAGGGCGAGGGCGGCGAGGTTGAGCAGGAGGGCGGCGGCGATCGCCGTGTGGAGGCCCACCAGCGCCATGGGGAGCATCGCGACGGCCGCGAAGGGCGGGTAGGTGAAGCCGTACGGGGTGCCGGGGACCCGGTAGTCGTAGACGCGGCCGCCGTGGTGGGCCCAGTGGTCGATCGTGCCCCAGTAGACCCGCAGGTCGAACCAGTCCCGCAGGAGCGGCACGGTCGCGGTGAACACCGTCACGGCGGCGGCCAGCGCGATCAGCAGGGTCAGTCGGCCGCGGTCGGTCTCGGGGAGTCTCATGGTCCTCGGGGCTCGTGGGGTGCGTGGGATCATGCCGTGCGGCCGTGCTGGAGGCCGGTGGGGCGGGAGGCGAGGCGGGCCTGCCACAGGACGACGACGGCGAGAGCGCCGCCGGAGACGGCGAGCAGGACCTGTCCGGCGTCGGCGGGGTCCCCGTCGGGCAGGACGGCGAGGGCGAGAACCCCGGCGACGGCGACGGCGGTACGGTGCCGTACCGACGTGTCGGGTGCGGCGGCGGCGATCAGGAAGAGGCCCCACAGCGCGTACCAGGGGCGGATCGCGGGGCCGAAGGCGGCGACGGCGGCGAGGCTGAGGCCGAGCGCGTACACCGGGCGCGGGCGCAGCCGCCACCAGATGGCGGCGACGAGTCCCGCGGTGACCGCGAGGCCCAGGGCGTGCCAGGCGGGCACGGCGAGCGGTGCGAGATCGCTGTCGGCGTGTTCGAGGAGGGCGCCGGTGGCGCGGCCCAGCAGGCTCGTGAGGGCCCAGTTCTGGGGGGAGACGGGGGTGCTGAGGGCGCTGATCCAGCCGTATCCGGTGCCGGTGGCGGCGGTGACGGCGACGGTCGTCGCGGCGGCCGGGGCGAGGGTCCTCGCGCCCGCGCGCAGGGCGCCGTAGAGGCCCTGCCCCCTGTGCTGGAGCAGCACGATCACCGCGAGCCCCAGCGCGGCCGGTGCCTTGACGAGGGCGGCGAGGGTGACCAGGACGGCGCCGAGGGTGAGGCGTCCGCCGAGGGCGGCGACCAGGCCGATGCCGAGCAGGCCCAGCATGATCGCGTCGTTGTGGGCGCCCGCGACGAGGTGCAGCAGCACCAGCGGGTTGAGGACCCCGAGCCACAGGGCGACCGCAGGGTCGGCGCCGCAGTGCCGGGCGAGTCGGGGCAGGGCGGCGGCCATCAGGGCGACGCCGAGGAGGGCCACGCAGCGCATCCCGTACAGCCCGGCGGGCAGCTCCCCGCGCGTGAGGTCCGCGAGGGCCCCGGCGAGGCCCATGAAGGCCGGTCCGTACGGCGCCCCGGTGTGCTGCCACAGCGGGGCGACCTCGTCGGCGAGCGGGCCGCCGAGGCTGGCGGGGCCGTAGGAGTAGACGTCGATGTGGGCGTCGACCATGGCGCCTTGCGCGAGGTAGCTGTAGACGTCCCGGCTGAACAGGGGCGGGGCGACGATCAGCGGCGCCGCCCAGACCGCGAGGACGAGCACCAGCGCGCGCGGGGAGGGCGGTTCGCCGCCGCGTACCCGGCGGCCGAGGAGCACCCAGGCGGCGGTGAGCAGCACCAGTCCGAAGTAGACGCCGACGAGGCCGAGGACGGCGTGCGGGGAGGAGGGGGCGAGCAGTTCGCGCGCGGGGAGGGCGCCGGCGCTCTCGCCGCCGAGCGCCAGGCAGGAGGTGCCGGCCAGGCCGAGCACCTGGCAGCGGCGGAGAGCGACGGGGAAAGCCTTGGCCAGCACCCTGTCAGCGTGGCGACGCCGGGTGGCCGGTGGGCGACGTTCCGCCTGCGGGGCGGTGGTCTGTGCATGACCGGGGCGTGTTCGCGGGGTGCGGCCGGGCGCCGTTCACCCGCGGTTCGCGGCGCCCATGCCCCTCAGGCTCTCAACCTCTCAACCTCTCAACCTCTCAGCCGAACCGGTTGCTGCGGACGGGGCCGGTGCTCCGTACGCGGGCGCGGTCGCCCTGGAGCCAGGTGTCCCGTACGGCGGTGACGAACTCCGTGAGCCGTTCCCGCGGGTCGGCCGGGGTGGCGCCGTCGCCCTCGTCGGGGGTGGGGTCGGCCGCGACGATGTCGGCGGCGATCTCCGGCTCCGGGCGCGGGTCGGGGCCGCCGCGTTCGACCTCGCCGTCCGCGCCGACGCGCAGGGTGTCGCCCCAGGGCGCGGTGGCCGACTGGTGCAGCAGGGCCACGCTGTCGGGGGTGACGGCGGGCGGGTCGGTCCAGCAGCTCGCGTGCTCGTGGAGGATCTGTCCGGGCGTCCGGGCGAACAGTTCACCGAGGATCTCGGGCCCCTGCTCGGCTTCGGCGGTCTCGTTCAGGTCGTAGGCGACGACGACGGTGTCCGCGCGGCCCGCCTCGTACGGCAGCGCGGGCAGGCCCAGCACCTCGGCCGCCGCGAGGCCCAGGATCCGGCTCGACCGGTCCGGCAGCAGCGACACGGACGTGGGCCGCGCCCCGGCCGCCGCGAGCACCGCCTTCAGCGCGAGCAGACCGCGCAGGCACTGGCCGTAGGTGTCCTGGAGCCAGGCGAACCGGCCGGACATGCCGGCGTCGTAGCCGTACGGCGAGAGGGTGCCGAGGACGGTGCCGCCCATCACGTACTGCCAGCCGCGCAGGTCGGCGTGGTCCAGGGGGTTCGTCGTGGCGGCGGCATCGGCGCGCTCCAGGGAGCGGCGCTGGCGGGCCTGGGCGGGGCGCCACATCTCGTCCTCGGGGTCGGCGAGGAGCGCGTGCTGCCGCCGGGCCAGGGGCAGGTCTCCGGCGAGGACGGCGTTGAACACCAGCAGGTAGCGATCCGGCCAGTCGTCGAGGTCCGCCTCGTGCGCGAGGAGGGCGTCCGCCGCCTCCCGGTGGCGTGAGCCGTCCTCGTAGGCGGCGACCAGTTCCCGCAGGAGCGGCTTCGCGCCGGGGGCCAGCCGCAGCGCCTCACGCAGGGCGGGGATCGCGAGATCGGCGACGCCGCGCTCGATGCAGGCGTACCCGAAGTCGTAGAGCGGGCGCGGCTGTGCGGGGTCGGCGGCGACCGCCTCGGCGGCCTCGCGCAGGTCGTCGAAACCGGCCTCCCCGGCGGCCCGTCCGGCGACCAGGGCGACTTCGGCGAGGGGCGCGCTCTCGGCGGCGGCCCGCAGGAGCCTGAGCGCGCCGGGGATGTCGCCCTGGTCCAGGCATTCCCATGCCTTCAGGGTGTCGGGGGACTTGGGGCGGCGCGGCTTGCGGGAGAACATGCGTGCGATTCTCGCCCGGGGCCGGGGTGGTCATCAAGCGGATTTCCGGCGGGCTGTGACCGATGGCGATGTTTCTCCGTCTACCTGGGTGACCGACTGTGGGGGGAACGATGAACTGGTCCAGGGCCTTGGCCGTCGGGGCGGCCGGCCTCGTGCTGTGCGGGTGCGCGGGCGCGGACGGGACGGCGCCGCATGCGGCCCCCTCCTCCGCGCGCCCGTCGAGCGCATCCCCGTCGGCCGGGCCCTCGCTGACCCTCAACGGTCAGAGCGACGCCCGCCCCGGAGGGCGCGTCCACATGATGCTCTACGGCGTCACCCGCGCGCGGGGCGGCGACGAGGTGACCGCCCGGTCGGCCGCGTTCACCGGGCCGGTGCGGCTGCGCTGGGAGACCGACCACTACTGGGCCCTGGGGACGCTGAGCATGACGGGCAAGCCCGGCTCGTACCCCCTGACGGTCGCGGTCCACGGCCGCGACGTGGCCCACGACAGCATCCGAGTCGTGCCGTCCCCGCGCCCCTCCTTCACCCTCTCCCCGTCGCAGGAGGTGACCCGCCCCGGCGAACCGGTGGAGATGGCTTTCGACGACCTGTACCCCGGCGAGAAGGGCACCGGCTTCACCGTCCGGTCCCCGGCCCTCCCCGCGCCCGTGCGCCTCGTCCACGACGACCTCATGGACCTCTACAACCCGCGCGCCTTCTCGGCACAGCCCGAGCTCAGGACCGGCCTGGCGGACGGCACGTACACCTTCGCCCTGTACGGCGCGGACGGCCGCCGGGTCGCCGAGCGGCGGCTGACGGTCCGCGCGTCCCGGCCCGGCGACCCCGACTACCTGGGCAAGCCGTACGGCCCCGACTTCGTCGACCCCGAAGGGACCTACTTCCGTGGCGACGCCCCGTTCCGGCCGGTCCCCGGCGGGCGGGTGTCGGTCATGTGGCACGACCTCCACCCGGACCCGGGCGAGGAGACCCGGCTGACCGCCACCTCCCCGGCGTTCACGGGGGTGGTGCGGCTGCGCCACGACGACACCAAGAGCGCCGACGGCGACGACCCGCGCTTCGTCGGCACCGCCACCGTCCGCCCGGGTCTGCGGCCGGGCCGCTACCCGGTGACGGTCGTCTCGCACCACGGCCGCACGCAGCGGACCGGGTACCTCACGGTGACGGCACGGTAGGCACGGGCAGCGGCCCGGCCGGGCAGGTCGTGTCCCGCGCGGGCACCTTCCCGTCGAGCAGGTAGGCGTCGACGACCGCGTCCACGCACGCGTTGCCGTTCTGGTACTGCCCGTGGTCGCCGCCCCCGGTGACCGTGACGAGCCGCGACCCCTTCAGCGCCCGGTGCGCCCGCAGCGCGCCCTCGTAGTACGTCGCCGGGTCGTGCACGGAGTTGAGCATCAGGGTCGGCGGCAGCCCCTCGCCGGTGACCTTCACGCGCGGGGCGTCCGACCGCGGCCAGGAGGCGCAGACGGCGGCGTACGCGAGTTCCCGCGCCCCCACCAGGGGGTACTCGCGCGTGTCCGTGGCGCTCTGCCGCAGCCAGTGGCCGAGGTCGCGGGTCCACGGCGTGTCGTTGCAGGTCACCGGGAAGTAGGTGGCGGCGAAACCCGGCGAGAGGTAGTTCGCGAAGGTCTCCCCGGCCGTCTCCCGCTCGGCCGGCGTCGCCGTGTCCCAGCGCTCCAGGGAGGCCAGCACGGACGCCAGGGAGGGCCACAGGCCGGCGTTGTACATGCCCTGGATCGTCGCGTTGTCGAGCTGGTTCGGGCCGATCGTCACCGAGCCGGCGGTGAGAGGGTGCTCGCGCAGCGCGGCCCGGCGTGCCTCCCAAGTGGCCCGCGCCTCGGCCGCCGTACGCCCGTAGTGGTAGACCGCGTCGTACCGGGCGAGCCACGGCAGGAAGTCCTGCTCGAAGCGGCGCTGGAAGCTCATCGGCTGGCCCAGTTCGGCCTGTTCCCAGGTGCCGTCGAAGGCGAGGTTGCTGTCCAGGACGGCGCGTTCGACGTGCTGCGGGTACTCGGTCGCGTAGTAGGCGCCGAGCCAGGTGGCGTACGAGGGGCCGTAGTACGCGATCTTCTCGACGCCGAGCAGGGTGCGCAGCAGGTCGATGTCGTGGACGGCTTGATCGGTGGTCAAGTACTTGACCAGGTCGCCGCTGCGATCAACACAACTCTTGACGAATTGACGGGAACGGTCGACAACACCCTGGAGAGCGACGGGGGAACGGTCGCGGAAGTCACCGGCGTAGAAGTCCCGGAACTCGGCGTCGGTCTGGCAGGTGGCGTGCGAGCTGCTGCCCACGCCGCGCTGGTCGAAGCCGACGACGTCGTACGCGGCGCCGACGGAGGGCGACGCCTTCACGAACCCGGCGGGGCGGTTCAGGCCCGACGCGCCGGGGCCGCCGGCGGCCATGACGAGGACGCCGCGCCGCTTCGCGGGGTCGGTCGCGCGGTGGCGGGAGACCGCGATCGTGAGGTCCGCGCCGGTGCCTGGGTGGTACCAGTCGCGGGGGACGGTCATCGTCGCGCACTCCAGCGCGGGGGTGCGGGCGCAGGGCTGCCAGTCGAGGCGCTGGTCCGTGTAGCGGGCCGGGACGGAGTGGGGCCGGGTGGGTGCTGCGGCCTGCGTGGTGGACCGTGCGGTGGCCTGCGGTGCGGCCTGTGCGGTGGTCTGGGTGATGGTCGAGCCCGCCGCCAGCGCGACGGCCGCGGCCACCGCTCCCACGGCGGTCGCCGGCCGTCGGCCCGCGCGGGAGCCGGGCGCCGGCGGCGCGGACTTCGAGAGCACGGACTTCGAGAACCTGGGCATCGAATCCCCTCACTGCCGCGCGGGGTCGTGCGGCGTCTGACTCGATGGTCGGGCCGGAGGGGGTGCCGAATCGATCATGCTGGTGCCCGTTCCGGGGGTGGCACCAGTGCCACCCCCGGCCCGCGTGCGCGGCCTCACGCCAGCGGCGATCCGCTGCCCGCGACCACCTCGGGGCGCAGCAGGGCCGCCAGCGTCTCCGTCGGCAACAGGCCCTTCTCCAGGACGAGTTCGGCGACGCCCCGCCCGGTCTCCAGCGCCTCCTTGGCGATGTCGGTCGCCGCCTCGTACCCGATGTGCGGGTTGAGCGCGGTCACCAGGCCGATGGAGTTCTCGACGGTCTCCCGCAGCCGCTCGGTGTTCGCGGTGATGCCGTCCACGCAGCGTTCGGCGAGCGTGAGGCAGGCCGCGCGGAGGTGGGTGATCGACTCGGAGAGGGAGTGCAGGATGATCGGCTCGAACGCGTTGAGCTGGAGCTGTCCGGCCTCGGCGGCCATGGTGATGGTGACGTCGTTGCCGATGACCTCGAAGGCGACCTGGTTGACGACCTCGGGGATGACCGGGTTGACCTTCCCCGGCATGATCGACGAACCGGCCTGCACGGGCGGCAGGTTGATCTCGCCGAGCCCCGCGCGCGGGCCGGAGGAGAGCAGGCGCAGGTCGTTGCAGCTCTTGGAGAGCTTGACGGCGATCCGCTTGAGGACGCCGGACATCTGGACGAAGGCGCCGCAGTCCTGGGTGGCCTCGACGAGGTTCGCGGCGGTGACGAGGGGCAGGCCGGTGATGTCGGCGAGGTGGCGGCGGGCGGCCTCGGCGTACCCGGCGGGGGCGTTGAGGCCGGTCCCGATGGCCGTGGCACCGAGGTTGATCTCATGGATCAGCTCGACGGCCTCGTCAAGACGGCTGCGGTCCTCGTCAATCATGACGGCATAGGCCGAGAACTCTTGACCGAGCGTCATGGGAACCGCGTCCTGCAACTGTGTACGGCCCATCTTGAGCACGTCACGGAACTCGACGGCTTTGCGGCCGAAGGCGTCCTGGAGTACGGCCATCGCCTTGAGCAGTCCCCGTACCGCGAAGACGGTCGCCACCTTGACGGCGGTCGGGTAGACGTCGTTCGTCGACTGGCCGAGGTTGACGTCCTCGTTGGGGTGCAGGTGCTGGTACTCCCCCTTGGCGTGCCCGAGCAGTTCGAGCGCCCGGTTGGCGATGACCTCGTTGGCGTTCATGTTGGTGGAGGTCCCGGCACCCCCCTGGACGACGTCCACGACGAACTGGTCGTGCAGTTTGCCCGTGCGGATCTCCCGGCACGCGGCGACGATCGCGGCGGCCTTCTCGGGCGCGAGCAGGCCGAGTTCCTCGTTGGCGAGGGCGGCGGCCTCCTTGACGGCGGCGAGGGCGTCGACGAGGTGCGGGTAGGCGGAGATGGCCATGCCGGTGATGGGGAAGTTCTCGGTGGCGCGCAGGGTGTGGACGCCCCAGTAGGCGTCGGCGGGGATGTCACGGAAGCCGAGGAGGTCGTGCTCGCTGCGGGTGACGGCGGTCATGGTGAGGGTGGTCCTCTTTCGGGTGGGTGAGGTGTACCGGGGCAGGACAGGGGTACGGCGCGCACACTCGCCGCACCCCTGCCGCGACGCCGCGCGCACCCCGCACGGGTGACGCGGCGTCCGGGGTGGCGCTACGCGCAGGCGGGCAGGGTGACCGGGTCGAGCGCGCGTACCGCGCGGACCTCGCCGACGGGTTCGCCGCCGCCGAGGAGCGCCTCGCCCGCGAACGCGGTGAGGCGGGCCGGGTCGACGCCCGCGCGCGCGAGGGCGGCGGCGGTGACGGGGACGCGCGCGCGGTTGGCGCCGTCGGAGATCTTGACGGCGACCGCGCGCCCGTCGGGCAGGGCGGCGACCTCGACGCCCTCGAAGCCGTCCTTGGCGAGCAGTCCGGGGACGGCCCGCATGAGGGCGGCGACGTCGCGGTCGGCGCCGGAGGCCATCTCGGGGTGGGTGCGCATGGCGTCGGCGACCTTCGCCTCGGGGGTGCCCGGGACGGCGGTGGTGATGCGGGCGGCGGCGCGCGCGAGCCCGTGCAGGGACACGGAGAACAGGGGTGCGCCGCAGCCGTCGACGCTGACCTTGGCGATGCGCTGCCCGGTGAGGTCCTCGACGATCTCGGCGATGGCCTGCTGGAGGGGGTGCGCGGGGTCGAGGTAGCCGTCGAGGGGCCAGCCGTTGAGCTTGCAGGTGTAGAGCATCGCCGCGTGCTTGCCGGAGCAGTTCTGCGCGAGGCGCGAGGGGCCCCGGCCGTCCCTGATCCACTGGTCGCGCTGGGCGGCGCCGTAGGGCAGGTCCTCGACGTTGCGCAGGGCGTCCTCGGGGACGCCGGCCAGCTCCAGGATGCGGCGGGTGCCGGCGAGGTGGCGTTCCTCGCCGGAGTGGCTGGCGGCGGCGAGGGAGAGGAGTTCGCCGTCGAGGGGGAGCCCGGCGCGGACCATGGCGACGGCCTGGACGGGCTTGAGGGAGGAGCGGGGGTAGAAGGCGGCCTCGATGTCGCCGAGCTGGAAGGTGACCTCGCCGCCCGCGCCGAGGACGACGACGGAGCCGTAGTGGACCCCTTCGGTGACCCCGCCGCGCACCAGGTGGGCGACGGGGGCGTGGAGGGGTTCGCGGATGAGGGGGGCGTCGGTGGGGGTGCTGCTGAACATCACTGCCTGCGGGTTGTCGTGGGCCGGTGCGGGGGTCACGCGTCGGCCTTTGCGGAGGCGCGCTTCAGGCGTCCCCGGATGGCGTACCAGCCGACGACGAGCGCTCCGACGATCAGCGGCAGGCACAGCACGGTGGTGCGTCCGGCGCCGCCGTCGGCGTACATGAGGACCAGGACGGAGGCGAGGAAGACCAGCGTCACGATCTCGGTCCAGGGGGAGCCCGGCAGCTGGTAGCCGGGGCGGGTCAGTTCGCCCTTCTGGGTCTTCTGCCAGAACAACAGGTGGCAGACCATGATCATGCCCCAGGTGGCGAGGATGCCGATCGCCGCGAAGTTGAGGACGATCTCGAAGGCGTCGGCGGGGACGACGAAGTTGAGGCCGACGCCGAGGACGCAGACGCCGCTGGTGAGCAGGATGCCGCCGTAGGGGACCTGGGTGCGGCTCATCTTCGCGGTGAAGGCGGGGGCGGAGCCGTTGACGGCCATGGAGCGCAGGATGCGTCCGGTGGAGTAGAGGCCGGAGTTCAGGGAGGACATGGCGGCGGTGAGGACGACGAGGTTCATGACGCCGCCGGCGGCCGGGATGCCGATGTTGGACAGGACGGTCACGAAGGGGGACTCGCCCGACTTGTAGACGTTCCAGGGCAGCAGCATCGACAGCAGGACGACGGAGCCGACGTAGAAGAGGCCGACGCGCCACATGATCGAGTTGATCGCCTTCGGCATGATCTGCTCGGGGTTCTCGGTCTCACCCGCCGCGACGCCGACGAGTTCGACGGAGGCGTAGGCGAAGACGACGCCCTGGATGATCAGCAGCATGGGCAGCAGGCCGTTGGGGAAGACGCCGCCGTTGTCGGTGATCAGGGACGGGCCGGGGGTGTGGCCGCCGACGTCGTGCTGGGTGACCAGCAGCCAGATCCCGATCAACATGAAGATCACCAGCGCGCTGACCTTGATGATCGCGAACCAGAACTCCAGCTCGCCGAAGATCTTGACGGAGATGAGGTTGACGGTCAGCACGACCGCCAGGGCGATCAATGCGAGCACCCACTGCGGGATGTCGGAGAACATGCCCCAGTAGTGGGTGTAGGTGGCGACGGCCGTGATGTCGGCGATGCCGGTGGTCGCCCAGTTGAGGAAGTACATCCAGCCGGCCGTGTAGGCGCCCTTCTCGCCGAGGAACTCGCGGGCGTACGACACGAAGGCGCCGGAGGAGGGCCGGTACAGGACGAGTTCGCCGAGGGCCCGTACGACGAGGAAGGCGAAGATCCCGCAGACCGCGTAGGCGATGAAGAGGGAGGGCCCGGCGTCGGCGAGGCGTCCGCCCGCGCCGAGGAAGAGGCCGGTGCCGATGGCGCCGCCGATGGCGATCATGTTGACGTGCCGGTGTTTGAGGGACTTGCTGTACCCCTCGTCTCCGGCGTCGACGTGCGGGGACGAGGGGCGCGTCTCGTCTTTGAGGTGCTGTTCGCTCACGCCTCGGGTCCGCCTTCCAGGGGAGTTTCCGCGCGCGGGGTGCGCACGATGTCGGTGAGGGACGTCTCGACGCGGTCGAGGTGGTGGCTCATGGCCTCGACGGCGTCGGGCTCGGAACCGTCCATGAGGGCTTCGACGATGGCCCGGTGCTCGCGGTTGGACTGCTCGCGCCGTCCGCCCAGTTCGTTGAGGAAGGCCGACTGGCGTGCCAGTGCGTCGCGGATCTCCTCGATGACCCGGCGGAAGACCGGGTTCTGGGCGGCTTCGGCGACGGCCAGGTGGAAGAGGGTGTCCATCGCGACCCACGCGGTGGTGTCCGTCTCCCGTTCCATGCGGTCCAGGAGGTGGGCCAGGTGGTCCAGGTTCTCCGGGGTGCGGCGCAGGGCGGCGTACCCGGCGACCGGGATCTCGATGTGGCGGCGCACTTCGAGGAGGTCGCTGGCCGCGTAGTCGCCGAAGGTGGGGTCCTCGACGGTGCTCGCGACCACGAAGGTGCCCTTGCCGGTCTTGGCGACCGTCAGGCCCATCGTCTGAAGGGCGCGCAGGGCCTCGCGGAGCACGGGCCGGGAGACCTCCAGGGTGCGGCAGAGCTCCGCCTCGGAGGGGAGCTTGTCGCCGATGGCGTACTGGCCGCGTTCGATGGCGCGGCGGAGGTGGGTGAGGACCGCCTCCATCGCACTGATGCGACGGGGCCCCGAGCCACCTGTCTGGCTGTCTGACAGGTTCACGGGAGTGATGGTGCGGCTGCGCGCCAGGTGGTGTCAAGACGAACGAAAAGAAAAATTCACCGGGCGTGCGAGCTGAAAGCCCGTCCAACGCCCGGTGATCTGATCAGGCGCTCAGCGCACCCGTCGAGAGGAGACCGAGGAGCAGGACGCCGACGACGATGCGGTAGGCGACGAACGCGTTGAACGAGTGCTTCGCGACGAACTTCAGCAGCCAGGCGATCGAGACGTACGCGACCGCGAACGACACGACGGTCCCGACGGCCAGCGGCACCGCGCCCACGCCCGCGCCGAGGGCGTCCTTCAGCTCGTACAGGCCCGCTCCGGTCAGCGCCGGGATGCCGAGGAAGAACGACAGGCGGGTGGCCGCGACCCGGTCGAGGTCGAGGATCAGCGCGGTCGACATGGTGGCGCCGGAGCGGGAGAAGCCGGGGAAGAGCAGTGCGAGGATCTGCGAACTTCCCACCAGCATCGCGTCCTTGAACGACGTGTCGTCCTCGCCGCGCTTGTGCCGGCCCATCTGGTCCGCCGCCCACATCACACCGCTGCCGACGATCAGGGAGGCGGCGACCACCCACAGCGAGCCCAGCGCGCCGTCGATCAGCGGCTTCGCGGCGAGGCCGACGATCACGATCGGGATCGTCGCGCAGATCACCCACCAGGCGAACTTGTAGTCGTGGTGGTGGCGCTCCTCCTTCTGTGCGATCCCCCGGCCCCACGCGGAGACGATCCGCACGATGTCCTTGAAGAAGTACACGAACACGGCCGCGATGGCGCCGACCTGGATCACGGCCGAGAAGCCGACGACCGCCGGGTTGTCGACGGAGATGCCCATCAGGCCCTCGGTGATCTTCAGATGGCCGGTGGAGGAGACGGGCAGGAACTCCGTCACTCCCTCGACGACTCCGAGGACGACGGCTTGGCCGACAGAGATGGTGACGCTCATGGGATCCAGTTCTGCGGGAAGGGGGACGACTGTGGGGGACAGTCCTACCAGCCGCGGGTAGGGCGCCGATCGCGCCGCCGGCCCGCTACGACCAGAACGTCTGCCCGATCCACACGCCCCCGAAGGCGGCCCCGAGCCCCGCCAGGAGACTCCCCGCGACGTTGGCGACGGCGTACAGTCCCGCGCCCGTCTCGGCCAGTCGGAGCGTCTCGTAGGAGAACGTCGAGTACGTCGTCAGCGCGCCGCACAGGCCGGTCCCCAGCAACAGCCGCAGATCCGGCCCCACGGAGGCGGCCCCGGTGAGCGTGCCGAGCACGAGACAGCCGACGACGTTGACGGCGAACGTCCCCCACGGGAACACCGTGTCGCGGCGGGAGCGCACCGCCCGGTCGGTGAGGTAGCGCAGGGGCGCTCCGACCATGCCGCCGACGGCGACCAGCAGCCAGTTCACAACGGTTTCTTACCCTTCCTGTCCGCTTCGCCGGGCTGTGCCGCAGAGCCGGCGCGTGGTGACGGCCGCGAGCCATACGGCGGCCAGCGCCGCGCACAGGGTGCCCGCCAGGTAGGCGAGGCCGGTCGCGGGCTCCCCCTCCCCCAGCAGCCTGCGGACGTCGACGGCGTACGTCGAGAAGGTCGTGAACCCGCCGAGGACCCCGGTCCCGAAGAACGGCCGCACCAGCCGGTGGACGGTCAGGATCTCCGTGACGAGCACCAGGAACGCGCCGATCACCGCGCAGCCGACGACGTTGATCCCGAAGGTGGTCCACGGGAACCCGCCCGCGCGCGCGGGCCACAGCAGGCCCGCCCCGTACCGGATCAGCGAGCCCGCGACCCCGCCGGCGGCCACCGCCGCGACGACCGGGAGTTCGCGCGGGCCCTGTGCCGTCGGCGCTGTCATGTCGTCCGTCTCCTGCCCGGCCGTGATCACGGCCGGGCATCAGGGTAACGCCGCTGGTGAGGTGCTAGGCGGGGGCCGCGCAGACGGCGATGCCGGGCTCGCTGAGGCTGCCGAGGACCAGGAGGCCGTCCGTCGTGCGGCAGGCGCTCGTGACCATGCGGAAGCCGGATCGGCGGCGGGTGAGGTGGTGCAGGGTGCGGCCGGTGTCGTCGACGGCGAGGACGCCGGCCGTGGCGGAGGGGCGGTAGGGGGCGTGCAGGGCGAGGCGTGCGGCGCGGCGGCGCAGCGCCGGGGACGCGCGGTGCAGGAGGTCGAGGGCGGGGACGCGGGGGCCCGCGAGGGCGACCCAGACGGGGCCGTCGGGGCCGGAGCGCCACAGGTTGTCCGGGTAGCCCGGGAGGTCCTCCACGAAGGGCTCGGCGACGCCCGTACGGGGTCCGGTGAGCCAGTACCGGGTCAGGCGGCGGGCGCCGGTCTCGGCGACGATCAGGAAGGAGCCGCAGCCGCTCACCGCGAGCCCGTTCGCGAACTGGAGCCCCTCCAGCAGCACTTCGGGCGTGTCGGCGCCCGGGGACAGCCGCAGCAGCCGCCCGGTCCCGGTGTGGCCGACGAGGTCGCCGAGCCACTCCCCCAGCGCGAACTCCCGGCTGGAGACGGTGAAGTAGACCGTCCCGTCGGGTACGGCGACGGCGTTGCTGCAGAACCTCAGCGGCTCCCCCTTGGCCGACTCGGTCAGCACGCGCACGCTCCCGTCGCCGGTGTCCAGGCGCAGCAGGGCGCCCTCCGCGTCGCACACCAGCAGGCCGCCGTCCGGGAGGAGTTCGAGGCCGAGGGGGCGTCCGCCGATCTCCCCCACGTGCTCGACGCGGGCCGCACGCGGGTCGTCGAGGCCGGATATCCGGAAGATCCTGCCGTCCGACACGCCGGTGAGGACTCTGCCGTGCCCGTCCGCGACGACGTCCTCGGGGCCGTGGCCCGGGAGCGTGACGTACCGGAGGGGGACGAGAGCCGCGCGACGGTGCATGGACGTGTGGCCTTCCTGTCGGAGTCGGGTAATCCTTTCAGCCGCCGCCCGTCTCCATGCGCGCGGGCGGGGGCCTTTGCCGGGGCTTTCCCCGGGCCCGTCTCCCCCGTCCCAGCAGCCCGTCCGCGCTACCTCTGCCAGCCCTTCTCGAACAGCCGGGCGACCTCCGCGATACGGACCTCGTCGCGCCGGTAGTAGGTGCGCCGGCCGACCTTCCGTACGCGCAGCAGGCCCACGCGCGCGAGGAGGTCGAGGTGGACCTCGGCGGCCTTGCGGCGGACGCCGAGCTTGTGGGCGAGCGCGCCGGCGGTGACGCCGTGCTCGGGGGACGTGGTGCGCCGCCGCGCGGGAAAGTGCAGGGCGGGCTCCTTGAGCCATTCCAGAATCTCCAGGCGCCGTCCGGCCACGGGAGTCCTCAGCATCTGAACCTGTCCCTCCGTCCTCGCGTCGGGGCCTCCTCCTACCGCGTCTGTCCACTTTCCCGCAGTCGAGGCCCTCCCGTCCCGGACTCCGCCGTGCCCGTCCGAGGCACGCCGTCCCGCCTGCGCGGACCGCACACGCGCGCGGGGCGTGCGGCACGGTTCCGGATGGCCGCGGGGGCCGTCCGGCGGTGGCGCCGGGGCCTGCGGGCACGTCCGTTCGGCCGGGGGACGCCGGGGGTCCTACGGTGGGAGGGCGTACGCGCGTCCACGCCTCAGGGAGCGATCATGCGGATCCATCTGACCAACGTCTTCGTCGACGACCAGGAGAAGGCCCGGCACTTCTACACCGACGTCCTCGGGTTCGTGACGAAGCACGACGTGCCGGTGGGCGCCGACCGGTGGCTGACCGTCGTCGCGGCCGGCGACCCCGACGGTCCCGAACTGCTCCTGGAGCCCTCCGGGCACCCCGCGGTGGGCCCGTACAAGGCGGCTCTGTTCGCGGACGGCATCCCGGCGGCCTCGTTCGCCGTGGACGACGTCCGCGCCGAGTTCGAGCGGCTCTCCGGGCTCGGGGTGCGGTTCACGCAGGAGCCGGTGGCCGCGGGGCCGGTCGTCGTCGCGGTCCTCGACGACACCTGCGGCAACCTGGTCCAGCTGATGCAGACGGCGTAGGCCCGGCCGCGCGGGGGGTGCGCGGCCGGGCCTGTGGGGGTCAGCGGGTCAGGGTGCGGCTACCGGTGCTTGAACCACGACATCGAGCCGAGCGCCTTGTCGTCGTAGCCGAACAGGGCCTGGTTCTCCCAGCCGTTGCCCGAGGAGGCGTCGGTGGGGTCCCAGCCGTTGCCGGTGACGGCGGTCCAGGTGGCCTCCCAGTAGAAGACGCCCAGGCCGCGGCCGTTCGGGACGGCCTCGACGATGCTGGTGACGTCGTTCAGCCACCTCGTCTGCCCGGCGACCGTGGCCGGGTAGCCGCTCACCAGCTCGCTGCTCAGGTCGATCTGGTTCTCCAGCGAGTCGTCCTGGGCGAGCGTGAAGGGGTACGCGGTCTCGGCGAGGAACACCGGCTTCCCGTACCGCGCCGCCGCGTCGTCCAGGGTCGTCTGGAAGTCGGCGAGCGCGCCGTGCCAGTAGCCGTAGTACGACAGGCCGATCGCGTCGAACTTCACGCCGTTGGAGACGGCGCTGTCGAACCACCAGCGGGTGCCGGACAGGTCGCCGCCCTTGGCGAGGTGCAGGGCGACGGTGGTGGACGAGTTGACCGCCTTGACGGCGTCGTATCCACTGTTGAGCAGTCCGGCGAGCTGGGACCAGTTACTGGTCGATCCCTCGTTCCACAGCATGCCGCCGTTGATCTCGTTGCCCACCTGGACCATGTCGGCGGTGGTGCCTTGAGCCTTCAACGCGTTCAACACGTCGTACGTGTGGTTGTACACGTCCGTCTTGAGTTGACTGTATGTGTGGCCCGCCCATGCGGCCGGCTTGGACTGGGCGCCCGGGTCGGCCCACGTGTCCGAGTAGTGGAAGTCGACCAGCAGCTTCATGCCGGACGCCTTGATCCGCTTGGCCATCGCCAGGACGTGCGCCTTGTCGTTGTAGCCGTCGGCGGGGTTGACCCAGACCTTGAGGCGCGCGTAGTTCATGCCGGCGTTGCGCAGGATGCCGATGGCGTCGCCGGTGGTGCCGGAGGCGTTCTTGTAGACGCCGCCCTTGGCCTCGCTCTTGGCGAGGGAGGAGATGTCGGCACCATGGATCGATGTACCGGTGGTCCCTGCACTGAACGTCAGGTCGTCAACATTGATCCAGTTCCCGGCGTTCGCGTCACTGTTGATGCTGATGGTGCACTGGTTGTTCGTCACATTGACCGGCGTGACAATGCGGATCCAACCACTGGACGACACCGGTATGTCTGTACGCTGCTCGGCGCTCCCGCAACCCTTGAGCGCTATGTACGCCGCGTTCTGCCCGCCGCCCGAGCGGACCCACGCGGTCAAGGTGTAGTTCCCGTTGGTCAGCCCCGACAGGTACTGGTACGTCTCCACCTTGTAGGCGCTGGACGCCCACTGGGTGAGCCGGTAACTCCCGCCGTGGCCACCGGACTCGGTGAAGGAGGCGGAGTTCTGCCCGCCCGCCGAGTAGGTGGACCACCCGGCGGGGGTCGCGGTGCCGGTGCCGTCGGACTCGAAGCCGCCGTTGGTGAGCGTGGATGCGGCGGCGGCGCTCTGCGCGGGCAGGGCGCTGAAGGCGAGGCCCGCGGCCAGCGGCAGCATGAGGGCCTGGAGAGTGCGTCTGGGATGGAACATCGTCGTCCGTCGTCCCTTCGACGTGATGGGGGTGGGGTGTCCCGCACCTGACAAAGCCGGGGTGCGGGGACCCCCTCCGCCCGCGGCTCGCGGCTCCACGGGCGAAGGGGGAGTCGGTGGCCGGCTCAGCCGTCGAGCCGGACGACCCGCACGGCGCCCGCCGCGACGGCGAGGTGACCGGAGGCGGGCTCGCCGGTGAGGAGTTCGGTGCCGGAGGACTCCAGCGGCACCTTGACGTCACCGGCGGTGTGGTTGATGACGAAGACGTAGTCGGCGTTCTCGCCGGACCGGCGCACGACCTCGACGTCACGGGGCAGGTCGCGCGGGGTGATCCCGGCGTCGTCGGCGGCGCGGGCCAGGAGCGTGTCGAGGCCCTCGGCGCCGAGGCGGGTGGAGACGTACCAGGCGGTGCCCTCGCCGAGGCGGTGCCGGGTGACGGCGGGCCGCCCGGCGGCGAGGCCGTCGGCGAAGGACCAGACCGTCTCGGCGCCGCGCGGGACGACGAACTCGCTCCACACGTCGCCGGTCAGCTCGGCACCGTCCGCGCCGGTGAGCCGTACCGATTCTCCGGCCAGCAGCGGGGAGAACTCCTCGACGGTGAGGCCGAGGACGTCGCGCAGGGCGCCGGGGTAGGCGCCGTCGTGGACGGCGTCGTGCTCGTCGACGATGCCGGAGAAGAACGACACGACGAGGGTGCCGCCGCCGGCGACGTAGGCGCGGAGGTTGTCCCCGGCGGCCTCGGTCATCAGGTAGAGGGCGGGGACGACGACCATCGGGTACGTCGACAGGTCGGACTCGGGGTGGGCGAAGTCGACGGTGAGGTGCCGGTCGTAGAGGGCCTCGTAGAAGGCGTCGGCGCGCTCGCGCGGGTCGGCGTCCTCGCTGGGGCGCCAGGCGAGGTTCTGCGCCCACCAGGACTGCCAGTCCCACAGGACGGCGACGTCGGCCTCGGTGCGGGAGCCCTTGACCGAGGTCAACGAGTCGAGGGAGGCGCCGAGTTCGACGACCTCGCGCCACACGCGGGTGTCGGTGCCGCCGTGCGGGACCATCGCGGAGTGGAACTTCTCGGCGCCGCGCCGGGACTGGCGCCACTGGAAGAACATGGCGCCCTCGGAGCCGCGCGCGACGTGCGCGAGGGAGTTGCGGGCCATCTCGCCGGGCGCCTTCGCGGGGTTGCGGGGCTGCCAGTTGATGCCCGAGGTGGAGTGCTCCAGGAGGATCCAGGGGGCGCCGGCGCCGACGGAGCGGGTGAGGTCGGCGGCCATCGCGAGGTTGACGTGGGTGCGGCGGCCGTCGGTGATCAGGTAGTGGTCGTTGGTGACGATGTCGACCTCGCGGCCCCAGGCCCAGTAGTCGACGGAGTCGCACTGGCTGAGGGCGGTCATGAAGTTCGTCGTCACCGGGACGCCCGGCGCGAGGCGGTGCAGGATGTCCCGCTCGGCGACGAAGTTCTCGCGCATCGTGGCGTCCGCGAACCGCTTGTAGTCGAGGGCCTGGCCGGGGTTGCCGACGGTGGGCGCGGTGCGCGGCGGGTTGATGTCCTCGAAGCTCGCGTACCGCTGGCCCCAGAAGGCGGTGCCCCAGGCGGCGTTGACGGCTTCGATGCCGCCGTACGTGGTCTCCAGCCAGCGGCGGAAGTGGGCGGCGCAGGAGTCGCAGTAACACGCGGAGACGGGGACGCCGTACTCGTTGTGGACGTGCCACATCGCGAGCGCCGGGTGGTCGGCGTAGCGCTCGGCGAGCTGGGTGGTGATGGCCGCGGCGGCGGCGCGGTAGTCGGTGTTGCTGTGGCAGATGGCGCCGCGGGAGCCGAAGGCGTAGCGGGTGCCGTCGGCGGCGACCGGGAGGGCCTCGGGGTGTTCGCGGTAGAACCAGACGGGCGGGACGACGGTGGGGGTGCCGAGGTCGACACGGATGCCGTTGTCGTGCAGCAGGCCGATGATCCGGTCGAGCCAGCCGAAGTCGTACTGCCCGCGCGCGGGCTCCAGCAGGGCCCAGGAGAAGATCCCGACGCTGACCATCGTGACACCGGCCTCGCGCATCAGCCGGACGTCCTCCTGCCAGACGCTCTCCGGCCACTGCTCGGGGTTGTAGTCCCCGCCGAAGGCGAGCCTGGTGAGGCCCTTGGGGCTGGTGTCCGGCATGGATCTCTCCCGTGTGATCGATCTTTTGGGAACGTGCACAGACGACCGCGCCGTTCGAAGCCCAACATAACCGCACAGCAACAACCATTGACAAGTGTCCGGGATGTTTCTCTACTGTGAACGCTCACAGAAGCATGACGGGGCACTGCGACGGGCAGTGTCCGAGGTCATGCGCATCGCATGGCAGGCCCTCGCGTGAGGCGGGGGCCCAGGTCAGGGGAGAGTTCCATGCCGAACACGAAGCGCCGTCGCCTCGTGGCAACCGCCATCGCCGTCACGCTCGGCGCCACCGCGCTCGCCGCGTGCGGGTCGTCCGACGACGACGGCGGGTCCGAGTCCTCCGGTCCGGTCTCGCTGACGTACTGGACCTGGACGCCCGGCATGGACAAGGTCGTCAAACTCTGGAACGACGGCCCCGGCAAGACCGCCCAGATCAAGGTCACCGCCCAGAAGCAGGCGGGCGGCGACGACCTGGTGACCAAGGTCCTCACCGCGCACAAGGCGGGCATCGGCCCCGACCTGGTGCAGGCCGAGTACCAGGCGGTGCCGACGCTGGTCTCCAACGACGTCCTTGCCGACATCTCCAAGAACGTCGGCGACGCGAAGTCCAAGTTCGCCGACGGCGTCTGGCAGCAGGTCACGCTGGGCACGAACGCCGTCTACGCGCTCCCCCAGGACGTCGCGCCGATGATGTTCTACTACCGCCAGGACCTCTTCAAGCAGTACGGCCTCACCGTCCCCACCACCTGGGAGCAGTTCGCCGAGACGGCCCGGACGCTGAAGAAGAAGTCCCCGGGCACCGACCTGACGACGTTCTCCGCGAACGACTCGGGCCTCTTCGCGGGCCTCGCCCAGCAGGCCGGCGCCAAGTGGTGGACGACCTCCGGCACCAAGTGGAAGGTCGGCATCGACGACGCGGCGACGCAGAAGGTCGCCGACTTCTGGGGCGGCCTCGTGAAGGAGGACGCCATCGACAACCAGCCGATGTACACGGCGTCCTGGAACAACGCGCTCAACACCGGCAAGCAGATCGCCTGGGTCTCCGCCGTGTGGGCGCCCGGCACCCTGACCACCGCCGCCCCCTCCACGAAGGGCAAGTGGGCCGTGGCCCCGCTCCCCCAGTGGTCGGCGAGCGACAACGTCACCGGCAGCTGGGGCGGTTCCTCGACCGGCGTGACGACCGACTCGAAGCACAAGTCGGCCGCCGCGAAGTTCGCCACCTGGCTGAACACGGACGGCGACGCCCTCAACGCGCTCGCCAAGGAGAGCGGGATCTACCCGGCGTCCTCCTCCGCGCAGCTCTCCGGCGCGTTCACCACGCCGCCGGAGTTCTTCGCCAACCAGCCCGACTTCTACAAGGTCGCCGCGAACGTCGCCAAGACCACGGCGCCCTCCGCGTGGGGCCCGAACGTCAACAAGGCGTACACCACGTTCAAGGACGCGTTCGGCGCCGCCGCCAAGAACAAGTCGGACTTCGGCGCCGCGCTCAAGGAGATGCAGTCCGTCACCGTCGCCGACATGAAGAAGCAGGGCTTCGAGGTCTCCGAGTGAAAACCGCACGCCGGCAGTCGTACGGGGTCAAGTCGGCCCCGTACGCCTTCCTCCTCCCCGGAATCGTCCTCTTCGCCCTGTTCTTCGCGCTGCCCATCGGGTACGCGGTCTACCTGAGCTTCCGCAAGGCGCACGTCTCGGGCCTCGGCCTCGGGTCGGGGGCCCGTAAAGAGGTCTGGGCGGGGCTGGAGAACTACACCAACGCCGTCTCCGACAGCGAGCTGCTGCACGGCGCGCTGCGCGTCCTCGGGTACGGCTGCATCGTCGTCCCCGTCATGCTGGGCCTCGCGCTGCTGTTCGCGCTGATGCTGGACGCGGACAAGGTGCGGTTCACGCCGTTCACGCGGCTCGCGATCTTCCTGCCGTACGCCATTCCCGGTGTGGTCGCCGCCCTGCTGTGGGGCTTCCTGTACCTGCCGGACGTCAGCCCGTTCTACTGGATCCTCGACAAGCTGGGGATGCCGCAGCCGGATCTGCTGGACGGCGGGCCGCTGTACCTCGCGCTGTCGAACATCGCGGTGTGGGGCGGCACCGGCTTCAACATGATCGTCATCTACACGGCGCTCCAGTCGATCCCGGCCGAGGTGTACGAGGCCGCGAAGCTCGACGGGGCGACGCCGCTGCAGATCGCCCTGAAGATCAAGATCCCGATGGTGGCGCCGTCGCTGGTGCTGACGTTCTTCTTCTCGATCATCGCCACGCTCCAGGTGTTCAACGAGCCGACGACCCTCAAACCGCTCACCAACTCCGTGTCCACGACGTGGAGTCCGCTGATGAAGGTCTACCAGGACGCCTTCGGCAACGGTGACATCTACAGCGCCGCGGCCCAGGCCGTGATCATCGCCTTCGCCACGCTGGTGCTCTCCTTCGGCTTCCTGCGCGCCGCGAACCGCCGCTCCAAGCAGGAGGAGGGAGCCCGATGAGTTCTCTTGCCGTCCAGAAGGTCCCCTCGGCCGCCGACACGACGGGTACGGCGCAGAAGAAACCGCCGCTGCGCAGCCGTATCGCGCTGGTCCCGACGGTCGCGCTGCTGATCGGGGCGATCTACTGTCTGCTGCCGGTCGCCTGGGTGGTCGTCGCGTCCACCAAGTCCGGCAGCGAACTCTTCTCGACGTTCTCGTTCTGGCCCGGTTCGGGCTTCGTCGACAACGTCAAGGAGCTCAACGCCTACCGGGACGGCGTCTACTGGCAGTGGATGGCCAACTCGGCCCTCTACGCCGGGGTCGGCGCGCTGCTGTCGACGGTTGTGTCCGCGTTCAGCGGGTACGCGCTCGCGATCTACCGGTTCCGGGGCCGCGAGTCGATGTTCAGCATCCTGCTCGCGGGTGTGCTGATGCCGCCGATCATCCTCGCCATCCCGCAGTACCTGCTGATGGCGAAGGCGGGTGTCACCGACTCGTACATCTCGGTGATGCTGCCTCAGATCCTCTCCCCGTACGGCGTCTACCTGGCGCGCATCTACGCGAGCGCGGCGGTCCCTGCGGACGTCGTCGAGGCCGGGCGGATGGACGGCGCGAGCGAGTGGCGGATCTTCACCCGGATCGCGCTGCCGATGATGGTCCCCGGTCTGGTGACGGTGTTCCTGTTCCAGTTCGTCGCGATCTGGAACAACTTCCTGCTGCCGTACATCATGCTCAGCGACGACACCAAGTTCCCCATCACGCTTGGGCTGTTCACGCTCCTCCAGCAGGGCGCGTCGGCTCCCGCGCTGTACACGCTGGTGATCACCGGCGCGTTCCTCGCGGTGATCCCGCTGGTGGCGCTGTTCCTGGTCATTCAGCGGTTCTGGAGCCTGGATCTGCTGTCCGGGGCCGTAAAGTCATGACCATGAGCACTCCGGGGGGCAGGCGCAAGCCGCCGACCATCCACGACGTGGCCCGCGAGGCGGGTGTCTCCCGCGGCACCGTCTCACGGGTCCTCAACGGCGGCCACTACGTGAGCCCTTCGGCCCAGGAGGCGGTCAACGCCGCGATCCGCAGGACGGGTTACGTCGTCAACCGGCACGCCCGCTCGCTGATCACCGGCCGCTCCGACTCCGTCGGCTTCCTGCTGACGGAGCCTCAGGAGAGGTTCTTCGAGGACCCCAACTTCAATGTCCTGCTGCGGGGTTGCACCCAGGCGCTGGCCACGCACGACGTGCCGCTGCTGCTGATGCTGGCCGCCACCGAGGACGAACGGCGGCGCATAACGCGCTACATCACCGCGGGGCACGTCGACGGGGTGCTCCTCGTCTCCAGCCACTCCGGCGACCCGATCGCGCAGGAGCTGCGGGAGGCGGGCGTACCGCTCGTCGCCTGCGGCAAGCCGATCGGCATCGGGTCGAAGGTGTCGTACGTCGCCGCCGACGACCGCGACGGTGCCCGCGACATGGTCCGCCACCTCCTCTCCCTCGGCCGCCGGCGCGTCGGTGTCGTCACCGGTCCGCTGGACACGCCGGGCGGGGTGGAGCGGCTCGCCGGGTACCGGGAGGTGCTCGCGCAGGCCGACATCGCGTACGACGAGCGGCTCGTCGTGTCCGGGGACTACAGCCGGGCCAGCGGGGAGGCGGGGGCGCGGGCGCTGCTGGAGCGGGTGCCGGATCTGGACGCCGTGTTCGTCGCGTCCGACCTGATGGCGCAGGGGGTGCTGGCCGTGCTGCGGGACGCGGGGCGCCGGGTGCCGGAGGACGTCGCGGTCGGCGGGTTCGACGACTCGCCCGCCGCCGTCGCCTCCAACCCTCCGCTCACGACGATCCGCCAGCCCTGGGACCGGATCAGCAGCGAGATGGTGCGGGTGCTGCTCGCGCAGATCGGCGGGGAGGACCCGGCGGCGGTGATCCTGCCGACGGAGCTGGTGAAGCGGGACTCGACGTGACCTGAGACGGGCAGGCGCGTCCGCCGGGGAGGGTGGGGCGCGTCTGCCTGAAGGGGTGCGTGGGCCGCGGGGGAGCCCGCGCGCCCCTTCTTTTTTCTGTGCGGTTCTGTGCGGCGGACCGGTCAGGATCGGAGAAGCGGATCTCCGGCGCCCGGCCTAGCGTGGTGGGCACAGCACGAGCCCCGACCCGCGAGGAGCACCCCATGTCCGCCGGACTTCAGACGATCATCTACCCCGTCAAGGACCTGACCGGCGCGAAGGCCGTGTTCGGCGCGCTGCTCGGCGTCGAGCCGTACGCGGACACGCCGTACTACGTCGGGTACAAGGCCGAGGGCCAGGACATCGGCCTCGACCCGAACGGCCACGGCAAGGGCATGACCGGGCCGGTCCCCTACTGGCACGTCACCGACCTGCGCGAGCGCCTCGCGGCCCTCCTCGACGCGGGCGCCGAACTCCTCCAGGACGCCCAGGACGTCGGCAACGGCCGGCTGATCGCGTCGGTGAAGGACGCGGACGGGAACCTCGTCGGCCTCCTCCAGGACCCGGTTGCCTGAGTACTACATGCATCCGCACAAGTTGCACGATCAATGACACTTCATTTCGGTGTTACGGTCGGTTCATGGCAGCGAACGCGACCGCGACGGCCCTTGAGGACCGGTGGCGGGACATTCTGACGGTCCACGCCCGCACGCTCTGCGAGATCGACCGCGCCCTGCACCCCCACGGCCTCGGCGCCAGCGACTTCGAGGTCCTCGACCTCCTCGCCGCCGAGGCACCGCGCCACGGCGACCAGTGCCGCGTACAGAACCTGGTCGGCCGTGTCCATCTCAGCCAGAGCGCGTTGTCGCGGCTCATCGGGCGGCTGGAGAAGGACGGGCTGGTGGAGCGGTCGGTGTGCGTGGAGGACCGGCGGGGGGTGTATGTGTCGCTGACGGAGAAGGGGCGGGCGCTGCACGCGCGGGTGCTGCCGCTGCAACGGGCGGCGCTGGAGCGGGGGTTGGGGGCGCAGGCGTAGGAGCGGACGGGCTCCGGCGATCGTGCGTGCGCCTGCGCGGCGGGTGCGTGGCGGGTGTGTTCGAACACCTCCCGGGACCCGTCACCCTCGTGGCTCACCCGCACCCCTCATGCCAGCAACCCCCGCACCGCCTCGAACGCCGCCTGGGCCGTCGCCCGGTCCGTCCGGGGGCTCGCGAGGGCGCTCATCGGGATCGGGGGGACCGGGGGCAGGCCGGCGCAGGGGGTGAGGCCGTCCGGGGCCGGGCCCACGGCGGCGAGGAGGGCCACGCCCTGGCCCGTACGGGCGATGTCGAGGACCCCCGCGAGGTACCCGGCGTCGCCGACGACGGTCGCGGGGACGCCGTGGGCCGCCAGGGTCGAGATCGCCCGGCGCCGGATCGCGCACGGGTCCTCGATCGCGACCAGCGGGACCGGCGCGGGGGCCGGCGGGCGCCGCCAGCCGGGGCGGGCGTGCCAGGTCAGGGGGAGGCCGCCGACGGGTGTGCCCTCGGTCGCCGCCGCCTCGGTGACGTACACGGCGACGTCGACCGTGCCCCGCTCCACCGCCTCCACGAGCCGGGCCGAGCGGTCGATGCGGTAGCGGACGCGGCAGCCGGGGCCGACCGCCTGGACGGCGGCGGTGAGGCGGGGCAGGAACTGGTCGGCGGCGTGTTCGGTGGAGCCGATCGTGATCGTGTCGCTCTCGATGTCGAGGAGCGTGCGGACGGCTTCGTCGTGGACGGCGAGGACGCGGCGGGCCTGTTCGAGGAGGCCGCGCCCGGCCGGGGTGAAGCGGGTGCCCCGGCCCTCGCGTTCGACGACCGGGCGGCCGAGGGTCTTCTCCAGTCGCCGGACGTGCTGGCTGACGGCGGACTGGCTGAGCGCGAGCGCCTCGGCGGCGCGGTGGAAGCCGCCGTGGTCGGCGATCGCGGTGAGGCTGCGCAGGGCCACGATGTCGAGCACGGGTCGGGACATGCCGTGACCGTAACCGCTCACCGTGATCGATCGCGATGGCTGATCGGTTTCGATATCGAATCGTCGTTGGACGCGTCCGGTCACGAACGGCCATCATGAACGCATGCTGTTCACGACCCCTTCCGCTGCCCTTCTGACGCAGCGCCGAGTCATCGACTTCGGCGTCGCGTGCAGCGCGCGCTGTCGCTGAACCTCTTCTCTCCCCCCCCTGCGGCTGATCCGTACGCGCTGACCCGCGCGTGACGGCCGCTGTCCCCTGCGTTCTTCTCCTCATTTCACGGGAGTGGTCCACCCATGCCCTCTGCTGCCCCTTTCTCCTGGGACGAACCCGAAGGTCTCGCCGCGCGCGGCACGCTGATCGTGCTGGCGGGCCGTGGTGAACACGGCGGTGTGTACGAGCGGTTCGGCCGCCGTCTCGCCTTCGACGCGTACCGGGTGCGCGCCCTCGGCGACGCCTCCACCGACCCGGCGGTCCTCGACGAGGCCGCCAAACTCCTCGCGGACGAGTCGCTGCCGGGCCCGAAGGTCCTGGTCGGCTCGGACACGGGCGCCGCGTACGCCGCACAGCTCGCCGCCGAACACCCGGGCGCGGCGGCGCTGATCCTCGCGGGTCTGCCCACCCGCCCCTGGAGCGCGGGGAGTTGGGAGGAGGAGGCCGAGGCGCGCACCGCGTGCCCGACGCACCGGGGCCGCCTCACGAACGACCCGGCCTTCCGCCGGGGCGCCCTCGACGCGGCCCCGGACACGCCGCGCCTCGACCTGGTGAGCGTCCCGGTCCTGGCGCTGCACGGCGCCGCCGACACGGTGAGCCCGCTGGAGTCGGCGCGCGCGGTGTACGCGGACCACGCGGTGGAGCTGGTGACGTTCCGGGACGGCCGGCACGACGTCCTGAACGACGCCCTGCACCGCACGGCCGCCGCGACGGTCGTCCTCTTCCTGGAACGCCTGCGCCTGTCCCCCGAACTCGCCCCGATCGCCGAGGGGTTGGCATGAGTGTGACGATCACGGCCGAGGAACTGACCGCCCGGCTCGCCTCCGCGCGGCCCCCGGTGGTCCTGGACGTCCGCTGGGCGCTGGGCGACCCGTACGGCCGCGACCACTACGCCGACGGACACATCCCCGGCGCCGTGTACGTGGACCTGGACACGGAGTTGGCGTCCCCGCCGACCCGCGAGGGCGGCCGGCATCCACTGCCGGACATCGCGAACCTCCAGGCCGACGCCCGCCGTTGGGGGATCGACGAGGGCACGCCGGTCGTGGTGTACGACGACCTCGGCAACACGGCGGCGGCGCGGGCCTGGTGGCTCCTTCGGTACGCCGGTGTCGCCGACGTCGCCCTGCTGGACGGGGCGTTGGGCGCGTGGCGGGCCGCCGGGCTGCCGCTGGAATCCGGTGTCCCGGCGGACCCAGTGCCGGGGGACGTGGTCCTCACGGCAGGCAAGCTACCGGTGACCGACGCGGACGGGGCCCGTCGACTCGCCGCCGAGGGGCTCCTGTTGGACGCGCGGGCCGGTGAACGCTACCGGGGCGAGGTCGAGCCGGTGGACCCGCGCGCCGGGCACATTCCGGGCGCGGTGTCGGCGCCGACCGGGGAGAACCTCGCGGCGGACGGACGGTTCCTGCCGGCCGAGGAGCTGCGGAAGCGGTTCGCGGAGAAGGGCGCCGACAGCGGCGTACAGGTCGGGGTGTACTGCGGGTCGGGGGTGACGGCGGCGCATCAGATCGCCGCGCTGGAGATCGCGGGCTTCGACGGCGTGCTGTTCCCGGGGTCCTGGTCGGCGTGGTCGGCGGACCCGGACCGTCCGGTCGCGACCGGTGGGGGTGCGCCGTGACAACGGTGGAAGCTGTGCGCGTCCCGGGTGACGCCACGTCGCGGGTGACGCTGCGCGGGTCGGCGAAGACGGTGCGGCGGTTCAACGTGCCGCGTTCCGTGCGGCGTTCGGCGGGGCCGGTCGGACTCGTCCTGCTGTGGTTCCTGACGTCGGTGACGGGGCTGCTGCCGGAGTCGGTGCTCGCCTCGCCGGTCGATGTCCTCAAGCAGGCGGCGGAGTTGACGAAGTCCGGTGAACTCCCCAGCGCCATCGCGGCGTCGGGGCGGCGCGCGGCGACCGGGTTCGTGATCGGTGCCGTGATCGCGCTGACGCTGGCGCTGCTCGCGGGGCTGTTCCGGCTCGGGGAGGACGTCATCGACTCCTCGATGGGCATGTTCCGGGCGATCCCCTGGGTGGGTCTGATCCCGCTGTTCATCGTGTGGTTCGGCATCGAGGAGACCCCGAAGATCGCGCTGGTCGCGCTCGGTGTGACGTACCCGCTGTACTTCAACATCTACGGCGGCATCCGCTCGACGGACGCCGGGCTCGTGGAGGCCGCGCGGATGATGGGGCTCGGCCGGCTCGGGCTGATCCGGTACGTGATCCTGCCGAGCGCGCTGCCCGGTGCCCTCGTGGGGCTCCGGTACGCCCTGTCGACGGCGTGGCTGGCGCTGGTCTTCGCCGAGCAGGTCAACGCGGACGCCGGGCTCGGCTACCTGATGAGCAACGCGCAGCAGTACTTCCGTACGGACGTGATCGTGCTGTGCCTCGCCGTGTACGCGCTGCTGGGGCTCGCCTGCGACTTCGCGGTGCGGGTGCTGTCGCGCCGGCTGCTGCGGTGGCGGGCCGACTTCGAGGGGGAGGCGTAGAGATGGGCAACAGCGTGGAGATCAGGGGGCTTTCGAAGTCCTTCGACGGGAACACGGTGCTGCACGACCTCCAACTCGACATCCGGGACGGCGAGTTCGTGGCGCTGCTCGGGCACAGCGGGTGCGGTAAGTCGACGTTGCTGCGGATTCTCGCCGGGCTGGACGAGGAGATCGACGGCGAGGTGACGGTCCCGCTGCGGCGCAGTGCGGCGTTCCAGTCGCCGCGCCTGCTCCCGTGGCTGAAGGTGTGGCGCAACGTGGTCCTCGGGCTGCCGGGGCGGGTGGACCGCGAGCTGGCGCTCCGGGCGCTGGGCGAGGTCGGGATCGCGGAGCGGGCGGACGTCTGGCCGAAGACGCTTTCCGGCGGGCAGGCCCAACGCGTGTCGCTGGCAAGGGCGTTGGTGCGCGAGCCCGAACTCCTGCTGCTGGACGAGCCGTTCGGGGCGCTGGACGCGCTGACCCGCGGCAAGGTGCAGCAACTGGTCGCCGAACTCTGGCGTTCGCACGGCTGCGCGATCCTCCTGGTCACGCACGACGTGGAAGAGGCGCTACTCCTCGCCGACCGCATCCTCGTCATGGACGAGGGCCGGATAGCGCACGAGCTGACGGTGGACCTCCCCCGCCCGCGCGACCTCACGGCCCCCGGTTTCGTATCGCTGCGCGCCCGTCTCCTGGGCTGGCTGGGCGTCACCCGCACTCTGGAAGGAACCCCCTCGTGATCCGCCGACTCGCGGCCGCCGCGCTGACGTTGACCGCTCTCCTGTCCCTGACCGCGTGCGGCGGGGACGCGGACGCCTCCTCGGCGAAGGGCCAGGTCACCCTGACGATCGGGGACCAGGCGAAGACGCTCCAGACGATCGTCGCCGCGTCGGACGCGCTCAAGGGCGCGGACTACAAGGTGAAGTGGGCGGAGTTCGAGGGCGCGGCCCCGCTGTTCCAGGCGGTTCAGGCGGGCGCGGCCGACACGACGTACGCGGCGGACCTGCCGACGCTCCAAGCGCTCAGCGGGGGCGTGAAGTTCAAGAACGTCGCCGCGCTGAAGAACGACGGCCGGCACGTGGGGATCGTCGTCCGCAAGGACTCGGGGATCACCGGCGTCGCGGATCTGAAGGGCCAGAAGGTCGTCGTCTCCTCGGCGAAGGGCAGCATCGCCGAGTACCTTCTCGCGAACGCGCTGCGGCAGGCGGGCCTCAAGTACTCCGACGTCCAGGTGCAGTACCTGCTGCCGACGGACGCGCAGGCGGCCTTCGCCTCGGGGAAGATCAAGGTCTGGGCGATCTTCGGCGTCTACCAGGCGGTGGCCCTCGACCAGGGCGGCAAGCTGATCGTGGACGGCGCGGACGGCCGGGTCAGCGGCTACGGCTTCATCGGCGCGTCGGAGAAGACCCTCGCGGACCCCGCGCGCAAGGCGGCGCTCGGCGACTTCCTCAAGCGGCTCGGCACGGCGCTGAAGTGGACCAGCACGCACCAGGACGCGTACGCGCGGGCGATCCAGGAGCGCAACGGCGCGGACGCGTCGATCGCCAGGACGCTCGCGTCGGCCGCGTACAGCCAAGTCCTGCCGGTGACACCGGAGATCGACGAGACCGTGCAGGGCGTCGCCGACCTCATGAACGGGATCGGGGTGCTGGAGCCCAACGTCGAGGTGGCCTCGGCAGCCGACACGTCCGTCCTCAAGTGACCTTCTTCTCCCAGGGAGTCGACCACCATGCCTGTCGAGTTCATCAGCGCCGTCCACACCGACGCGGGCGCCTCAGGACCGGCCGCCGCGAGCCGGACCGGCCTCGACGTCGGCCATCTCCGCACGTACGCGCGGGCGTTGGACGACGGAGGGTTCGACCACACGCTCGTCGCCTACCACTCGGCTTCGCCCGACGCGTTCCAGATCGCGCAGTTCGTCGCGACGCACACGGAGCGGGTGCGGCCCATCCTGGCCCACCGGCCCGGGGTGATCTTCCCGACCCACGCGTCCCGGGCGCTCGCCACGCTGGACCAGATCAGCCGGGGACGGCTGACCGTGCACATCATTTCCGGGGGAAGTGAAGAGGAACAGCACCGGGAAGGGGATTACCTCGGCAAGGCCGAACGGTACGAGCGGTCGGACGAATACATCCAGATTCTGCGGAAGGTGTGGGAGTCCGAAGGGCCCGTATCCCACGAGGGGAAGTATTTCCGGTTCGAGGGGTACCACTCCGACGTGAAGCCGGTGAACGGGCTCATCCCGATTTCCGTAGGCGGATCGTCTCAGGACGCTTACCGGGTCGGCGGACAGCAGGGAGACATCTTCGGCCTGTGGGGTGAACCCCTCAAGGAGACCGCCGAACAGATCGCCTCCGTCAATGCCGTGGCCGATGCGGCGGGCCGCCCCCGCCCTCGGATCTGGGTGTCGTTCCGGCCGATCATCGCACCCACGGACGAACTGGCGTGGGAGAAGGCACGCCGCACACTCGGGGTGCTCAAGGACCAAGCCAGGAACACGGAGTTGCTGCGGCATTACAAAACCGAGGGACGCCCCGCGAACGTCGGATCACAACGGCTTCTCGACATCGCGGACCGAGGAGAGATCCACGACCGCTGCCTGTGGACCGCACCGGCGGTGGCGACGAACGCGGCGGGCGCGTCCACGGCGTTGGTGGGCTCGCCGGAGACGGTGGCCAAGGCCCTCCTGGACTACGTGGACATCGGCTGCGACCTGCTGTCCATCAGGGGGTACGACCCCCTGAACGACGCGATCGACTATGCGCGGTTCGTCTTGCCGTTGGTCCGGCAGGAGCTGGCCCATCGGGCCGGTCCGGGATCTCAGGCCGCCTGAACGCCCCTCAAGAACCTGGAGAACCCCGTGCTGTTTCGCCCCGCCCCACGCGCCTCCCTCCTCCTCACCGTTCTCCTCCTGCCGGTGGCCACCGCCTGCGGCGGTAATGCACAAGCAGATTCCGACGTAACCCTCCGAGTAGGCGCCACAGGCTGGAAAGTCGAGGAAGCGGTCCTGGAATTCGCGAACCTCGACGACACCCCGTACAACGTCAAATGGAGCGTCTTCCAGGGCGGCGACAAACAACTCGAAGCCGTCCGGGCCGGAGCCCTCGACCTGGCTTCCTCCAGCGAGATCCCGCCCATTTTCGCCGCCGCCGACGGAAAGCCGAACTTCAAGGTCGTAGCGGTCCAGTTGGGAGCCACTCTCAACCAGGAAGTCATCGTCCCCAAGAACTCAAAGGTCGCCGGCATCGCCGGCCTCAAGGGCAAAACCGTCGGCTACGTGAAGAACACCACCGCCCACTACTTCCTGTACGAACTCCTCAAGCAATCGGGCCTCAAGTGGTCCGACATCAACGCCAAACCCCTCCTCCCCAATGACGGCCTGGCCGCCCTGAACGGCGGCTCGATCGACGCGTTCGCCTCCTACGGCACATCCGTCATCACGGCGCACCAGCAGGGCGCGAGGACCATCGGCTCGGGTGCGGACATCCTCTCGGGCAACTTCCTGTGGTCGGCGAAGGACAGCGTGCTGAAGAGCGAGGCGCAGAAGGAAGCGGCGGCGGACCTGATCGCGCGGATCTCGAAGGCGTACGCGTACGTGCGGGACGGCCACCAGGCGGAGTTCGCGAAGGTGATCGCCCAGAACACGCACCAGCCGGTGAAGCAGGCCGAGGACGACTTGGCGGCCCAGCAGAAGCAACGCCCCACCCGGGCAAGGCCGGTGGACACGGCGGCGACGGCATCGGAGCAGCAGGTCGCGGACGCGTTCACCGAACTCGGCGCCCTCGACTCCCGCCTGGACGTGGCGAAGTTCTGGACGACGGACCTCAACGCCGACCTGAGGAAGGCCCTGTGACCGCCCGCATGGCGCAACTCGCCGCCGAGTACGACCGGTCCGCCGCCTTCCCGTCCGAGTCCCTGTCGATCGCGCACACGGAGGGCCTGCTGACGGCGACGATCGGGGAGCGGTACGGCGGCTGGGGCGCGGGGGTGGAGGAGTCCGCGCGGATCCTGCACAGGCTGGGCCGCCTGGACCCCTCGGTGGCGCTGATCGCGGCGATGACCCTGGCCACGCACGCACGCCAGGCGGCACAGCCGCACTGGCCGCAGGAGCTGTACGCGCGCGTGGTGAAGGAGTCGTTCGCCCGCCCGGTGCTCGTCAACCACGCGCGCGTGGAACCCGATCTGGGCTCTCCCGCACGCGGCGGACTCCCCTCGACACGGGCGCGGCGGACGGCGGACGGCTGGTCGGTCGAGGGAACCAAGCGTTTCGTGACGGGCGCGGAGGGCCTGGACTGGTTCCTGGTGTGGGCGACGACCGACGAGGACGACCCGCGCGTGGGGACGTTCCTGGTCCCGGGCGACGCGCCGGGGATCGAGATCACCGGCCGCTGGGACCAGTTGGGCCTGCGCGCGAGCGGCAGCCACGACGTGACGTTCCGGGGCGTGGAGGTGCCGTACGAGCAGGTGATCGGTCTGGGCCCGTACGGCCGGGGCGCCGAGCAGGACAATCGCGCGGGCGCGGCGCTGCATCTGCCGCTGGCGGCGCTGTACCTGGGCGTGGCGAGGGCGGCGCAGGACTTCTTCCGGACCTTCGCGCACGCGCGCGTGCCGGCGAACCTGGGGCACGCGGTGGCTCGTACGGAACGGTTCAGGCGGACGGCCGGGGAGATCGAGGTGCTGCTCGCGGGCGCCGAGGAGCTGGTGTTCGGCGGGGCGGCGCGACTGGACGCGGGGGACACGTCGTACACGCCGGAACAGGCGCTGGGCGCGCGGGTGCTGGCGGACCGGCACGGGGTGCGGGCGGTGGAGCTGGCGGTGCGGCTGCTGGGCAACCCGGGGCTGGCGCGGGACAACCCGCTGGAGCGGCACTTCCGGGACGTGCAGTGCGCGCCGGTGCACGCGCCGCAGGAGGACGTGTCGTTGCTGGCGATCGGCGGGAAGGCACTGGGGCTGTGAGCGCGCCCGTGGGTACGTCGGCGGTCGCGCCCGCGCGCGTGCTGGGCCTGCTCGCGCGGGACCTTCCGCCGGAGTGCCTGAGCACGGACCCGCACGCGCTGGCCGCGCACTGCACGGACCGCTCGGGGACCCGCCCGGACGGGCTGCCGCTGGCGGTGGTGCACGCGCGGCGCGTGCAGGACGTCGGCACGGTGCTGCGGCACGCCCACTCCCTGGGCGTGCCGGTCGTCCCCCGGGGTGCCGGTACGGGGCTGTCCGGGGGCGCGTCGGCCGGTGAGGGCTCCTTGGTGCTCGACCTGTCGGGGATGGACCGGATCCTCGAACTCGACGCCGAGGACCAGCTCGCGGTCGTGGAGGCGGGTGTCGTCACGGCCGACCTGGACCGCGCGGCGGGCGCGCACGGCTTGCAGTACGCGCCCGATCCGGCGAGCGCGGCGTGGTCGACGATCGGCGGGAACATCGCGACCAACGCGGGCGGGCTGCGGTGCGCGAAGTACGGGGTGACCCGGGACAGCGTGCTCGGCCTGGAGGCGGTGCTCGCGGACGGGACGGTCGTACGGACGGGCCGCCGGACCGTCAAGGGGGTGACCGGGTACGACCTGACGGCGCTGCTGACGGGTTCGGAGGGAACCCTTGCCGTGATCACGTCGGCGACGCTGCGGCTGCGGCCGGTGCCGGTCGCGTCGGCGACGCTGGCGGCGTGGTTCGCGTCGTTCGAGGCGGCGGCCCGGGCGTCGTACGCGATCTCGCGCGCGGGCGTGGTGCCGGCGTTGGCGGAGTTGCTGGACGGGCCGGTGCTGGAGGCGGTCGATCCGGCGCTCAGGGCGCGCGGTGAGGCGCTGTTGGTGGTGCAGTGCGACGGGGCGGGTGCGGGGGTGGAGGCGGCGGCGGTCGCGGAGGTGCTGGCGCCGTTCGCGACGGCCGTGGAGCGGACCGAGGATCCCGCCGAGGCGGAGGCGCTGCTCGCGGCGCGCAGGCAGGCGCTGCCGGCGCTGGAGCGGCTGGGGCGGCCGTTGATCGAGGACATCGCCGTGCCCCGGTCGCGGCTCGCGCAGGCGGCGCGGGAGATCCGGGCGATCTCGGCGCGGCACGGTGTGCCGGTGTTCACGCTGGCGCACGCCGCCGACGGCAACCTGCACCCGATCGTCGTCGTGGACCCGGCGCTCGACCGGCTCCCGGACGCCGCGTGGGAGGCCGCCGGGGAGATCTTCGCGCTGGCGCTGCGGCTGGGCGGCACGCTCACCGGGGAGCACGGGGTGGGGGTGCTGAAGCGGCAGTGGGTCGCGGAGGAGCTGGGGCCGGCGGCGTACGGGCTCCACCGCCGCGTGAAGGAGGCGCTGGACCCGCTGGGCATCCTGAACCCGGGGAAGGGGTTCTGAGGGGTTCTGGGGGGGCACAGGGGGCCTCCCAGCGGGTTTCTGACGCCCTCCGGCGGGTTTCTGACGCCCTCTCAGCGGCCCAGCAGGGCCCTCACCCCCGCCACCGTCGTCACCTTGATCAGCGGCTGGCAGAGGTCCATCATGTCCAGGGCCTTCGCGTGGGCGGTGTCGTTGGCGCCCGCGCAGGCGTCGGCGGCGACGAGGACCTCGACGCCGGCGTCGGCGGCGGCGAGGGCGGTGGCCAGGACGGAGCGGTCGGTGCTGACGCCGGCCAGGACGAGGCGGCCGTGCGGGGCGACGCGTTCGGCGAGCGCGGGGGTCCACTTGCCGAAGGCGGGGGCGTCCAGGACCTGTGGCGCGAGGGCGCAGAAACCGTCCGTCAGATGCCACAGGGCCGCGTCCGGCGGCTGGAGGGCGAACGGCCACTGGGCGTAGTACGCGCGCCAGGCGCCGGCCGGTTCCCCGGGGGCGACGAAGCGGGTGAAGGTGACGTCGTCCCCGAAGGCCGACAGCAGCCGTCGTACCCCGGTCGCGGCCTCGCGGTAGCGGGGTGCCGCCCAGGGGCTCGTGGGGTCGGCGAAGACGTGCTGCATGTCGATGACGGCGAGGTGGGTCATATCGCGGCCTCCCGGGCGCGCACGCGGGCCGGGGCGGTGCCGGTGGTACCGGTGGTGCCGGTGTCCTGAGGGTCCGTCATCGTCTGCTGTCTGCCTGTCTTCCGGGGCGGGCGCGAGGGGTCGTCCGGATCAGTCCTACCCGGCCTGAGCCCCTCGCGCACCGTGTGGATCTCAGGCTCCCATCTCGGTCCAGCTGAACCCGACGGCACGCAGTTCGAGCGCGATGGCGGCGGCCGCCGCGTGCAGGTGGGGTGCGGTGCGGGCGGGCTGGACGACCTCGGGGGAGCCGCTGACGCCGAGGGCGGCGACGACGGTCCCGCGCGCGTCGCGCACGGGTACGGCGTGGCTGCTGCGGCCCGGGGTGAACGCGCCGTGCAGGAGGGCGTGTCCCTCGCGGCGTACCCGGATCAGTCCGCGGCGCAGTTCGCTGACGTCGGTGACGGTGGCCGTGGTGTAGGCGCGCAGGGGCGGCATCAGGGCCTCCTGCTGGGCGGTCTCGTCGGCGTGGGCGAGCAGGACCAGGCCGACGCCGGTGGCGTGCAGGGGGATGCGGCGGCGTTCGAGGGTCCCGCAGGCGGGGTGGCGCGGTTCGCCGGCGACGTGGGCCAGGCAGACGCTCTCGCAGCCGTCGCGGATGGCGATGGTCGCGGCGGCGGAGGTCTGCTGGGCGAGGGCGACGAGGTGGGGGTGGGCCGCGTCGACGAAGTGGGAGGCGCGCGGTGCCAGGGAGGCGGTCTCCCACAGGCGCAGGCCGATGCTGTAGCCGCCGTCGGCGGCGCGTTCCAGGGCTCCCCAGGCGTTCAGCTTGTTGACGATGCGGTAGACCGTGGCGACGGGCAGGCCGCAGCGCCGGCTGATGTCGCTGAGGGACAGGGTCCGGTTGTCCGGGTCGAAGGCGGCAAGGATGCTCAGCGTCCGGTCGACGACCGAACGCTCCGGGGAGGAGTGGGGAGTGGTCATCCCGTTCAGATTCCTTTCACCTTCATGACAAGGGTGCTTACGGGGTGCGTGTTGACACGTGCGCACACCCAAGCGGCACGTGAGGAACCAGAAGTGATCCGGCATCGGGCGACCACGTCTATGATTGAACCCTCAAGTGCAGTGGAGAAAGGTCGATTCCGGAACGCCCATGGTCGATTTCGCATCGTTAGCGATCCCCGTCGTCCCCTTCTCTCCCCTCTGCCGGCCGGGACTCGGTCTCGCGGTGACCTCGCTGAGCGTGCTGCGGGGCCTCGGGGACATGGAGTTCCTCAGCGCGCCGCACCGCCTGGACTTCCATCAGGTCCTGTTGGCGACGGAAGGCGGAGGGAACTATTCCATCGACTCCCACCCGTTCACGGTCCGTCCGGGAACCCTGTTGTGGACCCGCCCCAACCAGGTCGTGCAGTTCGCGCCGGGGCCGGACATGGACGCGGACATCATCATGTTCACGGAGTCGTTCCCGCTGGGCCTGAGCGCGCACATGGCGATGCTCGACGACGTCCTGCGGCCCTCGCACTGGCGGCTGGGGGAAGGTGAACTCACCGCGTTCCGAAGGGTTTTGGACCTGCTGGAGGAGGAGTTCGAGCGCCCGGACCAAGGGCTCGGCGAGGAGTTGCTGAAGCATCTGCTGGCCGTCGTCCTGCTGCACATCGACCAGATGTGCCGGCTGCGCCACAAGGAGACGTCCGCGTTCAGCGGCGAGCACGGCGAACTGTTCCTGCGGTTCCGCCGCGAGCTGGACCGTTCGTTCCGTTCGACGAGGCTGGTCGAGGAGTACGCGGCGGCGCTGAGCTGCTCCACGCGCGCGCTGTCGCGGGCCTGCCGCGCGGTCGCGGGGACGTCGACGAAGGACGTGATCGACGCCCGGGTGGCGCTGGAGGCGCGGCGGTTACTGGTCCACACGGACCTGCCGATCAACGCCATCGCGCGGCAGCTCGGATTCTCCGAGGTGACCAACTTCGGCAAGTTCTTCGTGCGTCGCGTGAATATGACACCCGGAGCGTTCCGCCGTGAGTCAAAAAGGGGGCACCAGGCGTGATTCGGGCACCTCGGACCCGCTTAGTCGTTCAGCCGCTCTATTAAGGGCGGAGATCTACGCCCGTAAACCTGGATTTCTTTCCACTGTTCGGAAGAACGGTTGTTCCGGATTACCAAAAGTGGCAAGACTGTGCCCTGCGTGCTTCGGGCGACCTTCCGTTGCACCAGAGCGAGTCCGTGCCCAATAGTCCGAACCTTTGCGAATGGGGCGGTGCAATACGGCGCGGGGCCGAGGGACCCCCATCCCCTGCCCTCGGCCCCGCGCGTCAGGCCGCCGCCGTCGCCGCCTCGCGCGCGCGGCGTGCGGCGGTCCACCAGCCGGGGTGGTCGCGGTACCAGTCCACGGTGTCCGCGAGCCCCCGCTCGAAGGGAACGGTGGGCGCCCAGCCCAGCTCCTCGCGGATCCGGCCGTCGTCGAGCACGGCGCGCACCGCGCGCGGGGGTACGGCGCCGTCGTGCCCTCCCGCGCGCGTGCCGGTCAGTGCGCGCAGGCGTTCGGCGAGGGCGGCGGGCGCGACCGGCTCGCCGCCGACGTGGTAGGTCTCCCCCGCGCGGCCCCGGTTGAGGACCAGGTGGACGGCGCGGCAGTGGTCGTCGACGTGCAGCCATTCCCGCACGGCCGCGCCGTCGTAGGGCCGTGGGCGGACGTCCTCCAGGAGGGCCGTCACAAGGCGCGGGAGCGGGCGGTCCGGCTGCTGGCGGGGGCCGTAGCAGACCGCGGAGCGGGTGACGGACAGGTCGACGCCGTGGGTGTGCCAGGCGGAGCGGGCGACGAGGTCGGCGGCGGCCCGGGAGGTCGCGTACGGCGTGACGGGGTTCAGGGGGTGTTCCTCCGTCCTCGGGGCGTCGTCGGCCACGGGCGGGCCGTAGACGTCGGCCGTGGAGACCACGACCGTCCGCTCCACGCCGCTGCCCCGGATCGCGTCGAGGAGGGTGTGGGTGCCCAGGACGTTCGTGCGGACGAGTTCCGCGGTGTCCGCGCGCGTGGTGTCGGCGAAGTGGACGACGGCGTCGTGGCCGGGCAGCAGGTCGCGCAGGAGGAACGGGTCGCCCACGTCTCCCCGGACGGCCTCCACGCGCGCGTGGCGCTCCGGTACGGGCCGGGTGTCGAGGGCGGTGACCCTGGCCCCCTCCCAGCCGCGGTAGGCGCCGGCCAGGAGGGAGCGGACGAAGTGGGAGCCGGCGAACCCGGCGGCTCCCGTGACGAGGATCCTCACGCGCGGGCCTCCTCCCGGTACCGGGCGACGAGCTTCTCCAGGACGGGCACGACGTCGGCGGGGACCGGCGCGGCGAGCGTCTGCTCGTACAGGCGGCGGGCGCCCTCCTTGAAGGACGGCTCGTCGAGGAGGCGGGCGACCTGCTTGCTGAGGGTGTCGGCGTCGAGGGCGCCGGTGTCGGCGACGAGGCCCGCGCCGGTCTGCTCGACGTGCCGCGCGTTCTGCGGTTCGTCCCAGGCGACGACGGGGACGACGAGCTGGGGCACCTGGTGGGCGACGGCGGCCGTGAACGTGCCCGTGCCGCCCTGGTGGACGATCACGGACGTCGTCGGCAGGACCTGGTTGAGGGGCACGTACTCGACCGTGCGGACGTTGGCGGGGAGCGTCACGTCGGGGGCGAGCTGCCCCCTGCCGAGCGTCGCGACGACCTCCACGTCGAGTTCGGCGACGCGCTCCAGGAACTCCGGCGCGGGGAAGACGGTGCCGCCGCCGATCATCCGGCGGCTGACGCCGAGGGTGAGCACCACGCGCGGGCGCTCCGGTTCGCCGCGCAGCCAGTCGGGGAGTACGGAGGAGCCGTTGAAGGGCAGGCGGCGCACGGGGATCGCGGGCAGCTTCAGCGGGGGCCGCATGGCGGGCGGGACGAGGTCGAGGCTCCACTGGCCGAGGAGGGTGTCGTCGCTGAAGGCGAGGCCGTGGCGGGCGAGCAGCGGGTCGAGCCACTTCAGCCAGTCGTGGCGGCCGGGGGTCTCGGCCTCGGTGAGTTCGTGCAGGGCGGCGATGCTGTCGAGGCCCCAGACGAGGCGGGCGTGCGGGGTGCCCGTCACGCGCGCGGCGATCGCCGCCGGGATCACCAGCTTGTCCCACAGGATCAGGTCGGGCTTCCAGGAGCGGGTGAAGGCGATCAGCTCGTCGAGGAACGAGCCGTTCTCGTCGGGCTCCGGGTAGGCGAAGGAGAACATCCCGCCGAGCAGGGCGCGGGCGGCGTGCCAGTCGGCCGCCTCGCCCGGGTGGGCCGGGTCGAAGCGCCAGGCGTCGGCGAAGGCCATCAGACCCTGCTGCATGGCCTCCGGGGGCGGCCCGCCGACGGCGGGCCCGAGGGGTACGGCGGTGAGGCCGGCCTCGGTGATGTTGCCGATGATCGCCGGGTCGAGGGCGCCTTCCTGGCAGGCGACGACGACCTCGTGGCCGGCGCCGTGCAGCGCCCAGGCGAGGGGGACCATCGTGTGCAGGTGGGCGGTCGCGGGGAACAGCGTGAACAGGACGCGCATGACGGGTCTCCGATCGGGTGAGGGGGCGTCAGTCGAGGCTGAGGAGGCTGGCGGCGGTGAAGGGGCGCAGGTCGTCGTGGCGGCCACCCTGGACCTTGGCCGGCCAGTCGGGGTCGGACAGCAGGAGCCGGCCGAGGGCGACGAGGTCGAACTCCTCGCGTTCCAGGCGCTCCAGGAGGTCTCGCAGGGAGGCGTTGTCGGCGCCCTTGCCCTCGATGAGGGTGGTGAGGAACTCGCTGCCGGTCAGGCCCACCGAGCCGACGGCGATCGTGGGCAGGCCGGTGAGTTTGCGGACCCAGCCGGCGAGGCTCAGTTCGGAGCCGGTGGCGGGGAAGCCGGGCAGCCAGAACCGGCGGGTGGAGCAGTCCAGGGCGTCCACTCCGGCGCGCACGAGCGGGTCGAGCAGCTCGGCCAGCTCCTCGGGACCGGAGGTGAGCTGGGCGTCGAAGTCGTTGACCGTCCAGTGCGAGATCCGCAGGATGACGGGGAAGTCGGGTCCGACGGCGGCACGGCAGGCGGCCACGACCTCGGCGGCGAACCGGGTGCGGCGCGCGAGGTCGCCGCCGTAGGCGTCGGTGCGGGGGTTGGTCTCGGGACGCAGGAACTGGTCGATCAGGTAGCCGTGGCCGCCGTGCAGTTCGAGGCCGTCGAAGCCGAGGCGGCGGGCGTCGGCCGCGGCCCGGCCGAAGGCGGCGACGATCCCGGCGATCTCCGCCTCGGTGAGGGTGGCGGGGCCGACGGCGGGGACGTGCGGGTCGGGGACGTCGTCGCCCTTGCGTTCGAGTCCGGCGTGCCACAGCTGGGGGATGATCCGGCCGCCGGCCGCGTGGACCTCCTCGACGACCCGCGCCCAGCCCGCGAGGGCGTCCTCCCCGTGGAAGCGGGGCACGGTCGGGGTCGGCGCGGCGGCCGGGTGGCCGACGACGGTGCCCTCGGTGACGATCAGGCCCGCCCCTCCCCTGGCGCGGCGGGCGTAGTAGGCGGCGACGTCGGGTCCGGGCACCCCGCCGGGCGAGAAGTTGCGGGTCATCGGCGACATCACGATCCGGTTCGGCAGGTTCAGCGAGCCGATCGAGAAGGGCCGGAACAACGCGGAGGTCTCAGTCGTTTCGGGCATAAGGGTGCTCCTGGGGAGGGCGGTGGGGCGAGTGGGGTCAGGCGGCGGCGGTGGTCCGCGCGGTCTGCGCGTAGGCGAGGTCGACGGCGTGCGCGAGGCTCATGCGGGTCGGCAGGCCGAAGATGTCGACGATCGTCGCGAGGCGCTCCTCGATGGGCCCGCCGACGACGTGGTACGGGATCGCGAGCTCGTCCAGGGTCGTGCGCAGCAGCTCGTCGGACATGCGGCGGAAGCGCTCCGAGACGGGCCGGTGACCGTCCTCGACGAGGGCGAACTCGACGGGCAGGTGCACGAAGACGTCGTACGCGGTGCGTGCGTGCCGCTGGAACACGGCGCCCAGGGAGTCGACGACCTCCTCGTAGAAGTCGGGCGGCGTGTCGGTGGCGTCGTAGCCGTCGGTGGGGTGGATGCCGGCGCGGACGCGGACCTTGCCGTAGACCCACTCGTGCAGCGAGGAGCCGTCGGAGAGGAACCCTCCGGTGAGGCGGGACTCGTGGACGGCGCGTTCGGTGTAGCGCTGGATGCCGAGCTGGATCAGCTCCGGCGCCGAGCACTCCTCAAGGCGTTTGCCGGGCAGGGCGTCGGCGAGGATCTCGCGCATGGTGCGCGCGTGCGTGCGCGGGACGCCGGTGAGGTGGGCCAGGGCGATCGTGGTGGTGGTCTTGCCGGTGCAGTAGGTGCCGGAGACGGCGATCCTGCGGGCCCGTGCTGGAGAGGTCATCGCGTTCCTCGGTCGGGGAGTCGGTGGGTCACCGAGAAGGTGCCGGTGATGCCGTGGAAGCCGTAGGTCAGGTCGCAGACGCGCCAGCGGTCCTCGTCGATGTCGACGAGCCGGGTGTCCGCGACGCGCGCGTGCGCGGGGAAGGCGCGGTCCACGGCGCGCAGCGGCAGGTCGGTGGCGAGTTCGGCGCGACGCAGCCAGAGCGTGTCGCTGCCCCCGCGCGTGAGGCCGTCGAGTTCGTACATCAGGACCTGGGCGAGCTGGCCGATGACGGCGATCGCGTCGACCATCGAGGCGCTCGGCGCGTACGCGGCCTCCAGGCCGGTGCCGGCGCTCTCGCCGGGCGCGGGTGTGAGGGCGACCTCGGCGTCCGCCCGGCCCGCCGCCGCGTCGACGGCGAGGCGGGTGACGCGCTGTCCGCGCCGCCGGAACCGCTCCGCGCAGTACGGGCCGCCCGGCGTGCCCAGCGCCGTGTCGGCGTCCTCGTACAGCGCGCTGCGCGAGGGGCGGTAGCCGCCCTGGTCCTCGTGCTGGATCTCGCAGCGCACGTCCATCGAGCCGATCCCGACCCGCACGGCGGAGGTGCGCAGGCCGTCGGCGACGGCGACCGACTCGGCGGGGTCGGCCGTGCCGTGCACGGGGAGCCGGGCCAGGTCCTCCTGGGGGCGGTTGCCGGCCCGGATCACGATCCGGCGCAGCCACATCCGGGAGCGCGAGCCCGCGTCGAGGCCGTAGGCGTGGGTGAGGAGGAGTTCGGCCGTGCGGGCGGCCAGGACCAGGGCGTCGATGGTGCTGAGGTGCGGGACGAGCCCGCCGGTGCCCTTCGCGGACCAGTCGGCCGGGTAGCCGACCGACGCGGTCGCCGTCGCCTGCGTGACCTGCGGGCAGCCGGTCAGGTGGAGGGCCGTCAGCCGCTGGCGCACGCGCCGGAAGCCGCCGCCGAAGTAGCGGCCCTCGGCGGGGCCCAGGTAGTCCTCGACGTCCCCGAGGGCCAGTCGGCCGGCGGTCACCGGCGCCTGCCGGAGGCGAGGGCGGGGCGGTTGAGGTACGGGGCGGCCATCACCGCGAGGAACATCTCGTGCGCGGGCCGGAGTTCGGGCTCCGGAGGCGGCGGGGCGGGGAGGAGCGGTGGTGCCTCGGCGGGGGGCTGGGTGGGCATGGCTGGCTCCTGCGGGGGTGGAGTGGCGGGTGCGGGGCACCCGGCGTCAGGGCGCGGGCTTCGGTGCGGCGTCGGCCAGGAGGGCGGCGGCGATCCCCGCGTGGTCGGGGCCCCCGGGGTCGTCGAGGCGGGCGGTCAGGTCGCGCAGGCGGGCCTCGGCGGCGGTGCAGTGGACGTCCGTGAGGGCCTGGTCGCCGTCTCGCGCGGTGGCGGCCAGGACGGCGGCGGTGCCGAGGAGTTCGCGGGCGATCCGGCCGAGGAGGAGCAGGGGGTACTGGCGGGCGCGCGGATCGGGCGCGACGGCCTCGGCCACCGCGTCGGCCATGGCCGGGAAGCGGGCGATGCGGTCGGTGAGGACGGCGAGGTGGAGGCGGTTGCGGGGGGAGAGGTCTTCCTGCGCCGGGCCCTGGTGGGGGGCCTGCCGCGCCGTCCCGCGGGTCCGGTGCGCGAGCAGGGCGTTCGCGGCCTGGACGTCGGCCAGGAAGTCGACGCCGCCGGCGGTGCGCAGGACCCGGGCGTCGCGGTAGGCGCGTTCCACGGGCAGCGGGAGGGCGCCCCGGGCCCGCTTGGAGCGGGCGGTCTCCATGCCCTCGCCGCCCATCAGGGACAGGGTGCGGTCGGCGACGCGCGCGCAGGCGTCCGTGCAGATGTTGCGGGCGACATGGCGTTCGAACAGGCGGTCCTGCGGGGCGGGTCCGGCGAGGGCCCAGCGGATCACGCTCTCCATGAGCCGGACGTCGGCGGCGTTCTCCGCGAGGGTGCGGCGGGTCAGGTCGTACTCCCCCAGGGTGGCCCCGTCGATCCGGCGGCGCGCGGTGAACTCCACCGACCAGCGCAGGCAGTTGCGGGCGATGGCCAGCGCGGGGGCTGCCTGGATGAGCAGGCGCGCGGTCATCACCGCCGACGCGAACACCGGGGTGCGCCGGGGATCGCCCTCCGGGACGGTCACCAGCTGCGCGTCCGGGACGCGGACGCCGGTCAGGGTCAGCCGCCCGTTCGGCAGGCCCCGTACGCCGAGGTGCTCCAGCTCGTCCTCGACGCGGAAGCCGGGGTCGGAGGTGTCGACGACGGCGAGCCCCACGCGCGGGGCGTGCGCGTCGCCCCGGACCGTCACCGTGACGCCGAGGAGCGTCGCGACGGGGCCGTTGCTGATGAACAGCTTCTCCCCGTCCAGGACATAGCCGTCGCCGTCGAAGGCGGGCGTCGCCGTCACCGTCGGCCACTGGTTGCCCTGGCCCTCCGGGTCGGTGTCCGCCCAGCCCGAGACCATGCCGGCGGCGATGTGCCGGCGGATCAGGTCGCGCAGGGGCCCTTCCGGGAGGACCGGGAGGAGGGAGGCGCCGACACCGATGCCGTTGTGCACGCCCAGGAGGAAGCCGACGGCGGCGGAGCGGGTGGCGACGGCCTCGACGACACGGAACACGTCGTACGGGGCCAGCGCGAGCCCGCCCAGCTCCTCGTCGGCCCCCAGCGTGAACGCGCCCGCGTCGTGCAGCGACTTGAGGAACCCCTCGGGCAGTTCCCCGTCCCGCTCGACGGCTTCGAGGTCGACGTCCGTGTCGAGGAGGGTGAGCAGGCGCCTGACGGCGGCGTCGGCCCGGAGCTGTCCGGCGCGGTCGGGACGGGCCGGGGTGGTCCAGCCGGGCCAGTCGGGGCGGCCGTCGAGGAGGGAGGTGAGGAAGGTGGGGGCGGGCGCGGAGGTGCCGGCGGACGCAAGATCCTCAGCGGGCGCGGAGGGGCCGGCGGGCGCAAGATCCTCGGTGGGCGTGAAGCTGCCGGCGGCTGTCGCGCGCGTGCCCTCTTCGGCCGGCGTGTCCGTGGTCATCTACAGCCCCCGTACCTGTCCCGCGGCGCTCTCGTCCGACGCGCGGACCGTGTCGAGGAGGCCGTGCAGGCGCAGGCCGGTCTCGAAGTCGGGGACCGTGCGGGTGCCGGTGCGGATGTCGGCGGCGAGGGCGGTGTACAGCTCGGCGACGTTGCGTACGGCGGTGGCGGGGACGTCGACGGGCGCCGTGTGCGCCGGGGGTGTGTCGAGGTGGGTCCAGGCGGTGTCGGTCGCGGTCGCCTCGTACAGGTGGACGTCGCTGACCTGGATGCCGTGTCCGGCGGCGGGGCCCTCGGAGACGACGGCGAGACTCCCCCGGGTGCCGGAGAACTCCAGGCGGGTGCGCGCGTCGCCGCTCTTGCCGTCGTGGATGTGGACGCTGACGGGGACTCCGGTGCCGAGCAGGCCCTGCACCATGACGTGGTCGGGGCTGGTGACGCCGACGCTCTCGGCGGTGTCGGAGACGGTCAGCCGGGGCTGGCGTACGCACAGGTCGGCGGAGAGGCGGGTGACCGGTCCGGCGAGGAACTCCAGGAGGTCGAGGGTGTGGCCGCCGGCCACCTCCAGGGTGCCCGCGCCGTTGCGGCGGTCCAGGGTGTAGACGGCGTCGGAGGTGATCGTGCCGCCGACGCCCTTGGCGCGTGCCGCGTACACGTGGACGCCGGTGACGCGGCCGATCGCGCCGCCGGTGAGCAGGGAGCGGGCGTGGCGTACGGCGGGCGCGTGCCGTGCCTGGAGGCCGACCGCGTGGTGGACGCCGGCCTGCGCCGCCGCCTCCGCCATCACCTCCGCCTCCTTCGTGGTGCGGGCGAGCGGCCACTCGCAGTACACGTGCTTGCCCGCGTCCAGCGCCGGCAGGACGAGGTCGGCGTGGTCGGGGGTCTTCACGGCGACGACCACGAGGTCGACGTCGGGGTGGCCGCTGAGGCGGGCCGGGTCGGTGAACGCGTGGGCGGCGCCGCAGCGTTCGGCCGCGCGGCGGGCGCTGCCCGTGCGGGTCGTGGCCACGGCGGTGATCTCGAAGTCGGGCAGCGCGGTGAGGGCCGGCAGGTGGGACATCGTGGCCCAGCCCCGCTCGGGGGAGGCTCCGATGACGCCCACGCGGATCGGTTCGGTCATGGCTGCTTCCTGGGGACGAGGTGCGGACGGGGGGCGTGGCCCCGGGGCGGGGGCCAGGGGCGGGGGGACCCGTGGGGCCGCCCCGGTGCCGGTCGGGAGGGTGCGGGGGGTGCGTGGGGAACCGCGGGGGTGCGGGGCGCGGGCTCCGGAGGACGCCTACGGGTCCTGCAAGGCCGCGGCCCCCGCTCAGGCGAGGCCCGCGAGTTCCTCGGCGATGATCCGTACCGACTCGGTGATCTGCTCCTCCGTGTGCTCGGAGGTGATGAAGAAGCGCAGGCGCGCGAGGCGTTCCTCGACGGCCGGGTGGAGGATCGGGTTGGCGCTGATGCCGCGGGCGAAGAGGCGGTCGGCCAGCAGGAGGGCCTTGGTCGAGTCGCCGGTGATGGCCGGGACGATCGGCGTTCCGGAGCTGGTGCCGACGTCCACGCCCGCGTCGGCGGCGAGCTTGAGGAAGAGCGCCGCGTTGTCGTGGAGGCGGGTGACGCGCTCGGGCTCCCGGCGCATCACGCGCAGTGCGGTGAGCGCGGCGGCGGTGGACGCCGGCGGCAGGCCCGCGCTGAAGACGAACCCGGGGAGCGTGTACCGGAAGTGCTCGATGAGCTCGTGCCGGCCGGCGACGTAACCGCCGCAGCTCGCCAGGGACTTGGAGAGCGTGCCCATCCAGACGTCGACGTCGTCGGGGCTGACGCCGGAGTGCTGGGCCATGCCGCCGCCGGTCTTGCCCATGACGCCGATGCTGTGCGCCTCGTCGACCATGAGGAGCGCGTCGTGCTTCTGCTTGACGGCGACGAGGGCGGGCAGGTCGGCGGTGTCGCCGTCCATGCTGTAGACGCCTTCGACGACGATCAGGACGCGCCGGTAGTTGCCCCGGACGTGGCCGAGGATCCGGTCGAGGGCGACGAGGTCGTTGTGCGGGAACGGCTGGCGCGCGGCGCCGGACTGCCGGCAGCCCTGGATGATGCTGTCGTGCGCGAGGGCGTCGTGCAGGATCAGGTCCTCGGGGCCCATGAGGTGCCCGATGACGGTGACGTTGGTGGCGTGTCCGCTGACGAGGCTCAACGCGTCCTGTGCGCCGACGAGTTCGGCGAGCCCCTGGTCGAGTTCGTCGTGCAGCGGCCGGTTGCCGGACAGGATGCGCGCGGCGGAGACGGAGGAGCCGTAGCGGGCGACGGCCTCCTGGATGGCGTCGGCGACCTCGGGGTGCCCGGACAGGCCCAGGTAGTTGTAGCTGGAGAAGGAGATCAGCTCCTGGTCACCGACGCGGCTGGTGTCGCGGATGGTGCCCTCGTGGCGCAGGAAGTACGGGTTGACGGTCGCCGCCGCCTCCAGTCCGGCCTTGCGCTCCAGGGAGGCGCGGACCTCGGGGAAGAGCCGTACGTCGGCGGCCTCGCTGCGGTCCGGGGCGGCGACGGGCGCGGGCAGCGGGGCGGGCGCGGGCGCCGCCTTGGGGCTCGGGATGATCGTCCGCTGCACGGCCGGCGTACCGGTGCCGAGCCGGCTCTCCACCGTCCGCACCAGGTCGCCGACGGACGCGATCTCCATCATCTCGGCGGCCTTGACCTCCAGGTGCGGCCACTGCCTGCGCAGCCGTGTGGCGAGTTCGGCGAGCATGATCGAGTCGAAGCCGAGGTCGGTGGCGAAGACGTGCTCGGGGCGCAGGAAGTCCTGCGGGTAGGCGCTGACCTTGGTGATCGCGTCGACGACGATGCCGGAGACGTCCTCGGACACCGCGGCGGCGACCGGAGCGGGCGCGGGGGCCGCGGCGAGGACGGCGGCGGGCGCGGCCTCCTGGACGGGCGCGGGGGTCACCGGGACCGCCGGGAGGGGCAGGGTGCGCGCGGCTGCCGGGTCGAAGGACTGGAGCAGGGACACCTGGGCGTGCAGGAACTCGATGAGTCCGCTCATCCGAGGCTCTCCGTTCTGGTGGGGCGTGGCGGGGACGGGGGAAGGAATGAGCGTTCGCAGGGGCGCCTCGGCGATGTCGGTGCCGGCGGCCGCGTCGACGCCGACGACACGGCCGGCGACGGCGGGCCGGGCCTCGCGCCGAGGCCGACCGGCACCGGTCCGGACGGTGTACACGTCGGTCGCGAGCGGCGACGGCGGCAGCGACAGCAGCCGCGTACCGGGCCCGGCGAACAGGGGTGCCGTGTTCACCGGCGCCCCCGCGACGGCGAGCCGACCGAGCGCGGTGAGCAGCGCGCGCCCGTCGTCGGCGCGGGACACGGTGAGCGGCACGAGGCCGAGTCCGGCGCCCGCCTGCGTACGGCGGGCCATCCGCAGCAGCGTGTCGCCGCCGTAGACCTGGACGAGGAAGGCGGCCCCGGAGTCGGCGACGGTGCGGACGGCGTCGGTGAAGCGGACCGGCGCGGTGTTGTGGCGGGCCCACAACTCCTTGATGTCGCCCGGGTGTTCGGCGCGGGCGCCGGAGACGCCGGAGACGAAGGGGCGGGCGGGGCCGGTGAGCGGGAGGGCGGCGATGGTGTCGGCCATGACCTCGTCGGCGGCGGCGACGAGCGGGGAGTGGAAGGCGTGCGAGACGCGCAGGCGGACGGCGGCGGTGCCGTTCGCCGCGCAGTGTTCGCGCAGGGCGTCGGCGGCCTCGGCGCTGCCGCTGAAGACGACCTGGCCCTCGTGGTTGTAGCAGGCGGGCCAGACGCCCTCGACGGCTTCGGCGAGGCGTTCGGCGTCGGCGGTGGGGGCCTGGACGGCGAGCATGGCGCCGGTGCCGGAGGGGACGGCGGCGGCGAGGGCGGCGCCGCGGACGGCCATGAACCTGACGGCGTCCTCCGGCGCGAAGGCGCCCGCGGCGACGGCGGCCGGGAACTCGCCGACGCTGTGGCCCACCGCGAGGTCGGGTTCGATGCCGCAGGCGGCGAGGAGTTCGATCGTGGTGACGCCGGTGATGCCGAGGCCGGGCTGGCACAGGTCGGTGACCGTGAGGGCGGCCTGGGCCTCCGTGTCGTCCTCACCGTGGGCCTCCCACAGGAGGCCGGGCAGGAACTCGGCGACGGTCGGGGCGTCCTCGGCGGTGGCCGCCGCGAGTTCGGCGGCCCGGGCGGCGACGGAGGGGAAGCGGCGGGCGAGGTCGGCGAGCATGCCGGGGCGCTGGGAGCCCTGGCCGGGGAAGGCGAACGCGATCCGGCGCTCCTCGGCGGGCAGCGGCTTCGCCGAGGCGTGGACGCCGGGGGCGAGTTCGCCGAGGGCGCCGTCCGCGAGGCGGCTCGCCGCGCCCTGGAGCTTGTCGAGGAGTTCCTCGCGGGTGGCGGCGACGAACGACAGGCGGGCGGTGAGGAGTTCCCGTGTCGCGAGGGTGCGGGCGACCTCCTCGGGGGTGGCGGACGGGTCGCGGCCGAGGGAGTCGTGCAGGGCGTCGGCGTACTGGGCGAGGGCCTTGGTGCTGCCGGCGGAGAGCAGGAACAGCCAGGGCTCGTCCTGGCGTTCGTCGCGGGGTTCGGCGGTCTGCGGGGCGCTCTCCAGGACGGCGTGCACGTTGGTGCCGCCGAACCCGAAGGAGCTGACGCCGGCCCGGCGGACGCCGTCGTGCGGCCACTCCTTCGCGGTGACCGTCAGGCTGAGCCCGGCCTGTTCGATGGGGATGTCGGCGTTGACCCGGATCTCCGCCGGCTGCGGGGGCACGACGCCGTGGTGGACGGCGAGGGCCGCCTTGACGAGGCCGGCCGCGCCCGCGGCGGAGAGGCTGTGGCCGATGAGGGCCTTCGAGGAGCCGAGGTAGCAGGGCCGGTCGGCGCCCTCCTCCGCGCGCAGCATGCCGATCGCCTCGACCTCGGTGCGGTCGCCGACGGGCGTGCCGGTGCCGTGGGCCTCCAGCAGGTCGACGTCGCCGATGCCGATCCCGGCGTCCTTGTAGGCGGCGCGCAGGGCCGCCAGCTGTCCTTGGGCCTGCGGGGTCATGGGGCCTCCGCCGCGCCCGTCGTTGGCGGAGCCGACGCCGGTGATGACGGCGTAGATGCGGTCGCCGGCCGCGACAGCGTCCTCGACGGGGCGCAGGACGAGGGTGGCGCCGCCCTCGCCGAGGACGAATCCGTCGGCGCGTTCGTCGAAGGGGCGGCAGTGTCCCGCGCGGGAGACGGCGCCGGCCCGTGCGAAGCCGACCAGGGGCGTCGGGCTGAAGCTCAGGTAGACGCCGCCGACGAGGGCGATGTCACAGGCGCCCGTGGACAGGCTCTTGACCGCCGTGTCGAGGGCGACGAGGGCCGAGGAGCACGCCGCGTCCAGGGACATCGACGGGCCGCCGAGGTCGAGGACCTCGCTGACCGTGCACGGGACCATGTTCGCGAGGCAGCCCGGGATCGTGAACGGGTTCATCGGCATCAGCGAGGAGCCCATCGCCTCGTGGAGGCGGTCCATCAGGTCCGGGTCGCCCTCGCCGTTGTGCAGGGAGCCGTCCGCGAAGAGGCTCGCGGTGATCCGGGAGACGCTGATGTCCCGGTGGTCGAGCGAGGTGACGCCGCAGAACACGCCGGTGCGCGACCTGTCGAAGCCGTCCTGCTCCCAGCCGGTGTCCTGGAGCGCCTCCCGCGAGAGGTCGACGAACAGTTTCGCCTGCGGGTCCATCACTCTCGCCCGGCGCGGCGGGATCCCGTAGTGCGCGGGGGCGAAGTGGTCCACCTCGTCCAGGAACGCGACCTGGTCCGTGTACACGGAGTGCGGATCTCGGAAATCGCCCGGGCGGTGATACACGGAGTGGTCCCAGCGAGATGCCGGAACAGCCGCGAACTGTGGTTCCGCTTTCACCAGGATCTGCCAGAACTCGTCGATATTGGCGGCTCCGGGGAATCGGCACGACATGCCGACGACAGCCATTCCAGCCATTGACCGGTACCTCGATCCAACGTCGATTCTGCAAAGGACTCGGCTGTCGACGCCGAATGTCGCGGGGGCATGCCCCGGCCCGCTTCTGGGGAAATACGGGAAAACATCGGAAGACACCTCAGGGAACACCGGGATTTACGCGCCCCGGTCTCCCGACGTCGACACGCAGAGCTTGCATGCGACCCTGGAGCGCACACAACCCGCCTTCTCATCGAGCGGAAAAGATATCTGCGCGGGGCTCCGAAAGAGGGCCGGGGCGGACGGAAAACTGCTTCCCGTGTGAAGGAAACAGCGGAGGGCGGCCCCGCACCCGGGACCGCCCTCGCCGACGCGCGACCGCCGCCGCTACCCCTGTGCCGACAGCCCCACCTGCCGCGCGAGCGCCCCCGCCCCCTGGGTGAACAGCGCCTCCCGGTCCTCGATCACCCGGTTGAACTGCCCGAGCACCTCGAAGCTGATGAGCCCGAAGAGCTGGGCCCACGCGGCCGCCGCCGAGGTGACCACGCAGGCGGGGAGGGAGCGTTCGGCGAGGAGGGGAAGGACGTCGGCGCCGAGGACGGCCTCGGCGTCGGCGGCGCCCTCGGGGACGGCCAGGGCCCCCGCGGCGTGCGCCTTCTCCAGGACGTCCAGCAGGACCAGGGCCACCCGTGAGGCGGGCGCGACCGTGTCCTGGGGGGCGTCGTACCCGGGCACGGGCGAGCCGTAGAGGAGGGCGTACTCGTGGGGGTGGGCGAGGGCCCAGGCGCGGACGGCCTCGCAGGTGGCGTGCCAGGCGCCCCACGGGGTGGCGTCCGCGGCCTTCGCGTACGCGGACTCCGCGGCGCTCCCGATCGCGTTGTACGCGTCCACGATCAGTTCCGTGAGCAGGTCGTCGCGGCTCGGGAAGTAGCGGTAGAGGGCCGACGAGACCATCCCCAGCTCGCGCGCGACGGCGCGCAGGGAGAGCCGGCCGGGCCCTTCCGTGGCGAGGTGCGCGCGGGCCTGTTCCTTGATGGCCAGGGCGACTTCCGCGCGGGCCCGCTCCTTGGCTCCTTGGATCACGTCCATACCGAGCAGTCTGCCATCCCGCAAAGCACTGACCAAGAGTGAGAGCAGCGCTCTTGCTTCGAGGCGGTGCTCACTGCAACACTGCTCCAGGAAGAGAGCAGCGCTCCAAAACGGGAGCGCCTCCCCGCATACCCGTATCCGGGCCACGCAGCGGAACGTTCTTGCAGGTCAGCCGCGCGTACCCGCTCCCCCCACCCCTTCCAGGCCGTAGCCGCAGAGGAAGAAAGGACCCACGTGATGGTCACCTCGGTGCCATCCGGGAACGACAGGACGAACCGCCGCGGTCCGTGGTTCACCCTTCTCGCCGGAATGCTTTTCCTGCTCATCACCGCCGCCGCGAGCGCCGGTGTGTTGGACAACCTCAAGTCGGGCGGCTTCGACGACCCCGGCTCGGACTCGGTGGCCGCCGCCGAGGCACTGGAGCGCTCCTTCCCGGACAGCCAGCCCAACCTGGTCGTCCTGGTCAGGGACGCGAAGGGGGGCGTCGACTCGGCCGCCGCCCGCGCGAAGGCCGGTGAGATCGCCACGAAGGTCAAGGGGACGGACGGCGCGCGCGTCGTCGCCTCCTACTGGACGACCGGCGACTCGTCCCTGCGCGCGGACGACGCGGGTCTGGTCCTCGTCCGCGTGGACGGCGACGAGAACGAGTCGATCCGTACCGCGAAGGAGCTGCACGAGGAGCTCTCGGACCCGAAGGGCGCGGTCGCGGTCTCCTTCGGCGGTATCACCGCGATCAACAACGACATGAACAACCAGGTGGAGAAGGACATCATCGCGGCGGAGACCATCGCGATCCCGATCACCCTGCTGCTGCTCGTCTTCGTCTTCCGGGGCCTGGTCGCGGCGCTGCTGCCGATGCTGCTGTCGGTCCTGACGATCGTCGGCGCGCTGGCGGCGGTGAACATCGGCGCCCAGTTCACCTCGGTCTCGGTGTTCGCCGTCAACCTGATCACGGCGCTGGGGCTCGGCCTCTCGGTCGACTACAGCCTCCTGATCGTCACCCGCTACCGCGAGGAGCGCGCGGCGGGCCGCACCAACGCCGAGGCCCTGCGGATCACCCGCGCGACGGCGGGCCGTACGGTCGCGGTCAGCGGCGGCGTGGTCGGCGCGGCGCTGGCCACCCTGTTCGTCTTCGACCAGTACTTCCTGCGCTCGTTCGCGCTGGCCGGCATCGCGGTGGTGCTGTTCGCGGTGCTGGGTTCGCTGTACGTCCTGCCCGCGACGCTCGTCCTGCTGGGCGACCGCATCGACAAGCTGGCGTTCAAGCGCAGCCGCCCCCGCCCCCAGCGGGAGCCGGCCGAGACCTTCTGGGGCCGGATGGCGGGCCTCGCCTTCAAGCGCCCGGCGCTGCTGGCCACCCCGGTCATCGCGCTGCTGCTGCTCATGGCGGTGCCGTTCACGAACGCCCAGTTCGGCGTCCCGGACGAGCGCGTCCTGCCGGCGGCGGCCGAGAGCCGCGTGGTCACCGAGGCCGTCCGGGACGACTTCGGCGCGGGCGACGACCGCGCGCTGAACGTCGTGTCGGAGAACTGGACGGGTACCGAGGCCCAACTTCAGCAGTACTCCGCCGAGTTGTCGAAGGTCCCTGGTGTGACGCAGGTGATCGGGGCGGCCGGGGTCTACAAGGGCGGGGCCCGCGTGACCGTGCTGCCGGCCGCCGCTGCCGCCGGGTACCAGAAGGGCGACGCCGTACGCATCCAGGTGCAGTCGGACGTCGTGCCGTACTCGGAGAAGGGCGGTGACCTGGCGCGCGAGGTGCGGGCGGTCGATCCCGAGGGCGGGAAGGTGCTGGTCGGCGGTCAGGCGGCGCAGCTCGTCGACATCACGCACTCCATCGCGGGCAAGCTGCCGCTGGCGATCGTCCTGATCAGCGTCTTCAGCCTGCTGTTCCTGTTCCTGCTGACGGGCAGCGTGCTGATGCCCGTCAAGGCGCTGGTGTTCAACACGCTCAGCCTGGTCGGGATCCTGGGCGTCGCCGTCTGGATCTTCCAGGACGGCCACCTGTCGGGCGCCCTCGACTTCACGGCCTCGCCGCTGGCGGTGTCGATGCCGGTGCTGATGTTCTGCATCGCCTTCGGCCTGTCGATGGACTACGAGGTGTTCCTGGTCGCCCGCATCAAGGAGCGCTACGACCGCACCGGCCAGTTGGAGGGTTCCGTACGCGAGGGCCTGGGCGCGAGCGGGCCGGTGATCACCGCCGCGGCGGCCATCCTCGCCGTGTCCTTCTTCGCGATGCTGACCTCGGGCGTGTCCCTGATCAAGATGTACGGCCTGGCGACGGGCCTCGCGATCGTGGTCGACGCGTTCCTGGTGCGCGGGGTGCTGGTCCCCGCCTTCATGCGGGCGGCCGGTGACTACAACTGGTGGGCCCCGGCGCCCCTCAAGGCCGTCCACCGGCGCTTCGGCATCAAGGAGTCGCTGGAAGAGGAGCCGGCCCAGGACGCCGCCCCCGCCGCCACCCCCGAACCCGAGCCGACGGGATCCGCGCGATGACCGACACCCTGCCCCAGCTGCACAACGCCGCCGCGGCCGCCGCACGCGCCGCCAACGCCCACAACACCCAGCCCTGGGACCTGCGCCACCGGGGCGACCACATCGAGGTCGGCTGGGACCCGCGCTACGCGCTCGGCCCGAGCGACCCGTCCCTGCGCGACCTCAGGCTCTCCCTCGGCACGTACATCGAGACGTTCCTGATCTGCGCGAACACCGAGGGTACGGCGGTGCGTTTCGAGCCCGACTTCGACGCGGCGGCGACCCGTGTGGGCCGGATCGTGCCCGCCGACCGCGCCGTGCCGGACGTCGAGCGGGCGGCCGGCGTGGAGCGCCGGCGTGTGTGGCGCGGCCCCTGGAAGCCCGACCGGGTCGCCCCGGAGCTGCTGGAACAGGCCCAGCTCAGCGCGCGCGAGGCCGGTTTCCGGATCGCCGTGGTGCCGACGGCGACCGCGCGCCCGCTGCTGATCCGGGCGTACCACTGGTTCTTCGGCCACGAGGGCATCGCGGCGGAGCTGCTCGCCTGGACCCGTCTCTCCCCGAAGCACCCGGCGTACGCCCAGGACGGGCTGAACGACGTGATGCTCGTCCTCAGCAAGGCGGAGCGCTCGGCGATGGGCGTCCTGTTCTCCCGCCCCGTCTACCGCGCCCTGCGCCCGCTGGGCCTGGTCAGGCTGCTGACGGCGCTGTCGTCGAGCGCCACGAGCGGCGACGGCGACGTCCTGGTCATCATGGGCCGGGACGCGGGCCCCGCGGACGAGGTCGAGGCGGGCCGGCTGGTGACCCGGCTGTGGCTGGACCTGTTCCGGCAGGGTGTGTACGTCCATCCGCAGAGCCATGTCATCGACTGTCCCGGCACGCACGACGACCTGGCGCGGCTGTGCGCGGCCGAGCCGGGTGAACGTCCGCTGGTGTTCTTCCGGGTCGGGCATCCGGCGAGCGATCCGGCGCTGCGGCCCCGGCATCCCCGGCGCTGAGCGGCCCCTCTGGAAGGGGGCGGGTTGCTCCTGCCCCCTTTCGCACCTTCTGTTCATGATCACGACACCGACGGCGACCTTGTACCAATTCACCGCCGTGCGGTAATTCAATGACGTATTCCATTCACCCGATCGTGAACGCACGAAGAACAACCTTCACAGCCCTTCCCTAGACTCCTTGAAAGTGCAATTATCAAAGTGTTTCCGCGGAAGGGAAATGTCCAATGGTGTCACCTCAAACCTCGGAAGGCCGCTCGGTCATCGAGCGCGTCTTCGACGTTCTCGGAGCCTTCGACTCCGGCAACGTGAGTCTTTCAGCCAGTGAAATAAGCAGACGGGCCGGAATACCCGTCGCCACCACCTACCGAATAGTCTCCAAGCTGCTCGACTGGGGCGCGCTGGAGCGGATCGGGGCCAACAAATATGCCATCGGCCTCCGCTTATGGGAGGTCGCCTCGCTCGCACCGAGGCACGCGGCTTTACGTGAGGCCGCGATATCGCCTATGGTCGACCTGCACGCGAAAACGCATTCCATGGTGATGGTCTCCGTCCGGGACCGCCGTGAGGGCGTGTGGCTGGAGTCCGTCTCCGGCCGGGGCGGGGCGCTCCACAGGACCTGGTCGACGGGAAACCGCTTCCCGCTGCACGCGACGGCCTGCGGCTTGGTGCTCCTCGTACAGGCCCCGGCCGCCGTGCGGGACGACGTCTACGCCGCCGGACTCCCCGCGTACACGGACCGCACGGTCACCGACCCGGCAGCCCTGCGGAAACTGCTCGACGAGACGCGGCGCCGCGGATACGCCGTGGGCGGCGATCAGTTGATCGAGGGCGTCGCCGGGCTCTCGGTGCCCGTCCGCGACGAGAACGGCGCCGGCGTCGGCGCCCTCGGGATCGTCACGGAGTCCTCGGCCGTCATCACCCCCCGGCACATCACCCTGGCGCTGGAAGCCTCCCGCCGTATCACCGAGGCCCTCGCACACCGCTCCCGCGAGACCGAGCCGGCGACCGCCACCGCCTCCCGAGGAGGGCGCGGCCGCGGGGCCGCACTCACGGACCTCGCCTGACCAGCCGGTCCCGCGTCGAACCGCTCCCCCGCTCCCCTCTCTCCCTCCCCAGAGCACGTCCCCATGAACAGGAGCACCACGTGATCGCCACCCGCGACGAGATCCACGCCGGACTCGCCGACATCGTCAGCGAGATCTCCGGCGTCCCGCTCAGCGACGTCCTCGACGAGCGGTCGTTCCGTGACGATCTCGCCGTCGACTCGCTCTCCCTGGTCGAGGTCGTCGTCGCCGCCGAGGAGCGCTTCGGGGTCGAGATCCCCGACGAGGCCACCGTCGACCTCAGGACGGTGGGCGACACCATCGAGTACATCCTCGCCAGCCGCTGACGGACCCGTACGTCCCTTCCCCGCTGTGGAGTGATTCGCAATGAACTCGTCAGATCGCCGTGTGGTCGTCACCGGGCTCGGAGCCACCACGCCGCTGGGCGGCAACGTCGCCGACACCTGGCAGGGGCTGCTGGCAGGCCGCTCCGCCGTCCGACTCCTCGACCACCCCTGGGTGGAGGACGTCGTCGTGCGCATCGGCGCCGAGATCGCCGTCGAACCGGATCAGGTGCTGCCCCGCACCGAGCTGCGCAAGCTGGACCGCTCCGCGCAGTTCGCGCTGATCGCGGCCCGCGAGGCGTGGGCCGACGCCGGCTTCACCGGACCCGCCGGGGACGGCGGCGAGGCCGACCCCGACCGCGTCGGCGTCGCGATCTCGGCCAGCGTCGGCGGAGTCACCTCGCTGCTCCACCAGTACGACATCCTCAGGGAGCAGGGCTTCCGCAAGGTCTCCCCGCACACGATCCCGATGATGCTCTCCAACACGCAGGCGGCCAACGTCGGCCTGGAGATCAACGCCCGCGCCGGGGTGCACGCGGCGTCGAGCGCCTGCGCGTCCGGCGCCGAGTCCATCGCCTACGCGATCGAGATGATCCGTACGGGCCGGGCCGACGTGGTGGTGGCGGGCGGCACCGAGGCCGCGATCCACGCCCTGAACCTGGCCGCGTTCGGCAACATGATGGCGATGTCCAAGCGCAACGACGAGCCCGAGCGGGCCTCGCGCCCCTACGACACGGACCGCGACGGGTTCGTGATAGCGGAGGGCTGCGGGGTCGTCGTCCTGGAGTCGGCGGAGCACGCCGAGCGGCGCGGAGCGCGGGTGTACGCGCAGGCGGTGGGCCAGGCGATGTCCTCGGACAGCCACCACATCACGCAGCCCGAGCCCTCGGGCCGGGGCATCGCTGCGGCGCTGTGCACGCTGCTCGACTCGACCGACCTCACCCCGGCGCAGATCGTGCACGTCAACGCGCACGCGACGTCCACGCCGAAGGGCGACGTCGCCGAACTCAAGGCGCTGCGGAAGGTGTTCGGCGACGCCACCGACCACTTCGCGGTCTCGGCGACCAAGTCGATGACCGGGCATCTGCTCGGCGGCGCGGGCGGCGTGGAGACGGTGGCGGCGGTCCTCGCGCTGCACCACCGGATCGCCCCGGCGACGATCAACGTCGACAACCTGGACCCGGAGGTCGACGCCGACATCGTCCGCGACGAGCCGCGCGCGCTGCCGGACGGGCGGATCGCCGCCCTGAACAATTCGTTCGGCTTCGGCGGGCACAACGTGGTGCTGGCGTTCCGGACGCCGTGAACTGACACATGACGGTAGGTCAGCTCCCCTTGCCGCAAGGGGAGTTGGCCTACTTCTGGTGGTGCCCGTATCTGCGCGCCGACTCGTTCTGCTGCGCGAGGCGCCTGAGCGCGAGGAGCGCGGGTTCCAGGAGGACGGTGAGCACGAGGGCGCGTTCGGCGGTCTCCAACGGGTCCTCGATACCGTCGAGTTGATCGAGGTCCAGCGCCGCTGTGCGCTCCGCGAGGCGGGCGTACGGCAGGAGGGTCGCGCGGTCGACGGGGGCGCCGAGGGAGCGCAGGGAGGCGATGGTCTCGGCGAGGGCGGTGCGGGCGGGGGCTCCGGTGTGCACGTCCCAGCCCAACTCGGCGATCAGGGCGTCGACTTCGGCGGTGCCGGCCGGAGCCTCGGAGGGTTCGTCGGTGAGGCTGATCGCGCCGAGGACGAGGCCGAGCAGGATGTGGGGGTCGCGGGTGTGCTCACCGAGGGCGTCGAGGACCTGGCGGGTGGTGCTGACGGGCAGTCCGCGCACGCCGGTCAGCGCGCGGACCAGGCGCAGCCGGCGCAGGTGCTGGTCGTCGTACTCGGCCTGGGTGGCGGAGGTCTGGCGGCCGGGCGGGAGCAGGCCCTCGCGCAGGTAGTACTTGATCGTCGTGACGGAGACGCCGCTGCGGCGGCTCAGCTCGGACATGCGCATCGGTGGGGTCCCGCCTTGTCTTCCGGCCGTTCGGTCTTGCGGCCCGCAATTGGATACCTCTACTGTCTAACATAGATAGTGAAGGTATCCAATACCGAAAGGGCACAGCCATGCCCATGCTCCGCTGGACCGCCCCGACCCCGCCCGACACCGACGCGTACCTCATGGCCTCCCGCTTCGAGGTCCGCACCCTCACCGACGCCCTGCGCTTCCTGCTCAGATCCCCCGCGCTCTGGAAGCAGGTCAAGAACGCGCCGGGCGCGTACGGCGCCTCCCTGATCGCCGAACCCCTGAAGCGCACGTTCTGGACGCTGTCGTCCTGGGAGAGCGAGGAGGCGCTGCACGCGTACGCGCGCGCCGCGCCGCACAAGCCGGCGATGACCGGCCTGCGGTCGACGATGAAGTCCTCCACCTTCACCTACTGGACGGGCCCGCCCGCGGTCGACTGGGCCGACGCGAAGAAGCGCCTGGCCGAGGAGGCGGCGAAACGACGCTCACCGAGGTGACCGTTTCGGCAGGCGGCGGCCGGGTTGTGCGCGCCGATGCGCCCGGTGAGCAAACGCACCGGACCCCCCGCTTTGCTCATATGAACACCGGGTTACCATATGAGCACCGCAGATGAGCGCCGCCTAGCTCGAAAGAGAGCCCTGTGACTGTCAACGAGGACTCGTTCACCAACTGGATGAACCGTGAGGAGACCGCGGAGTCGATGATCCCGGTCATCGGGAAGCTGCACCGTGAACGGGACGTGACCGTCCTCGTGCACAGCCGCTCCCTGGTGAACAAGTCGGTCGTCAGCATCCTCAAGACCCACCGCTTCGCCCGCCAGATCGCGGGCCAGGAGCTGTCGGTCACCGAGACGATGCCCTTCCTGACGGCGCTCACCGCGCTCGACCTCGGCCCCTCGCAGATCGACCTCGGGCTGCTCGCGGAGAGCTACCGCGCCGACGGACGCGGCCTGAGCGTCGAGGAGTTCACGGCCGAGGCGGTGGCCGGGGCGACCGGCGCCAACAAGATCGAGCGCGGCGCGGGCCGGGACGTCGTCCTGTACGGCTTCGGCCGCATCGGGCGCCTCGTCGCGCGCCTGCTGATCGAGAAGTCCGGCTCGGGCAACGGCCTGCGCCTGCGCGCCGTCGTCGTACGCGGCGGCGGCCCCGGCGACCTCGTCAAGCGGGCCTCGCTGCTGCGCCGGGACTCCATCCACGGCCAGTTCCACGGCACGATCACCGTCGACGAGACGGCCGGCACGATCACCGCCAACGGCAACGAGATCAAGGTGATCTACGCCGACGACCCCTCCGAGATCGACTACACCGCGTACGGCGTCTCGAACGCGATCCTCATCGACAACACCGGCAAGTGGCGCGACCGCGCGGGCCTGAGCGAGCATCTGCGGCCCGGCATCGACAAGGTGCTGCTGACCGCGCCCGGCAAGGGCGACGTACCGAACATCGTGCACGGCGTGAACCACCACACGATCAAGCCGGACGAGCGGATCCTGTCCTGCGCGTCCTGCACGACGAACGCGATCGTGCCGCCGCTCAAGGCGATGGACGACGCGTTCGGGGTGGAGCGCGGGCACGTCGAGACGGTGCACTCCTTCACCAACGACCAGAACCTGCTGGACAACTTCCACAAGTCGGAGCGCCGGGGCCGGTCCGCGCCGCTCAACATGGTGATCACCGAGACGGGCGCCGCCTCCGCCGTCACGAAGGCGCTCCCGGACCTGAAGGCGAGGATCACCGGCAGCTCGATCCGGGTGCCCGTCCCGGACGTCTCCATCGCGATCCTCAACCTCCAGCTGGCCCGTGAGACGACCCGCGAGGAGGTCCACGACTACCTGCGCGAGGTGTCCCTGACCTCCCCGCTGCGCCGCCAGATCGACTTCACGACCGCGCCCGACGCCGTCTCCAGCGACTTCATCGGCTCCCGGCACGCCTCGATCGTCGACGCGGGCGCGCTGAAGGTGGAGGGCGACAACGCGATCCTCTACCTCTGGTACGACAACGAGTTCGGGTACTCCTGCCAGGTCGTGCGGGTCGTGCAGCACGTGTCGGGCGTCGAGTACCCGACGTTCCCGGCGACGGCCGTCTAGAGCGGGGTCCCCTCCCGCAGGCACAGCGTCGTGCCGCTCGCCGCCGCCTCGTACAGCGCGCGCAGGGTGCGCAGGTGGGGCGCGGTGAGCAGGCCGTCGAGGTCGGTGAGGTGGTGGAAGGCGTACCGGTCGTGCTCCTCGCTGAGGGCGATCGGGGTGCCTGCGGAGAGCGTGCCGCCGTAGAAGTAGCAGTCGAGGACCGGGCCGCAGTGCTCCACGTCCGCGCGGTGGTCGACGCCGATCAGGCGGGGGCCGCCGGAAAGGTCGAGGCCCGTCTCCTCGCGCAGTTCGCGGCGGGCCGCCGTCCAGGGGTCCTCGCCGTGGTCGAGCATGCCGCCGGGCAGCCACCAGTCGCCGGCGGCGAGCTGGGCGGGGGCGTAGCGCAGGAGCAGGGCGCGGCCGGCGTCGTCCAGGAGGAGGACGCAGGAGGCGAGGAGGGTCTGCGGCTGGGTCTTCACCCACTCCGCTCTCGGCAGCCACGCTTCCGGCTTCTCGACGGTGACGGTCTCGTCCACGGCGGGTTCCTTCCTGCGGAGGGGGTGGGTCGCCCTGGTCAACGACCGAATGCCGCTCGGGGGACGGTCTCGCAGACGGCGCGGGGTTCCTGTACCCCGGGTGTGAGATTGGTAAGGCTTGCCTTATAAGGTGGGCTTGTCCTCGGCGTCGTTCATGTCCGTACGCCGGGGTGCGTTCGTTCCCCGTACGACAGGACACCCATGCGCACCACCTCCCGCGGTCTGATCGCGGCGCTCGCCCTCACCCCGCTGCTGGCCGGCTGTTTCTCCTCGGGCGGGTCCGACTCCGCGCAGGGCGGCGACGGACGGCTGCGGGTCGCCCTCGCGGTGCCGCCCGTGCAGGCGCTGTCCCCGTACAGCAACGACGCGACCGTGCTGAGCAAGCTCTCGGTGACCGAGGGCCTCACCGCGCTGGACACGAAGGGTGCGGCGGCACCCGCGCTGGCCACGTCCTGGAAGCGGACCGCGCCCACGACGTGGACGTTCGAGCTGCGCAGGGCGACCTTCCAGGACGGCACCCCGGTCACCGCCGCCGCCGTCGTGAACGCCCTCGGCCACGCGAACTCCGCCGCGACCAAGCCCCGTGTCCTGAGCGACGTCACCCTCACCGCGAAGGCCGACGACACCGACACGGTCACGCTCACCACGAAGACCCCCGACCCGGTCCTCCCCCTGCGCCTGGCGAGCCCGGCGCTGGGCATCCTCGCCGCGAAGGCGTACGGCGCGAACGGCGCGGTCACCCCGGTCGGCACCGGCACGGGCCCCTTCGCGATCACGAAGCTGACCGGCAAGACGAGCGCCACGCTCGATCGGTACGACGGCTACTGGGGCGGCAAGGCGAAGGCGCCCGGCGTCGACGTCACCTGGATCGCGGACGGCACGGCCCGCGCGAACGCCCTGCGGAGCAAGGACGTCGACATCGCGGAGTGGATACCCACCTCGCAGACGAAGCTCCTCGACGCGAGGACCCGGCACGAGGTGCCGTCGGTGCGGACCGACAGCCTCGTCCTCAACACGCGCTCCGGCACGTTCGCGAACGCCGGTCTGCGGGCCGCCGCACGCGAGGCCGTGGACGGCTCCGCGCTCGTCGGCTCGGTGTTCGGCGGGTACGCGGACGCAGGTCAGGGCCTGTTCGGGCCCGCCGTGTCCTGGGCCGCCGCCGACCGGGTCGCGGTGACCGGGCGTGCCGCCGCCGCGAAGGTCCCCGCGGGGACGACCGTGCGCCTCGCCACGTACACCAACCGGGCCGAGCTGCCCGAGGCGGCCACCGTCCTCCAACAGCAGCTGGAGAAGGCCGGGTTCAGCGTCAAGCAGGACGTCCGCGAGTACACGCAGATGGAGGCCGACCTGCTCGCCGGGAAGTACGACGCGCTCGTGTTCTCCCGCGTGACGCTGCTCGACACGGGGGACGCGGTGGCGTACCTCGCGAGCGACTTCACGAGCGACGGCGTCTACAACATCGCCGGGCTGAAGGACGCGAAGGTCGACGCCGCGATCAAGTCCGCGGCCGCCGAAGGGGATTCGGCCGCCCGGTACAAGAAGATCATGCGGGCCGAGGCGGAGGTCCTGCGCACGGACGCCGTCGTCCCGCTCGTGCACGAGAAGGTCGTGCAGGGAATCTCGGCGGACGTCGAGGGCGTCGTCCTCGACCCGCGCGAGCGCTCGCTGATCGACGCGGGTACGCACCTGAAGTGACCGACTCCCGCACCGTCGCCGGCCGTGTCCTGGCCGGCGCCGCCCTCCTCGCCGCCGTCACCGCGCTGCCCTGGCTCTCCGGAACCGACCCCGCGCTGACGGTCCTTCGCGCCCGCTCCGGCGACCAGGACCCGACGCCGGGCCAGTTGACGGCCGTACGGGAGCAACTCGGTCTGGACGACGGCCCGTTGGCGCATCTCGTGCGGTGGATCGGCGGGGACGCGGGGACCTCCTGGGTGTCCGGGGAGGCGGTGTGGCCGCAGGTCTCGGACGCGTTCGCGGTGTCGGTGACGATGATGCTGGGCGCGCTCGCGGTGACCGTCGCGGTGGTCGGGCTGGTGTGCGCGCGGACCCTGTGGCTGGGGTCGCGCGGGCGGCAACAGCGCGCCGGGGGCGGGGAGTTCGCCGCCGTGCTCGCCGCGCTGCCGAAGTTCCTGCTGGCCTCGCTGCTCGCGACGGTGTGCGGGGTGTGGCTGGGATGGCTGCCGTCGAGCGGCTGGGAGGGGCCGTCGTCGATGGTGCTGCCCGCGCTCGCGCTGGGGGTGCCGTCGGGGGCGATGATCGGGGGCTTGCTGCAACAGGCGCTGCCGGGGGTGTTCCGGGAGCCGTGGGTGCGTACGGCGCGGGCGTTCGGACTGTCGCGGGGGTACCTGGCGCGCAACGCGCTGCGGCGGGCGCTGCCCGGGGTGCTGCCTCAACTCCTGCCGACCGTCGTGGGGTTGGTGGGCGGGTCCGTCGCCGTCGAGAAGATCTTCAACATCCCCGGGCTCGGGCGGCTCGCCCTCGACACGGCGCTCGCGCAGGATCTGCCGCCCTTGCAGACGGTGACGCTGGTGCTGGTGCTGCTCGGGGTGGGGGCCGGGCTCGCGATCCGGGCCGTCTGCCGGGTGCTGCTCGGACCGGCGCTGCGGGACGGGGCGCTGCCCGCGCTGCCGGTGGCGGGGGTGCGGCCCCGGAGATGGCTCGCGGTGGTCTGCGGCGGCGCCCTGGTCGCGCTGGTCGTCGCCGGGCTGCTGCGGGATCCGGCGCAGGTCGACACGGGGGCGCGGCTGCTGTCGCCGTCCGCCGGACATCCCCTGGGCACCGACTCGTTGGGGCGGGACATGCTGGCCCGCCTGGGGCACGGGGCGCTGCGGACGGCGTCGGTGGCGTTCGCCGTGACGGGGGTGAGTGTCCTGGCGGGGCTGCTGCTGGGGGTCGCGGGCCGGGTCGGTGCGGGGCTGACGGAGGTCGTGTCGACGCTGCCCGCCGTCCTCGCCGGGCTGCTGACGACGGCGGTGACCGGGCCGTCGGTGTGGGGAGCGGCGCTGGCCGTGTGCCTGGTCGGGTGGGCGCCGTACGCCGCGCAGACGGCGGCGCTGCTGGCGCAGGAGCGGGCCGCCGGGCACACCCTCGCCTCCCGCTCGCTGGGCGCGGGACCCGCGTATCTGCTGCGCCGCCATCACCTCCCGGCGGTGCTGCCCGCCGTGATCCGCAACGCGCTGCTGCGGCTGCCGACGACCGTGCTCGTCCTCGCCTCGCTGGGGTTCCTGGGGCTCGGGGAGCAGCCGCCGACGCCGGAGTGGGGGCGGCTGCTGTCGGAGAACCAGCCGTACCTGGAGCTGGCGCCGTGGACGGTGCTGGGGCCCGCGGGGGCGCTGGTGCTGCTGGCGGTGTTCGCGGTGTCGGTGGGCAGGCGGCGGGACTGACCGCGCGCATCGGCGAGTTCGGGCCGGGGTCGGCTGCCGGTGCGGGCGGCCGTACGGCGGTCCCGGGCCGTTTCGCGCCGGGTGCGGTCGCGAATGTGCCCGCGTCCAGGCGTTTTTGGCCTGCCGGAATGCCCGACGAGCCCCCTCCGGAATGCGAACACGCCCCGGCCACAGCGCTTTTGAGCCCACCGCACCCCCTGGCCAGAACTTTACGGTCGGTGGCCAGCAATGGAGGCAAGTGGCTTTCGGCCAAAGGGTGTTCGCCTAGGGTGGCGTTCTGATCAGCGTTGTTCATCATCCGCAGGAGGCTCCGCCGTGTCGGACACCCAGGACACCCACTCCCCCGCCAGCCAGGCCCAGGAGGCCCGCGCGCGGATCGACACGTCCACGCCTCACTCGGCGCGGTTCTGGAACTACTTCGTCGGGGGCAAGGACAACTACGAGGTCGACCGCGAGATCGGGGACCAGATCAAGGAGATCTTCCCGGGCCTCGTCGACGTCGCGGTGACCAGCCGCCACTTCCTGGGCCGCGCGGTCACGCACCTCGCCGGCGAGGTCGGCATCCGCCAGTTCCTCGACATCGGCACCGGCTTGCCCACCGCCGACAACACGCACGAGGTCGCGCAGCGCGTCGCCCCCGAGACGAAGATCGTGTACGTCGACAACGACCCGATCGTCCTCGCCCACGCCAACGCGCTGCTGACCAGTACGAAGGAGGGCGTCACGGCGTACCTCGACGCGGACATGTACGACCCGGCGGCGATCCTGGAGAAGGCGTCCGGGACGCTGGACCTCTCGCAGCCCGTCGCGCTGATGATCCTCAACACCCTCGGCCACGTCGGCGAGTACGAGCAGGCGCGCACGCTGGTCCGTGACCTGATGGCCGGGCTGCCGTCCGGGAGCCACCTCGTCATCAGCGACTCGACGTCGACCAGCGACGGCATGATCGCCGCGTCCGACGCGTACAACAAGAGCGGCGCCGTGCCGTACTACGTCCGCAGCGTCGAGGAGATCGGCGGCTTCTTCGACGGGCTTGAGGTGCTGGAGCCGGGTGTCGTGCAGGTGACGGAGTGGCGGCCGAACGCGGACACGCAGCGGGTGTACGTGGACGCGTACGGGGCGGTCGCGCGCAAGGCGTGAGTGTGTCGGTGAGGCGGGGCCTGTTCTTTCCGGCCCCGCCTCTCTCTTTGCGTGTCAGTACGCGAACCCCGACTTGCCCGACTTCAGTGCGGCGACGTGCGTGACGCCGCTGCCCGGGGGCAGGGCCGTCGTCGTGCCGGGCGGGCTGACGACCGTGCCGTCCCCGAGCTGGGCGGCGGCGTTGGCGCCCCAGCCGATGACGGAGCCGTCGTCGAGGACGGCGAGCGTGAAGTCGGGGCCGCCCGCGATCTCCTGGACGCCCTTGAGGGAGTCGATCGGCACCGGGGTGGTGCGGTTCGCGGTGGTGCCGTCGCCGAGCTGCTTCGTGTCGTTCTTGCCCCATGCCTGGACGCTGCCGTCGTCCAACACGGCGAACGAGGAGGCGTTGGTGGCGAAGACCCGGGCGACCGTGCCGAGGTAGGCGACGTCGACCGGCGTCGGGCTGTCGGCCTTCTTGTCGTCGCCGAGCTGGCCCTCGGCGCCCTTGCCCCACGCCTTGACCACACCGTCGGCGGTCAGCGCGAGGACGTGGTCGCAGCCCACGGCGATCGACTCGACGTCGGTGAGGTCGGGGACCTGCTGCGGGGTCTCACGGCTCGTGGTGGTCGTGACCGGCACGCCGGGGACGCCGAGACGGCCGTTGGCGTTGGAGCCCCACGTCCACACCGTGCCGTCCTGGCGCAGGGCCACGCTGAAGCCGCAGCCCGCGCCGACGTCCTTCACCAGGTCGAGGCTCTGGACAGGGGTCGGGTTCTTGTAGGGGTTGGTGGTGTCCTGGCCGGTGCCGAGCTGCTTGGTCGCGTTGCTGCCCCAGGCGAGTACCCGGCCGTCCTTGACGGCGAGGACGTGGTCCGCGCCCGCCGAGACGTCGCTGACGCCGTACACGCCCGCGACGGTCGCCGGGAACTCCTGGTTCGTCGTCGTGCCGTTGCCGAGCTGGCCGGTGGTGTTGGCGCCCCAGCTCTTGACCGTGCCGTCGTTGAGGAGGGCGATGCCGAAGGAGTTGGTGGTGGCGTTCGCGCCCGTGCCGCTCGCGGTGCCGCCACCGCCGGACACCTTGCGGACGTCGTTCCGGGACAGGCCGGTCACCGCGGCCGGGGTCTGCTGGCTGATCTTGGAGCCGTTGCCGAGCTGGCCGACGCCGTTGTCGCCCCAGGCGCGGACCCACGGGTCGGCGGGGCCGGCCGCGTGGGCGGGCGTGGCGAGGGTGAGGGTGGTGGCGGCGAGGGCCGCGAGGAGGAGGGGTCTCACGGGGATGGTGCCTTTCGGTTCAGTAGGCATAGCTGGAGTTCCAGGAGAGGGAGGTCGTGACGCCGGTGGTCCCACTGCCCGGCGGCAGCGCGGTGACCGGCGCGGACGAGGATCGGCCCGTGCCGTCGCCCAGTTGGCCGTCGGTGTTGTCGCCCCAGGCGGCGACCGAGCCGTCCGCGAGAACGGCGAGCGTGTGGTCCCGGCCCGCTGCCAGCGACAGCACCTCGGCCGGAGCGGCGGCCGGCACTGGCGTGGTGCGGCTGACGGTGGTGCCGTCGCCGAGCTGCCCGGAGCCGTTCCAGCCCCAGGCGCGTACGCTCCCGTCGTCCAGGACGGCGAGGCTGTGGTAGCCGCCGGTGTACACGGCGGCCACGTCGGTGAGGTGCCGGACGTCGACGGGCACCGGGCTGTCCGTGGTGGAGTCGTTGCCGAGCTGGCCGTCCCAGTTGCGGCCCCACGCCTTGACCGTCCCGTCGGCGGTGAGGGCGAGCGTGTGGTGGCAGCCGGCCGTCACGGACACCACGTCCGTCAGGTCCGGCACCCGCTGCGGGGTGGCCCGGTCGGTGGTGGTGCCGATGCCGAGTTGCCCGACGTGGTTGCGGCCCCAGCTCCACAGGCTGCCGTCCTCGCGCAGTGCGGCGACGTGATCGCAGCCGGCGGCGAGGCTCTTCACCCGGTCGAGACTCTGCACGGCGACCGGCCGGGTGCGTGACCCGCCGGACACGCCGTCACCGGCCTGGCCGTACGTGTTGTCGCCCCAGGCCAGCACCCGTCCGCCGCGTACGGCGTATCCGGCGCCCGCGCTCGCGGCCACCTCGGTGACGCCCGCGAGGCCGGTCACCGTGACGGGGTACGGCCGGTTCACGGTCGTGCCGTCGCCGAGCCTCCCGTCGGTGCCGGCGCCCCAGGCGCGTACCGTGCCGTCCGTGAGCAGCGCCACGGCGAAACTGCTGGGCCCGTTCCAGCCGCCGCCCGCGACCTGCCGTACGGCGCCCCGGGGCAGGCCCCTGACCGCCGCCGGGGTGGGTTGCGCCAGCGTGCTGCCGTTGCCGAGCTGGCCGACGCCGTTGGCGCCCCAGGCCCGTACCCACGGGTCGCTCGGTCCGGCGTGCGCGGCGCCGCCGGTGAGGAGGACGAGGCCGACGGCGAGCGCGGCGGCCTCAGTACGCATACGTCGTGTTCCCCCCGAGCGACACCGCCACGTTCTTGATCGCCGACCCCTCCTGGAGGATCTTCACCGAGTCGAACCGCGACACCGTCGTCCCGTTGCCGAGCTGCCCCTCCCCGTTGTGCCCCCATGTGAAGACGTCGTCGGCGGTCACCGCGACCCCGTGCCGGGCCCCGGCGGCGAGGTGCTGGACGCCCTCCAGGCGGGGGATCTCGACCGGCGCGGTGCGGTTCGTGCGGGACACGTTGTCGCCGAACGCCTCGTCGCCTTCGAGGAGTTGGCCGTACTGGTTGCTGCCCCAGCCCCAGACGTGGCTGTCGCTGGTCATCGCGTAGTTGTGGTGCGCACCGGCCTCGATGTCCGAGACGCCCTCGATCCAGTCGACGTCGACGGGCTCGGTCGAGGACTTGGTGGAGGAGTTCCCGAGCTGGCCGTAGAGGTTGTAGCCCCAGGACTTGACCGTGTCGTCGGCGGTGATCGCGAGCGCGTGGTAGCAGCCCGCGTCGATCTTCGAGATGTCCTTGAGGCCGACGACCTTGCGCGGTACGGAGCTGGTGGCGCGGTTCCCGGTGCCGAGCTGGCCGTGGATGCCCCGGCCCCACGCGTACACCGTGCCGTTCTCCAGCAGCGCGAGGCTGAAGTCGCAGCCGGCGGAGATCTGCTTGACCTTCGGCATGCCCTGGACCCGGTCGGGGACGGTACGGCTGCCGCCCGTGCGGTTGTTGCCGAGCTGGCCGTACGCGTTGTCGCCCCAGGAGTAGACCTGGCCGTTCGTGTCGAGGGCGAGGGCGTGCCGGCCGCCGGCGGCGATGTCCTTGATGCCCCTGAGGCGGGGGACGGTCGTCGGGACGGTCTGGTTGGTGTTGCCGCCGTTGCCGAGCTGGCCGGAGGAGTTGTGGCCCCACGCCTTGACGGTCGTGTCGGTGCGGGCGAGGGCGAAGGAGTCGGCGGAGGAGGTGCCGCCGGCCGACATCTGGTCGACGTCGCCCCGGAAGAGGCTGGTCACGGAGGCCGGGGAGAGACTGTCGGAGAGGGTGCCGTTGCCGAGTTGGCCGGTGCGGCCCGCGCCCCAGCTCAGGACGGTGGGGTTGCCTTCGTTGGCGCCGGCGGTGGGGGCGAGGGCCAGGGTGGCGGTGATCGCGGTGAGGGCGGTGAGCGTTCTCAGGCGGGACATGGCTGTGCTCTCCTTCGTCGGATTCGGGTGGGGCGCCCTCCAGCAGCCTCCCGGGAGACGATCAAGGCCGCGAGCCGAGATGTTCGAAACACCTGATTGACGGACGTCCGTTCGAGTTGCCCGGCGTGGCGGTTTCCGGGCGGGGCGGGAAACCGGCCGTTCAGGGGCCGTGGGCCGATGCGGTGAACCATGATCGACACGCACGCCTCGATCGGTTTTCCGTGCGTTTGTCCGATTAGCGTCTGCCCCGCTTGTTCGAATCCCCCTCTTCTCTCCCCGGGAGCCGCCATGCCCGCACGCCGTTTCCTGTGCGCCTGCGCCCTCGCGCTGGCCGTCTGTTCCACCGCTTATGTGTCGCCCGCGCACGCGGTCGCCGTCGCCGCCTCGGAGTGCGCCCCCGAGGACGAGGCGTGCAAGGACTCCGAGGCCGCCGCGCAGAAGGTCGAGGACCAGCAGAAGAAGACCGAGGAGGGGGCGGCGAACGCGCAGAAGCAGATCGACGCCGTCGGCAAGCAGATCCAGGAGTGCGAGCCGGGCTCCTCGGAGTGCATGGAGAAGCTCTCCGGGTCCGGAGCCGCCGAGAAGCAGGGCATCGCCGACATGAAGGACACGATCTCCGGGTTCAGGACGGAGCCCGCGGACAACGCGTCGTCCACCTCCACGACCGTCTGCTCCGGCTTCGCCGCCACCCTCCCGGCCGGTGAATCGCCGTTCCCCAACGACCAGTTGTGTTCCCTGCTCGGTTCCTGAACCCCACCGTCAAGGAGAGTGCCGTGCGCCGTACCGCCCTGCTCGTCCCCGCCGTACTGACCTCACTCGCGCTCGCCACGCCGGTCTCGGCGGCTCCGCTGCCCGAGGGGGACCCCGGTCCGCCGCCCGCCGCGCGTGCCGTCGGGCCCGACGGGAAGCCCGCGAAGGTCGAGGACGTCCTGAAGTACTGCGAGACGAAGAAGTCCGCCTGCTCCTTCCGCATCAACCGCGTACTGACCCGTGAATTCGCCACCGCCGTACGGTCGCTGGGCAACTCGGTGGTCAACTGCACGCAGAGCGACATGAACATCGAGCGTGTGGTGACGCTGCACGCGAGCAGCACCGACAACATCGGCGGGGAGATCACCGGGAAGGTGACCGCCGAGGGGACGGTCAACACGACCGGTTCGGTCACGACCAACCTGGCCAACGAGAGCTCCAACACCCACAAGACACCTGACCTCAGCAAGGGTCCGACCGACGAGACCGGTACGAAGACGACCGTGTCCGGCGGTGCGACGGTCTCCGGATCACTCACCGCGCGGCTCGCGTTCGAGGCCGAGTTCAAGGCGACGTACTCCAAGTCGTGGACGGTGGAGACCACCGAGCAGACGACGTACAAGACGACCGTGAAGGCGCACGACGTCCTGGTGTTCGGTGCGAGCGCGGCGATGCGGCGCGTGACCGGGAATCTCCTCACGGACATCGGGAGCAAGATTCTCGGGATCTCCGTGGACAGTCCGTCGATGGTCAACACGAGTTCGTTCGTGGCGCAGACGTACGCGGCGCCGCCGAACGTCTGCCAGGGCATCCGGCCCGCACCCACCCCGCCTCCCGGCCCCTGAGCGAGGAGTTCTCCCATGCGTCATCTCGTCCTTCCCGCGCTCGTGTCCCTCGCTCTCGCCGCACCCTGCCCAGCGGTCGCGGCCCCCGCCGAACAGCCCGTCCCCGTCCTCAACGGCGATTTCGCCGAACCCGCGATGAAGGGGGACGGTCCCACCACCGTCGGCATCGACAACTGGACCGGCGCGAACCAGCGTTACTCCCCCGCCGCGTCCGGCCGCACCGACGGCTCGCACGGAGTCGCTCTCCAGAAGGACGGCAACACCCTCTCCCAGCGGCTGCGCGGTGTACGCAACGGGGCCCAGGTGACGGTGAGTTACGAGGACAGCCCCGCCGTGTCGAAGGAGTGCCTGCCCGCGGACGTCGCGGACGGGCAGGCGTACACCGTCGAGGCGAGCGGGGGTGCCGTCCAGCCGGTGACCACCGCGAAGGATCCCGACCGGGTCAAGGGGACGCCGGGGAGCGGGCGTTGGACCGTGCGGACGTACACGTTCACCGCGTCCGAGAACGATCCGCTGCTCACGTTCACCTCCAGGGTCGCCAACTCCAAGGCGCACATCACCTGTTCGCCGATGGTCGCGCGGATCAGGGCCGTTGAGGTGCCGCCCGCCGTGGACCAGACCGTCGACCGGATGTCGCTGGGGACGTCGGAGGCGTTCAAGGGCAACGAGAAGGAGAAGTCCCTGCACAACGCGCTCGCCGCGTGCAACGGGGAGAACGCGTGCGAGTTCCGGCCCGACCGGCGGACGTCGTTCCGGTACTACGGCCGGTCCCGGGTCATCGGGGAGGCGTTCGTCAACTGCACGCGCAACACCCTTGAGCACACGCGGGTGTTGAGCTTCGCCGAGCGCAGTCACGACAGCGTCGCGCAGACGTACGCGGACGCCGGTCTGTCGCTGGAGGAGGTGGCCCGGCTGCCCACGTCCGGTGACCGTACGGAGGACGAGAAGCGCGTCACGTCCCGCCCGATGGCTACCCAGTTCGCGCTCGCCTACGAGAAGGCGTGGAAGCGGCCGTGGCAGTGGTTCAGCAGCGATCAGCGGACGGTCGTCGAGCGGATCCAGCCGGGTGAGGTGAGCTGGGTGGAGTTGCAGCCGGCGCGGGAGCGGGTGGAGGGGTGGTTCGCCAGCAAGAAGGACGACTATCGGGTGCACGTGGTGGTCGACGGTCCGTCACGAGCTGTACCTGATCGGCTGCTTCAGCGGACGGGGCCCATGGCGGACGCCGAGAAGCAGCGGTGCATGGCGGCTCGGCCGATGACGACGACGCCGGTCGGGGCGGACGCTCCTGCCTCGTCGACGGACAAGGGGCTGACGGGGCCGTCGATGCCCACGGCGCCGGGGGTGCGGCGGATCGGCTGAGGTGACGTCGAATAGGGGGTGACCGTATGTGCCGGTCACCCCTTCCGCATTCAGTCCCCCCGCGCCGCCAGCGCGGCCTCCGCCTTCTTCCGGAACACCGCCAACTTCTCGGCCGGGGCGATGACTTGGTGGCTGCGGGACTTGACCGAGACGTCGTGCCCGGCCGCCGCGGCGCGCAGGGCGCCGACCGTCGCCTGTTCGCGGGGGATGTGGGCGAACGGGTCGAAGGAGTACCAGCGCATCGCGTTGAGGTGGGTCATCTTGTCGGTCTCGGCGTCGGTGACGTCGTGCGTGGTGAGGACCTCGTGCAACTGCTCGGGCGCGTTGGGCCACATGGAGTCGCTGTGGGGGTAGTCGGCCTCCCAGCAGATGTTGTCGATGCCGATCTCGTTGCGGAGCTTGACGCCGATCGGGTCCGAGATGAAGCACGTGAGGAAGTGCTCGCGGAAGATCTCCGAGGGGAGCTTGCCGCCGAAGTCCTGGAGGGTCCAGGTCGCGTGCATCTCGTAGGTGCGGTCGAGGCGTTCGAGGAAGTAGGGGATCCAGCCGGTGCCGCCCTCGGAGAGGGCGATCCTGACGGCCGGGTACTCCTTGAGGACCCGCGACCACATCAGGTCGGCCGCCGCCTGCACGAGGTTGATGGGCTGGAGGGTGATCATCACGTCGGGCGGCGCGTCCGCGGAGGTGACGGCGAGCCGCCCGGAGGACCCGATGTGCAGGTTCATGACCGTGCCGCAGTCGGTGAGGGCCTTCCACACCGGGTCCCAGTACTCGGTGTGGAAGCTGGGGTAGCCGAGGGGTACGGGGTTCTCGGGGAACGTCAGCGAGTGGCAGCCCTTCTCGGCGACCCGGCGGATCTCCTGGGCGCACAACTCGGCGTCCCAGATGGCGGGGAGGGCCATCGGGATGAACCGTCCGGGGTGCGCGGCGCACCACTCGTCGATGTGCCAGTCGTTGTAGGCGCGCACGAGGGCGAGCGAGAGGTCGGGGTCCTCGGTGGCGAACAGGCGGGCCGAGAAGCCGGGGAACGAGGGGAAGTTCATCTGGGCGAGGACGCCGCCCGCGTTCATGTCGGCGACGCGCTCGTCGACGTCGTAGCAGCCGGGCCTGATCTCGTCGAGGCCCTGCGGCTCCAGGCCGTACTCCTCCTTGGGGCGCCCGGCGACCGCGTTGAGCGCGGAGTTGCCGACGCGGTTGTCGCGGAACTGCCAGATGTCGGAGCCGTCGTCGAGGTGGACGAGGCGGGGGGCGTCCTTCTTGTAGCGGTCGGGGAGGTGGTTGGCGAAGAGGTCGGGCGGCTCGATGATGTGGTCGTCGACGCTGATGAGGATCATGTCGTCGTGGTGCATGAACACGCTCCTTGGACTTAGTCGGAGGCGGGCAGTGCTTTTGCCGCCTTGACGGTCAACGGCTCGCCGCCGTACGTGAGTTCACCGGCCCCGGAGGCGGTGCAGAGCAGTTCGAGGGTGTCGCCGGCATCGACGTACCGCTTGCCGATCAGGACGTCGGCTGTGCCGGATCCGGTGGGTGGGGAGACCAACTGTGCGGCGGGCAGGAGGGGTTGGCCGCCACACTCGATCGCGCCGGTGAGTTCGCCGGGTGCGCGGATCACGATGACGCGGGCCGTCGAGACGGTCGAGGCGAGTTGGTCACCGGGGCGCGGGGTCTGCGACGCCATGGCGCGGCTCTCCTTCCGGGAGGGTGGGCAGGGGGGTCAGGCGGTCGCCCAGCCGGTCGAGGTCGTACGCCTGTCTGGCGAGCCAGAACCGCAGGAACCCGGTGAGGGAGTACCGCAGGAAGAGGGCGGCGCCGACGACGGCCGCGCTGACGCCGCCGAGGCCGAGGGCGAGCGCGTCGCCCTGGCCGAGCGTCGAGTCGGTGGCATGGGCGAGGGGGAAGGCGAGGCCGCCGAGGACGAGCCCGGCGAGCATCAGCAGGACGCCGAGGCGCAGCCACAGGACGTTGCGGGCACTCGCGGGGTCGGGGATCTTGAGGTCGGCGAGGTCACGGACGAACCGGTCCGCGCGGGCGTCCTGCGTCATGGGGCGCTCCCCAGGTAGTAGGAGGAGAGTTCGGCGTGCAGGGAGCCGTCGGGGCTGCCCTGCCACTGGACCTGGCCGCGGGCGAGGACGGCGGCGTGATCGGCGATCTTGAGTACGGCGGCGGCGAACTGTTCGACGACGAGGACAGCGACGCCCTGCCGGGCGATCTCGGCGACGCGTTCGTAGAGCCCGGCGACGACCAACGGGGCGAGCCCCATGGACAGTTCGTCGAGGAGGAGGACGGCCGGGTCGGTCGTCAGGCCCCGCGCGAGGGCCAGCATCTGCTGCTCGCCGCCGGAGAGGGTGCCCGCGGCCTGGGTGCGCCGCGTGCCGAGGACGGGGTAACGGGCGTACGCGGCCTCCTCGATGTCCTCCTGGCGGCGGCCGGTGAAGGTCATCATGCGGAGGTTGTCGCGCACGGACAGGTTGGGGAAGACGCCCCGGCCCTCGGGGATGAGGCAGACCCCGGCGCGGGCGAGGTCGCCGGCGCGGATGCCGGTCGCGTCGCGTCCGCCGAGCAGCAACCGGCCGCCGCTGGGTGGGTGGACGCCGGCCGCGACCTTCAACAGGGTGGTCTTTCCGGCCCCGTTGGGTCCGAGGAGGGCGACGATCTGGCCGGGGTGCACGGCGAGGTCGACGCCGTGCAGGACGGTGATCCCGTCGTACGCGGCCCGGATCCCGGCGAGTTCGAGCAGTGCGGTCATGACTCCCCCAGGTAGGCCGCGAGGACCGTCTCGTCGCGCTGGACCACCTGGGGCGGGCCGCAGGCCACGACGCGGCCCAGGTCGAGGACGTACACCTCGTCGCAGACCGTCATGACGAGGCTCATGTCGTGCTCGACGAGGAGGACGGCGGTGCCGTCGTCGTCGGCGAGGGAGCGCAGGAGCGCGGCGAAGCGTTCGGTCTCCTCGGGGTCCTGGCCGGCGGCGGGTTCGTCGAGGAGGAGGATGCGGGGGCCGAGGACCAACGCCCGGCCCACTTCGACGAGTCGGGCGATTCCGGTCGGCAGGGCGTCGGCGGGGGCGTCGGCGAGGTGGGTGAGGCCGAGGCGGGTGAGGACCTGGTCGGCGAGCCGGGCGGCGTCGCGTCGGGCGGGGCTCAGTTCGGCGGCGACGAGGAGGTTGTCGCGTACGGTCAACCGGCCGAAGAGTTCCAGGTGCTGGAAGGTGCGGGACATGCCCCGGCGGGCTCTGCGGGCGGGGCCCTCGCGGGTGATGTCGTGTCCGTCGAGGGTCACCCGGCCGGTCTGGGGTCGGCGCAGGCCGGAGACGACGTCGAACAGGGTGCTCTTTCCTGCCCCGTTGGGTCCGATGAGGCCGGTGACCTTGCCGGGGGCGGCGGACAGGGAGACGTCGTCGAGGGCCCGGCGTCCGCCGAAGGCGACGGTGACGTGGTCGGCGCTCAAGAGGTCAGTTCGCTGTGGCACGGGCCAGCACCTCCCCGTCGTCCGCCCGCCAGGGCCGCCGTATCCCCCACCACTCGACCGGTACGTCACCTGTCGGGTTGAGCTGAACTGCCGCGCGGGACCGCAGCGTTAGGGCGACGGCGAGGACGGCGACCAGGACCGGCCATCCGGGCAGCAGCCCCGTCGCGGTCACCGCCCAGCCGGCGGCCAGCGTCCCGAGGAGTACCGGCATCAGCACCCGGTCCCGGGCGAGCGGCGTCCACTCCTCCCGCATTCCGGTGAGCACCCCGCTCGGGTTGTGGGCGAGCCCCATCCCGGCGAGGGCGATGAGGAGGGCCGACACGTCGTGGGCCCAGGAGCCGAGTTCGTTGAACAGTTGGGTCGGTACGACGAAGGCGAGCCCGGTGAAGAGGCCGGTGCCGACCGCGCCGAGGCCGCCGATGACGGCGATCAGGAAGATCGGGAGTCCGGCGATCATGTTGAACTGCTCGGCGGTGACGGTCTGTTGCTGCATCCCGTAGAGCGCGCCGCCGAGTCCCGCGATCCCCGCCGACAGTGCGAACACGGCGACCCGGGCGCCCAGCAGCCGCCCGCCCAGCGTCGCGTAGGCGGCCTCGCTGTCGCGCAGGGCGATCAGGCGCCGCCCGAAGCGGCCCCGGCGCAGCGCGGCGACGCCGAGGGAGGTCGCCGCGAGCAACACGGCGGCCAGCAGCAGGAGTTGGACCGGGCTGGTGAGGTGCCAGCCGAACAGGTCGGGGCCGGTCACCGACACCGAGCCCTGGTCGAAGAAGGCGATGCGCACGCCGAACACGTCGAACGCGGGCAGTGTGAAGATCCACCGGTCGAGGATCACGGCGAACGCCGTTGTCCCCAGGGCGAGATAGATGCCGGAGAGCCGCAGCGCGGGCAGGGCGATGAGCGCGCCGACGGCGGCGGCGATCAGCACGGCCGCAGGGAGCGCCCAGAGTTGGCCCCGGTCGCCGAGGTGTCCCCACACCACCGCGCCGATGCCGGCGATGGAGAGCTGGCACAGCGAGATCTGGCCCGCGTATCCGGCGAGCGGGACGTAGGACAGGGCGACGACGCCGAGCGAGAAGATCGTGCCGTAGGAGATGACCTTGTCCTCGGACAGGACGGTCACCAGGACGACCGCGAGCAGGACGACGCACCCCGCGAAGACGAGCGAGCCGCGCGCCTGCGGGAGGGGGACGCGCACCAACTTGCGGTCCCTGCCCCGCAGTCGGCGGTGCGGGAAGGCGAGCAGGGCCAGCAGGAGGAGCAGGGCGGGGGCGGCGAGGCGCAGGCCGGGGAGGTAGTCGTTCTGGGGGAGGTACCCGGCGAGGTACGCCTCCATGAGGCCGACGACGACGGCGCCGAGGAAGGTGAGCGGGAGGCTGCGCAGCCGGCCGAAGACGGCGGCGGTGTACGCGGAGACGATCAGCAGGGAGAGCTGCTGGGCGTCGAGCGCGACCGTCGGGGCGATCAGGATGCCGCCGACGGCGGCGAGTTGGATGCCTAGGACCCACGCGAGGCGTCCGGCGCGCAGGGGGTCGGCGCCGGTGAGGGCGGCGAGCGCGCGGTCGTCGACGGAGGCGCGCATCTCCGTGCCGGCGCGGGTGCGGTGCAGCAGGAACCACAGGCAGGCCGCGATGGCGAGGGCGGCGGCCATGGTGATGGCCTGGTGCCAGGTGACGGTCGCCGGGCCGAGGTCGAGCGCGGGGCGGTCGGTGAGGAACGGGCTGAGCGGGCGCGGGGTGTTGGGGTCCCAGATCCAGCGGGCGAGCGCGATGCACCCGGTGAGCAGGGCGACCGTCATCACCAGCCGCTCCGCCTCCCCGAGCGCTTGGACGGGCCGCATCAGGACGCGCTCGACGAGCAGTCCGAAGGCGGGCGCGAGGACGAGCAGGACGGCGGCGAGGGCGAGCGGAACCGGCCAGCCCCAGCCGACGGCGAGCTGCCAGTAGGCGAACGCGGCGAACATGCCCGCCGCGCCGTGCGCGAAGTTGAAGACTCCGGCCGTGGTGTGGGTGAGCACCAGGCCGCTGCCGATCACGGCGTAGATCGCCGCCGTGGTCAGACCCACCACCGTGAAGGCCAGGAACTGATCCATGGCTTGGAAACTAGCTTCTCTCTATTGGAGAATCAACCATTCGTGCACGATACTCATTTGCGAGAATCACGTTCTCATCAGGAGGGTGTCACGTTGAGTCCCACCACCGACCTCGTAGAGATCGAGCAGCTCCTCGCCCGCTACGCCGTCGCGATGACGCGCGGCGACATCGACCACGTGCTGAAGGTCTTCACCCCGGACGGCACCTACAGCGCCTTCGGCGACACCTACCCCCTCGACGAGTTCCCGGCGTTGGTCGCCGCCGCCCCCAAGGGCCTGTTCCTGGTGGGCACTCCGGCCATCGACCTCACCGGCGACACCGCGACCGGCACCCAACCCCTGTGCTTCGTCGAGCACTCGGAGCACGCGATGCGCATCGGCTACTACAACGACACGTACGTCCGCACGGACCAGGGCTGGCGGCTGCGCACCCGCTCGATGACGTTCATCCGGCGCAGCGGCACCCACGACTCGGGGCGCCCGCACGCCTTCACACGTTCATGAGGGTCGCGGACTTCCGTACAGGGCTGCGGAGTTGGCTGGACGCGCACGATCTCTCCGCCGAGGGGGACAGCCTTGACGCCCAGGTCGCCCAACTCGCCCGTGTCCGGCGCGCGTTGTGGGACGCCGGCTGGATGCGGTACGGCTGGCCCGCCGAGGTCGGGGGACTCGGCGGGCCTGAGGTGCTGCGGGCCGTGCTGGGCGAGGAGGTCGCCGCGCGGGACCTCGCCGAGCCCGGTATCTGGTCGATGGTCGAGGTGCTCGTGCCGACGCTGATCGACTACGCGCCGCCCGCGCTCGCCGCCGAGCTGGTCCCCCGGCTCCTCGGGGGCGCCGAGCAGTGGTGCCAGGGGTTCTCGGAGCCGGGTTCGGGCAGCGACCTCGCGTCCCTGTCGACGCGGGCCGTCCGCGAGGGCGACGGGTGGGTCGTATCCGGCCAGAAGGTGTGGACGAGCCTCGCGCAGTACGCGGCCCGCTGTGTGCTGCTGGCCCGCACGGGCGGTCCCGGGCACGCCGGGATCAGCGCGTTCTTCGTCGACATGGACTCCCCCGGCATCACCGTCCGCCCGCTGCGCACGATGCACGGTGTCGACGAGTTCGCGGAGGTCTTCCTCGACGACGTACGCGTCCCGGCCGAGCGCTTGCTCGGTGCGGAGGGCGACGGCTGGCGGCTCGCCATGGACCTCCTCCCGCACGAGCGCTCCACCTGTTTCTGGCACCGGATCGCCCACCTCCACACGCGACTTGACCGCCTCCTGGCCGTCGGCTGCGAACCCGACACCGACGCGCTCGGCGCCGTCTGGCTCGACCTCCACACGGCCCGCGCCCGCTCGGCGGCCACCCAGCGCAGGCTGGCGGACGGCGGACGCCTCGGCCCGGAGACGTCCGTGGACAAGATCCTCCTGGCGACCGCCGAACAGCGGCTCTACGACACCGCGCGCGATCTGCTGCCCGGGGTGATCGAGCTGGGCGAGTCGCCGTGGCGGACGGAGTACCTGTACTCGCGGGCGGCGACCATCTACGGCGGCACGGCCGAGATCCAGCGCAACATCGTCGCCCGCCGCCTGCTCGACCTCGGGAAGGAGTGAGGCGCGTGGACGCCACGGAACGCGCTCTGCTGGAGGAGACCCTCCGCAAGGCCCTCGTCTCGGGGACCGACCTCGCCGAGCTGGGGTGGCCCGAGATGCTGGACGAGGAGGGGGTCGTACCGATCCTGTTCCGGCTGCTCGGGGAGACGGGGGCGTGGGTGCCCGTCGTGAACGACGTGGTGCTGCGGGAGGCGGGGCGGGGGCTCGGGGGGAGCGTGCCGTTGCCGTTCGCCGGTGGGGGGTGGGTTCGGTGGGGGCGGGAGGCGCCGTTCGAGGTGCGGCGGGTGTCGGGGGGTTCGTCCGTGCCGGTGGGGGCCGGACGGCGGGCGCTGGGGTGGTGGCTGGTCGGGAGCGGGCGGGCGATGCTCACGCTGGCTCGTCAACACGTGCTGGACCGGGAGCAGTTCGGGCGCCCGCTGGCCTCGTTCCAGGCGGTGCGGCATCGGCTCGCGGAGACGTACGTCGCGCTGGAGGGGGCATCGTCCGCGCTGGACGCCGCCTCCGATGACGTGGGCGCCCTGCTGGGGAAGGCCGCCGCCGGGCGGGCCGCGCTGCTCGCCGCCCGGCACTGCGGGCAGGCGCTCGGCGGGCTCGGGTTCACGGCCGAGCACGAGCTGCACCGGCATGTGAAGCGTGTCCTCGTGCTGGACGGGCTGCTCGGGTCGGCGCGTGAACTGACCCGCGAGGCCGGGGAGTTGCTGGTGCGCGAGGGGCGGGCGCCGCGTCTCGTCGAACTCTGAGGGGTGTCATGACCGACTGGAACGATCTGCTGGGGTGCCTCGAACTGGCGCCCGTCTCGCCGGGGGTCTTCGAGGGGCGTTCCCAACGGCTGGAGTACCGGCGGCTGTTCGGGGGGCAGTTCCTCGCGCAGTTCGCGCGGGCTGCGGTGCTGGCCGCTCCCGGGAAGGAACTCAAGTCCCTGCACACGCAGTTCACCCGCGAGGGGCGGACCGGGGAGCCGGTGCGCTACGAGGTGGACGTCGTGCAGGAGGGGCGGACCTTCGCGACCGTGCGGCTGCTGGCGCGGCAGGAGCACGGGGTGGTGGCGGTGGCGGGCGCGAGTCTGCACGGGTGGGAGGAGGGCCTTGGGCGGCAGACGGTGGAGGCGGTGCCGGGGGTGCCCGGGGAGGAGCGGCGGGTCGAACTCGGGCTGCTGCCCTGGGAGTCGAGGGCGTCGAGCGATCTCGACACGGTGAAGTCCGAGGCGCCGGTGTACGAGCTGTGGACCCGGATTCCTTCGGTGCGGCGGGAGTTGGGGCCCGCGCTGCTGTCGTACGCGACCGATCTGACGCTCATCGGGACGGCGCTGCGGCCGGTGGCCGGGGTGACGCAGGGGGACTCGGGGCGGCTGTTCGCGTCGGCGGTGACCGCTCATACGGTGTGGTTCCACCGGCCGCCCGCGACCGGAGGGTGGCTGTTGCTGCGGCAGGAGAGTCCGGTGGCGGCGCACGGGCGGTGTTTCGGGCGGGGCGATGTGCTGGACGAGGGCGGGGAGTTGGTGGCCTCGTACGCGCAGGAGGCGTTGCTGCGGTTCGGGGGGTGAACCGTTCGAGGAGGGGCCTTCCTCAGGGCGGCCCCTCCTCGAACGCGGCGTTCACGCGGTCACGGTGCCGGCACCTCCACGACCACCGCCGACCCCATCCCCCCGCCCGCGCACATCGACGCGACGCCGAACCCTCCGCCCCGGCGCCGCAGTTCGTGCACGAGCGTCACCAGCATCCGCGCCCCGGACGCGGAGATCGGGTGCCCCAGCGAGCAGCCGCTGCCGTTCACGTTGACCGTCTCGGGGTCGAGGCCGAGACGGCGGATCACGGCGACCGGTACGCACGCGTACGCCTCGTTGATCTCGAAGAGGTCGACGTCGGAGACGGTGAGCCCGGCCCGCTCCAGCGCCTTGGGGATCGCGAGCACCGAGGCGATCCCGGTCTCGGCGGGGTCGACGCCGACCGAGGCCCAGGCGCGGACCGTCGCGAGCGCGGGCAGTCCGAGCCCGGCGTCCGCGACGGCCAGGACGGCCGCCCCGTCGTTCGCCCCGGACGCGTTCCCGGCCGTGATGGAGAACCCCTCGATCTCGGGGTGCAGCACCCTCAGCGCGGCGAGCCGTTCGGCGCTGGTGTCCCGGCGCGGGTGCTCGTCGGCGGCGAAGTCACCGACGGGGACGGTCTCCTCCTTGAACCGCCCCTCGTCCAGGGCCCGTACGGCGTTGCGGTGCGAGCGCAGCGCCCAACTGTCCATCTCCTCGCGGCTGATGCCTTCCTGGACGGCGGTGTTCCAGCCGACGGTGATCGCCATGTCGAGGTTGGGGGCGTCGGGGCGGTCCGGGTGGGTGGGCGGCACCCAGGGTTCGCCCTGGAACGTCAACTTGGGCGCCGTGGAGGTGGAGTTGACGCCTCCGGCGAGGATCAGACGGTCCATGCCGGCCCTGATGGAGGCGGCGGCGGTCTGGACGGCGGTCAGGCCGCCGGCGCAGTGCCGGTTGAGGGCGAGTCCGGGGACGTGCGGGAGTCCGGCGGTGAGCGCGGCGTGGCGGGCGATGACGCCGCCGCCGTAGTGGGTCTCGGCGAGGATCACGTCGTCCACGAGGGCGGGGTCCAGGCCCTGGGCGGCGGCGGAGACGACAACGTCCGCGAGTTCGTGGGCCGTTGTCCCTTTGAGAGTGCCCTTGAAGGCGGTGCCGATCGGGGTGCGCAGGGCGTTGACGATGACGGCTTCGGGCATCGGCGTGCTCCTTCTGGAGGTCGGCTGAAGGTCGGCTGGAGGTCGGCTTCAGGCATCGGCGGACTCACCTTGGAGGCCGGACTCCTCCTGGACGTCGGCCAGTTCGGCGACGAGGGTGCGGCGCAGGATCTTCCCCGTCGCCGTGCGCGGGAGTTCGGGGCGGAAGACGACCGCGTCGGGGGTCTTGGCGGAGCGCAGCCGCTGTCGGGCGAAGGCGCGGATCTCCTCGGGGTCCCCGGCGCCGACGAGCACGGCGACGAGCCGCTGCCCCCACTCGGGGTCGGGCAGCCCGAGGACGGCGGCCTCCTCGATGCCGGGGTGGCGCAGCAGGACGTCCTCGATCTCGGCGGGCGCGATGTTCTCGCCGCCCCGGATGATCGTGTCGTCCGCGCGCCCCTCGACGAACAGGTACCCGTCCGCGTCGAGCCGCCCCCGGTCCCGCGTCGCGAACCAGCCCTCGGCGTCGAGGCCGCCCGCCCCCTCGTACTCACCGGAGATCTGCTCCCCGCGCACGAACACGAGCCCGCTCGCGCCGGATTCGAGGGGTACGCCGCCCTCGTCGCGGATCTGGACCTCGACGCCGGGCAGCGGCTGACCGACGGACCCCAACCGGGCCCGGACCGAGGGGTCTTCATCAGTGAGCGCTCTGCGGTGGTCGTCCGGTCCGAGCACGCACAGGGACGACGAGGTCTCGGTGAGCCCGTACGCGCCGACGAACCCGGCGCCGGAAAAGCGCCGCAGGGCCCGCTCCAGGACCGGGCGCGGACAGCGGGCGCCGCCGTAGGCGAGGCTGCGCAGGGTCGGTACGTCGGCGGGCGTGTCGTCGGCGGTCAGGCGGGCGAGCATCGTCGGGACGACCATGGCGTGCGTGACGCCCTCGCGTTTGACCATCGCGAGCCAGCCCTCGGCGTCGAAGTCGGGCAGGTAGACGATGCGGCGCCCCGCGTACAGGTTGGTGAGGAGGTTCATCAACCCGGCGACGTGGTAGGGCGGGAGCGCGACGAGCGAGGCGTCCGCCGGGTCCGCCGAGCCGAACTCCTGGGTGTTGAAGACGTAGGCGAGGAGGTGGCGGTGGCGCAGGAGGGCGGCCTTGGGGGCGGCGGTGGTGCCGCTGGTGTAGAGGGTGACGGCGGTGGCGTCGCGGTCGTCGGGGACGGGGCGGAGCCCGGGGTCGCCGGCCGGGTCGAGGAGGGTGTCGAGGTCGTCCTCGGTGAGGAGCAGGGCGCCCGGATGCCGGTCGATCAGTTCGGCCAACTGGTGCTCGGAGAGGCGGTAGTTGAGCGGGACGAACGGGACTCCGGCGAGGGCGGCGCCGAACAGGGCGACCGGGTAGGCGAGGTGGCTGCGGCCTAGGTAGAGGACCGCCGGGCGGTCACGGAAGCGGGCTGCCGCGTGGTGGGCGAGGCGCCGGAGGCCGGCGGCCGAGAGGGTCCGTCCGCCCTCGGTGACCGCCGGCCGGTCCCCCGCCGAGGCGGCCATTTCCAGGATCACGGCTATGTTCATGAGAATGCCATTCTCATACACTCAGAGCCTCACTCGCAAGAGAGGGGAACTTCTGTGCAGATCGAGGGTGTCGCGGCGCTGGTCGTGGGCGGCGCGGGCGGACTGGGCGAGGCGACGGTACGGCGGCTGCACGCGGCGGGCGCGCGCATCGTCGTCGCGGACCTCGCCGACGCGAAGGGCAAGGAGCTGGAGTCGGAGTTGGGGGTGCGGTACGTCCGGACCGACGCGACCGACGCGGACTCGGTCGGCGCCGCCGTCGAAGAGGCGTCTTCCCTGGGCGAGTTGAGGATCGCCGTCGACTGCCACGGCGGTCGCGCCAGCGGCGGCCGGCTGGTCGGCAGGGACGGGTCACCGATGGACCTCGCCGGGTTCCGCACGACCGTCGACGTGTATCTGACCGGCGTCTTCAACGTCCTGCGGCTGGCCGCCGCCACGATCGCCCGCACCGAGCCGTACGGCGACGACGGAGGGCGCGGTGTCGTCGTCATGACCTCGTCCATCGCCGCGTACGAGGGGCAGATCGGCCAACTCCCGTACGCCGCCGCCAAGGGTGGGGTCAGTGCGATGACCCTCGTCGCCGCGCGTGACCTGTCGCCGCTCGGGGTGCGGGTGGTGTCGGTGGCGCCGGGGACCGTGCTGACGCCCGCGTACGGGAAGGCGGCGGACCAGCTGGAGGCGTACTGGGGGCCTCAGGTGCCCCACCCTCGGCGGATGGGGCGGCCGTCGGAGTATGCGGCGCTGGTCCAGCATCTGTGCGAGAACGACTATCTGAATGGTGAAGTGGTGCGTCTGGACGGGGGGTTGAGGTTCCCGCCCAAGTGAGGCCGGCCCCCCTCTCAGGCGCCGTCGATCTCCTGGCGGGCCTTCGCCCACAGCCAGCCCGCGTACGCGTGCATCGCCTCGCCCATCCTGCTGTTCTGCTTCCCGGCGAGCGCGCGGGCGTGGCTGCCCTCCAGGAGGGCGGCGAGGCGGAAGCAGGCGAGGACCTGGTACCAGCGGAAGCCGGACACGTCCCTGCCGGTCAAGTCACCGTAGTGGGCGACGAGTTCGGCGCGTCCGGGCATGCCGTCCCAGGGCTGGAACTGGGGGTCGCTGCCGGGCGGATCGCCCTTCTCGCGCCACGCCGTGAGGATCCAGGCGAGGTCGAGGAGGGGGTCGCCGAGGGAGGCCATCTCCCAGTCGACGATCGCCGCGAGGCGGGGCGCGTCGTGGGCGAACATGACGTTGGCGAACTGGAGATCGCCGTGCACGATGCCCGTCGTCCCGCTCTGCGGGGTGTGCGCGGTGAGCCAGTCGGCGACCGTGTCGACCTCCGGTGACTCGGTCTCGCGGTAGCCGGGGGTGTCGCGGTAACCGTGCAGCACCTTCAGGTACTTGGGGGTCTGGCGGGCCAACCAGCCCTCCGGACGGCCGAGTTCACCGAGGCCGTGGGCGTACGGGTCGACCTGCGCGAGTTTCGCCGCGCCGTCGATGAACGCGAAGGCGACCGTGCGGCGCCAGTCGGGGTTCTCGGCGTAGGCGCCGGGGAGTTGCCCCCTCGGCATGAAGCCGTCGATCTTCTCCAGGACCGAGAAGGGGGCGCCGAGGATCTCCGGGTCCTGGACGCTGGCGTACAGGCGGGGGTGGGGGACGTCGGTGGCGGCGAGGGCCGCGAGGACGGCTCCTTCCCGGCGGAAGGCGTCGGAGGCGCCCGCTGCGAGGTGGCGGCCGGGGCGGCGCAGGACGAGTTCGGTGCCGTCCTCCCGTACGAGGGTGTGGAGTTGGTTCTGGGCGCCGCCCTTGAGGGGGTCCAGAGAGGTGACGTGTCCGGTGCCGGGGAGGCCGGCGAGGCCGGGCCAGGCGTTGAGGCGGGCGAGGTCGGGGCTCGACTCCTGTGCCGGGGTTGGGTGTTCGAGATCGGTCACCGGGTCCCGCCTTCCGTCGGTACGCGTGCCGTGCTGTCGAGGCTCGCGCTGGAGCCGCTCGCGCCGGGGCCGTTCACCAGGTCACCGCCGTCTCCGGCAGCCGGTCCGCGTACTTCGCGCGTGCCGCCGCCAGCCGTGTCGGCAGGTGCGCCGAGCCGAAGTACGGGTCGTCCGCCGGGGTCGCCTGTTTGAGCAACAGCCGGGCGACGACGTCCTGGTGGGCCTCGGTGGGGCCGTCGGCGACGCCCAGGGTGGGGCCGGAGAGCCACATCTTGACCAGGGGGAGTTCGTTGGAGACGCCGAGCGCGCCGTGGACGTGCAGGGCGCGGTAGGCGACGTCCACGAGGGTCTTCGGGGTGGCGACCTTGACGCCGGAGACGTGCAGCCGGGCCTCGCGGGCGTGGGTTCGGTCGCCGGTGCGGGCCGCGCGGTCCATCTGCCAGGCGGCGTGCAGGACTTGGAGGCGGAACTGTTCGATCTGGATCCAGGTGTCGGCGAGTTGGTGGCGTACCGCCTGCTGGCCGTCGAGGGGGCCGCCGCGTGTACGGCGGGACGCGATCCGTTCCGTCATCATCTCCAGCGCCTTTTTGCACTGGCCGACCGAGCGCATCGCGTGGTGCAGCCGGCCTCCGCCCAGGCGGGTCTGGGCGATGAGGAAGCCGCTGCCGGGTTCGCCGAGGAGGTTCTCGGCGGGGACGCGGCAGCCGGTGAAGCGCAGGTAGGCGTGGACGCCCTCGCCGAGGGGTTCGCCGCCCATGCCGGTGCCGCGCACCATCTCCATGCCGGGTGTCCCGGCCGGGACCAGGATCATCGAGGCGCCCTGGTGGACGGGGACGTCGGGGTCGGTGATCACCATCGCGATGACGAACGCGGCCAGCGGGTAGTTCGAGGCGAACCACTTCTCGCCGTCGATCACCCACTCCCCGCCGTCCCGTACGGCCCGGCACGTGAACCCGCCCGGGTCCGCTCCCCCGGTCGGCTCGGTCATCGCGAACGTCGACACGATCCGCCCGTCGAGCAGCGGCTCCAGGTACTCCTTGCGCTGTTCCTCGGTCGCGTAGTGCGCGAGGATCTCCGCGTTCCCCGAGTCCGGGGCCTGTGTGCCGAAGGCCATCGGGGCCCAACTGGAGCGGCCCAGTATCTCGTTGAGGAGCCCGAGCTTGACCTGTCCCATGCCCATGCCGCCGAGCGAGGGCGGCAGGTGCGCGGCCCACAGGCCCCGCGCGCGCACCTCGCGCTGGAGCGGGCGGACGACTTCGCGGAAGACCTCGCTGTCACGGTCGTAGGGGTCGGCGTTGCCCGGGAAGAGCACGTCGAGCGGCTCGATCTCCTCGCGGACGAACCCGGCGGCCCAGTCCAGCTTCTCCTGGAACTCGGCGTCGGTACTGAAGTCCCACATGACGCACCCTCCATCAGAATGGTGTTCTGACGCTAGCAGAATGACATTCTCACCACTAGAGCGGAGCCCTGGCCGCGCGAACCCTCGGCGCCCGCACCCCGGCGAGCAGGAAGCCGACCAGGTGCTCGACCTCGGCCGGGCCCGGGACCTCCTCGGTGAACAGCCAGTACTGGAGGGCGGATACGACCGATCCGGCGACCGTGCGCGCGGTGCGCAGCGGGTCGGCGGCGCCCAACTCGGCTGCGGGCTGGGCGAGGAGCGCGGCGAGGGCGTCGACGAGGCAGACCACGGTGGCCTGGCCGCCGTGCCCGTTCGCCAGAACCGCCCTGATCCGCCTCGCCTGTCCGGCGTCCGACGCCTGCCTGACCAGCGCGCCGAGCCCGGCTCTGAGCTGGGCCTCGGGGCCGTCGTCCGCAGCGCGTGCGACGCAGCGGCGGACCTGTTCGACGACCGCCCGCGCGCCGCGCTCCACGATGGCCTCGACCAGGGCGTCCTTGCTGCCGAAGCACCGGTAGAAGGCGTCGTTGGACGAACCCGCGGCGGCGACGATGTCGGCCACCCGGGGCCGGCCCTCCACCATCAGCGCGAGCCCGGCATCCATGAGCGCCTCGGCGCTCCTCCGGTCCACCGGGTTCAGAATGCTATTCTGCATACTTGAGAACCTTACTCTCACTCGGGAGAACGCTCCAGGAGGCGGGATGGGATACGCGGACAACCTCTTCGACCTCACCGGCCGGACCGTCCTCGTCACCGGCGGCAGCAGAGGGCTCGGGCGGGCGATGGCCTTCGGCGTCGCCCGCTGCGGGGCCGACGTCGTGATCGCCAGCCGGACGTACGACGCCTGCGCGGCGGTGGCGCGGGAGATCGAGGCCGGGACCGGGCGCGCGGCGCTCCCCCACGCCGTCCACCTCGGGCGGTGGGACGAGATTCCGGGGCTGGTGGACGCCGTCTACGAACGGTTCGGGCGGCTCGACGCGGTGATCAACAACGCCGGCATGAGTCCGGTGTACGGCGACCTCACCGCCGTATCGGAGAAGATGTTCGACTCCGTCCTGAACCTGAACCTCAAGGGGCCGTTCCGGCTGTCCGTGCTGGCGGGGGCGCGGATGCGTGCGGCCGGGGGCGGGGTGATCGTCAACGTCAGCTCGACCGGGTCGATCCGGCCGAGGCCCGCGATCGTGCCGTACGCCGCCGCGAAGGCCGCGCTCAACAGCATGACCGTCGGGCTCGCCCATGCGCTCGGGCCAAAGGTACGGGTCAACACGCTCATGTGCGGGCCGTTCGCGACCTGGGCCACGCGGGGGTGGCAGGACGATCCGGCGCGGCTCGCCGAGGGGGTGCGGCCGCACGCGCTCCAGCGGATCGGGGAGCCGCGCGAGGTCGTCGGGGCGGCGCTGTACCTGCTGTCGGACGCGGCGTCGTACACGACCGGGGCGACGCTGCGGGTGGACGGGGGAATGCCCTAGTCAACGGCTTGTGCGATCGTGTGATCACGGAACCATGGACGCCTGTTCGACATCCCAACAGGTGAACGGGGTCGGCGTACGGATCACATGGGAGCACAGCAGATGCATTGGCGGGTCAAGGGAGCGGCGGCGGCGCTCCTCGTCGCGAGCCTGGCGACAGGGTGTACGACCGAGTCCTCAGCGGTGTCGCGGCCGTCGGCGTCGCCGTCCGGGTCCAGCGCCGCGCCCTCCGCGAACCCCCGCGCCGCCGTCGAGGCCGCGTACCGCAAGTGGGGGCTGAAGCCGCTGGCCGAGGCGCCGGAGCCGCCCGCCGTGAAGCCGGTCGCGCTCAAGACGGGCGGCACGATACCGGTGATCAGCGAGATACCCACCAAGGAGAAGGTCGTCTTCCTGACCTTCGACGACGGGACCGAGCAGGATCCCCAATTCATCACCATGATGCGGGAGTTGAAGCTCCCCATCACGATGTTCCTCACGGACGCGGCGATCCGCTCGGACTACGGCTACTTCACGAAGCTCCAGGCCCTCGGCAACCCCGTCGAGAACCACACCCTGTCCCACCCCAACCTCCCCACGCTCGGCGCCGCCGCGCAGAAGGAGGAGATCTGCGGGCAGCAGGCCAGGCTCAAGGCCCACTACGGCACCGCGCCCCGCCTCTTCCGCCCGCCCTACGGCAACTGGAACGAGGCCACCCGCAGCGCCGCCGCGTCCTGCGGGCTCCAGGCGATCGTCCTGTGGCGCGAGTCCATGCAGATCAAGAACATGCAGTACCAGCTCCCCGGCAAGAAGCTGCGGCCCGGCGACATCATCCTCGCCCACTTCCGGGGGCCGTCCGAGCTGAAGGGGCGGACGATCACGCAGATGACGGTGAACATGCTGCGGCACATCGAGGAGCAGGGGTTCACGGTGGCGCGGCTGGAGGACTACCTCTAGCACCCTTGCCCGAAGTTTCCCCGGAGACTCCCCAGAAGCCCGGCGGGCGACCACACTGAAGTGGGCGGAACGATCGGGGGCGTCATGTGGGAGAGCGCTTCGGCCACGGGGCGAGTGCGGGACGTACGGCTGGACGTCGCGCCCGACCCCGAACTCGAACCGGAGGCCGCCGAACGGCTGTTGCGCCGGCTGCGGGCCGAACTCGACGAACTGGACGTCGAGTCGGTCCGGTTCGCGCCCGGCGCCGCCCCTCCCGAGGGCGCCAAGGGCGCGGACGCGGTGACGCTCGGCGCGATCGTCGTGGCGCTCAGCGCGCCCGGCGGGGTGTTCACCTCGCTCATCGGCACCGTGCAGGACTGGCTGAACCGCTCCGCCGCCCGGCACCGGGTGACGGTCACCGTCGACGGCGACACGATCGAGCTGGAGGCCGCGACCGACGCCGAACGCCGGGCGCTGGTCGAGGCGTTCGTCCGCCGGCACTCCGGCTCGGGGCGGTGAGGGGGCGTGGGGCGCCGGCTCGCGCTGCTCGTCGCGACGTACGACCACGAGGACGCCACGCTGCGGCAGTTGGCCTCGCCCGCGCACGACGCGGAGGCGCTCGCCGAGGTGCTGCGGGACCCGGACATCGCCGGGTTCGAGGTCACCACGCTCGTCAACGAGCCGTACCACCGCGTCGGTTCGGCGATCAGCGAGCTGTACCGCGACCGGCGCCGCGACGACCTCACGCTGCTGTACTTCACCGGGCACGGCCTCAAGGACGACCACGGCCGGCTCTACCTCGCCACCACCGACACCCGGCACGACAGCCTGCTGTTCACCGCCCTGTCCGCCGAGCAGATCGACCAGGCGATGGAGGGCTGCGCGTCCCGGCGGATGGTGCTGATCCTCGACTGCTGCTACAGCGGCGCGTTCCCCGCGCGCACCAAGGGCGACACCGAGGTGCACGCGCTGGAGCGGTTCCAGGGGCGCGGGCGTACGGTCCTCACCGCCTCCGACTCCACGCAGTACTCCTTCGACGGCGAGCGCGCGCAGGGGCAGGCCGCGCAGTCGGTGTTCACCCGCTACCTCGTGGAAGGGCTGCGCGACGGCAGCGCCGATCTCGACGGCGACGGCGACATCACCCTCGACGAGCTGTACGGGTACGTCCACGACCGGGTCGTCGAGGCGATGCCTCAGCAGCGGCCCAAGAAGCAGGACGACGTCGAGGGCCGGATCGTCATCGCGCACAACGTCAACTGGAGCCTTCCCCGGCATCTGCGCAACGCCCTCGCGAGTCCGATGGTCGGCGACCGGCTGGGGGCGCTGGAGGGGCTCACGCATCTGCACCGGATCGGGAACGCGGTGGTGCGGGCGGCTGCGCTGGAGGAGGTGCGGCGGTTGGTGGACGATGACAGCAAGCAGGTGTCGGGGGCGGCGGTGATGCGGCTGGCGTCGCTGACGCCGCGACCGGCTCCGCCGTCGGCGCCATCGCCGGTGCCCCCGTCGGCGCCATCCCCGGTGCCCTCGTCGGTGCCGCCGCCGACGCCATCCCCGGCCCCGGCCTCGGCCCCGGAACAACCGGCCTCGGCTTCGGTGCCGACACCCGATGTACCTCGGCTCCGGGAACCGGACACGGCACCTGCCCCGGCTCCGGAAGCGCCCCGGCCCGCGCAGCCGGACACACCACCGGCACCGCCTCGGGACACACCCCGGCTCCGGGAACCGGACGTGCCGCAGGCGCCGGCTCCTCGGACGCATCGGCCCACGGCTGCGGAAGCCCTGCCGGTTCCGCAAGCTCCTCCCGGGCCGGAAACGCCGTCGGCATCGGAAGCGCCTCGGCCCCCGGCCGCCGCCCCCGCCGAGACCCCGGCCTCCGTCCCCGCCCAGTTCCCCCGCACCACCCCCGTCCCTCCCCGGCCCACCGCCCCTCCCTCGCCCCGCTCCCGCGCCGCCGCCACGCCCTCGCTCCCCCGTCCGCCCCGCAGACCCGCCCTCTCCACCCGCGTCAAGGTCCTCGTCGCCGCCGTGGTGCTGGCCGTGGGCGTGGCCGTTCCCGTGACTCTGGCGTATCTGGGGGAGAAGGGCGGCGACAAGGATTCGGCCGGTTCCTTCCAGGTGGCCGGCCCGACCCTGCGCGCGTCCGTCACCGACGCGGGCTCCTCGGCCGTGTTCAGCCCGGACGGCACGCTGATCGCGGCGACCGGCGACACGGGCGTACAGCTGTTGCGCGCGGCGGACGCGGGGACCGTCACGACGCTTCCCCATCAGGGGTACCCGCTGTTCAGCCCGGCCGGGGGTCTCCTGGCCACGGTCGACAGGGACAGCGCCGCCAAGGCGACGGTCCAGGTGCGGAACCTGGCCACGAACGGCACGATCGACATCCTCACCGGAGCCCCGGGCAGCGTCATGATGGCGTTCAGTCCCCGCGGCGACCTCCTCGCGACAGCCGCCGGTCTCGCCGCCAACCAGGACTACGGCAACCCGATCCGCCTGTGGAACACGGCCACGGGCAAGCTCGTCACCACCCTCACCGGTTTCGACAACGGCGTCCAGAGCATGCTCTTCACCCCGGACGGCAAGACGCTCGCGGCGGGCGCGGCGGGCGATCCCGGCACGGTGAAGATCTGGAACGTGACGACCGGCAAGGTCACCGCCACGCTCGCCACGGGGTACGTGATCGCCCTGAGCCCGGACGGCAGGACGCTCGCCACCAGCAGCGAGTTCACCGCCGACCACAAGGCGAGCCTGTGGGACATCACCACCGGGAAGCGCCTCGCCGCGCTCTCCACGGCCCGCCCCCTCGGTTTCAGCGGCGACGGCAAACTCCTCGCGCTCATGGACGCCAGGAACACGGTCGAGCTCTGGCGGATCTCCAACCGCGCCCGCGAGCAGCTCTTCACCGGCATCACCACAGCGCGGTTCGGCCCCTCCGGAGAACGCCTCGCCCTCGTCTCCGACACCGGCACGGTCGACGTCGTCGACTACACCCGCCCCCTCATCACCCGCACCCTCCCCGCCCCCACCTCAACCGCCAGAATCCAGACAGCCGACTTCAGCCCGGACAGCACCACCCTCACAACGGCCTCCCAGAACAACACGGTCCAGGTCTGGCGGCTCAACTGGTCCACGTGGGTCTCCCCTTCCCCGTCCTGAGAACCCCGGAGCCCTGACGTAAGAGGTGTATTACGCTTGCACCACTTACTTCGGGAGGGGCTTTGTCTTTCAGGAACACGGTCGATGCCGTGGAAGCGTGGGTAGCCGGCTGGGTCGTCTCGCGCGGCGCCGCCGAACCGGAGCCTTCCCCTTGGGGTTTCACCATCGATGTCGGGCTCTCGACGCACGTCATGCGCCACGTCCTCACCACCGCCGACGAGACGACCGTCCGGAAGATCACGGAGAACACCAGCGCGCCGGGCGTGTGGTTGAAGGCGTTCGTGGAGCCGGAGGTGCTCGCTCCTTGGCTGGCGCCCGGCTGGTCCCTGGCGGGTGGGCCTGGATTTCTGATGTCCGCCGCGCTGCGGGCCTCGCGTACGGGGGTTCCCGCGGGCTATCGGCTGCGTACGTGGAGCCGTGCGGGGGTGGTCCACGCCCTGGTGCGGACCGCAGACGGCGCCTTCGCGGCGCGGGGGCAGATCGCCGTCACCGGTTCGACCGCCGTCGTCGACCAGGTGGAGACCGCCCCGGAGCATCAGCGACGCGGGCTGGGGCGCCTGGTGATGGGTTCGCTGGCCACGGCTGCGGTCCAACAGGGCGCCGCTGTCGGCGTGTTGGGCGCGACGCCGGAGGGGCGGGCCCTGTACGAGACGGCGGGATGGCGTGTCATGGCACCGTTGACCGGCGCCGTGCGGGAACCGAATGCGAGCGGGCCCTCTACATAGCCCCGTGTTCGCCCAGGCGGGGCGGGGGGCCGTACGCCGGTTCGTGGCCCGCCATGCGGATAGGGCTGCCGACCAACCGGTAAGGCCCCGCCTCTATCACCGCGTCCGCCGCGCCCGCCAGGGCCTCCGGGACGGTGCGTACGGCGCGGGCGGGGACCCTGAGGGGGCGGAGGCGGGATTCCCAGGAGGTGGCCGTGTCAGTGGCCAGGGCCTTCGTGACCACCGCGATCAACTCGTCGCGTTTTTCGGCACGTTCGGCCATCGTCGCGTAGCCCTCGATGCCCGCCTCGGTCGCGAAGGTGTGCCAGAAGCCGTCGTGGGTGATGAAGAGGGAAAGGTGGCCGTCGGCTGTGGGGAAGAGCTGGGCCGGGACGTAGTAGGCGTGGGCTCCGCCGAGACGGCGGGGCGGTCTGCCCTCGTTCAGCCAGGCGGAGGCGTGGTAGTTGAGCTGACTGAGCATCACATCCCGTAGGGAGACCTCTACTTGGCCGCCCTTCCCTGAGACCACCTGCGCCAAGAGTCCCAACGCCGCTGTCAGACCGGCCGAGTTGTCCGCCGAGGAGTAACCGGGAAGTTGAGGCGGGCCGTTCGGATCGCCGGTCAGGGACGCGATGCCGGTGGCCGCCTGGACGACGTAGTCGAACGCGGGATCGTCGCCCGCGTCCATGCCCCACCCCGTGAGGGCGACACAGACGAGCCGTTCGTTCCAGGCTTTCAGCGCCTCGTACGTCAGCCCGTACCGGCGTACGGCGGACGGCTTCAGGTTCACCAGCAACGCGTCGGCGCCGCGCACGAGTTCGTGGAGCCGGGCCTGTCCTTCGTCGCTCGCGAGGTCCACGCGCACCGACCGCTTGCCCCGGTTGAGGCTGGCGAAGTAGGCGGCGGAGACCTGCCGGGAGAGGTCACCGCCGGGCGGTTCCAGCTTGGTGACCTCGGCGCCGAGGTCGGCGAGGAGCATGGTCGCGTACGGCCCGGCGAGGATGTGGCCGACTTCGAGGATGCGCAGCCCGGCCAGGGGCCCGCTCATCGCAGGCCCGCCGCGATGGCCGCGACCGCGTCCCGTGTACGGAGTTTGGAGGCGACCAGTTCCTCCCGGCCGTGCCCGATCGGCAGGAGCCGTACGGAGAGGTCGGTGACGCCCGCGTCGGCGAACCGGCGGAAGCGTGCCGCGATGGCCTCCTCGTCGCCGGCGGCGCAGAGGTCGCCGACGTCGCGGGCGTCGCCGTACTCCAGCAGGCGCTGGTAGTTGGGGGAGACCTCGGCCTCGCCGAGGATGCGGTTGGCGCGTTCGCGGGCGGCGTCGACCTCGTGGGGCGCGCAGAGGCAGACGGGGATCCCGGCGACGACGCGGGGCGCCGAACGGCCCGCGGCTTCGGCGGACTTGGTGATGGTGGGGACGACATGCTCGCCGACCGCCCGCTCGTCGGCCATCCAGAGGATGGTCCCGTCGGTCGACTCCCCCGCAATCCGCAGCATCACGGGCCCCAGAGCGGCCATCAGCACCGGCAGTCCGGCGACGGGCGCGATGCTGAGCGGGTTGTGCACCCGGAAGTGCGCGTTCTCGACGTCGACCGAACTCCCCCCGGCGAGCCCGGCGTTGAGGACTTCGAGGTAGGACCGGGTGTAGGCGGCGGGTTTCTCGTACGGGATCCCCAGCATGTCCCGCACGATCCAGTGGTGCGAGGCCCCGACACCGAGCGCGAGTCTCCCGCCGGCCGCCGCCTGCGCGGACATCGCCTGCCGGGCCAGCGCGACGGGGTGCTGGGCGTGCACGGGCACGACCGCCGTCCCCAGCTCGATACGCGAAGTGCCTTGCCCCATCAGGGAGATGGCGGTGAGCGCGTCGAAGTCGGTCGGCACCTGCGGCACCCACACGGTGTCGAACCCGGCCTCCTCCGCCCACCGCGCGTCCTCGACCATCCGCTGCGCCTTGTACGCGGCGTCCCCGCGCTCGGGGCCGCTCATCACTCCGACTCGCATGTCACTCCTGTCCTGTGGTGAGGGCGCGTATGTCCGCCACGATGTCCTCCAGCGAGGTCCCGGTCGGATACACCCCGACGGCCCCGGCCTCCCGCAGCAGGTCGACGTCCCCGGCGGGGATGGTCCCCCCGACGACGACCGGGATGTCCTCGCCCCCGGCGGCGCGCAGGGCCGCCAACGTCCGCCGGGTGAGGGCAAGATGGGCCCCGGAGAGGATGGACAGCCCGACGAGGGCGACGTCCTCCTGTACGGCGGTGGCGGCGATGTCGTCGACGCGGTGCCGGATGCCGGTGAACACGACCTCGAACCCGGCGTCGCGCAGGCCGCGCGCGACGAGCTTGGCACCCCGGTCGTGCCCGTCAAGGCCGGGTTTGGCGACAAGTACGCGTACACGGCTCATCAGAACACCACCGGCTGCCGGAACTCGCCCCACACCTCGCGCAGCGCCCCGGCCATCTCCCCGACCGTGCAGTACGCGTTGGCGCAGTCGATCAGCGGCCCCATCAGATTGACGTCACTCAAGGCGGCCTGCTTCAACTCCGTGAGCCGCGCCCGTACTTCGGCGCTGCTGCGGTCGGCCTTGACCTGCGCGAGCCGCTTCAGCTGGCGTTCACGGCCGTCGGCGTCGAGTTCGTAGGTCGCGAGGTCGGGCGGCGGTTCCTCGACGGTGAACTTGTTGACGCCGACGACGGTCCGCTCCCCGGAGGTGACGGCCTGGTGGAGCCGCCAGGACTCGTCGGCGATGAGGGTCTGGAGGTAGCCGTCCTCGATGCACCGCACCATCCCGCCGTGCGCCTCCAGGTCGGCCATGATCTGCTCGACGCGTTCCTCGGTGGCGTCGGTGAGGGCCTCCACGAAGTACGAACCCCCCAGCGGATCGGCGACTTTGGTGACCCCGGTCTCGTGGGCCAGGATCTGCTGGGTGCGCAGCGCGAGCGTCGCGGACTCCTCGCTGGGCAGCGCGAAGGGCTCGTCCCAGGCGGCCGTGAACATGGACTGCACCCCGCCGAGGACGGACGCGAGCGCCTCGTAGGCGACGCGTACGGTGTTGTTGCGGGCCTGCGGCGCGTACAGCGAGGCCCCGCCGGCGACGCACCCGAAGCGGAACATGCACGCCTTGTCGGTCGTGGCCCCGAACCGGTCGCGCACGATGGTCGCCCAACGGCGGCGCCCGGCCCGGTATTTGGCGATCTCCTCGAAGAACTCTCCGTGGGTGTAGAAGAAGAAGGAGATCTGCGGTGCGAACTGATCGATCGTCATGCGCCCGCGTTCCAGGACGGTTTCGCAGTAGGTGACGCCGTCGGCGAGGGTGAACGCCATCTCCTGTACGGCGGTTGCGCCCGCGTCGCGGAAGTGCGCCCCGGCGACGGAGATCGCGTTGAAGCGGGGCACCTCGGCGGCGCAGAACTCGATGGTGTCGGCGATGAGCCGCAGGGAGGGTTCGGGCGGCCAGATCCAAGTCCCCCTGGACGCGTACTCCTTGAGGATGTCGTTCTGGATGGTCCCGGTGAGTTTCGCGCGCGGGATGCCGCGTTTCTCGGCGGCGGCGACGTAGAACGCGAGGAGGATCGCGGCGGTGCCGTTGATGGTGAAGCTGGTGCTGATCCGGTCGAGGGGGATCGTGTCGAAGAGGATCTCCGCGTCGGCGAGGGTGTCGACGGCGACGCCGACGCGGCCGACCTCGTCGGTGTACTCGGGGTCGTCGGAGTCGTAGCCGCACTGGGTGGGCAGGTCGAGGGCGACGGACAGGCCGGTGCCGCCCTGGTCGAGGAGGTAGCGGTAGCGGCGGTTGGACTCCTCGGGGGTGCCGAAGCCGGAGTACTGGCGCAGGGTCCAGGTGCGGCCCCGGTAGCCGGTGGGGTAATTGCCGCGTGTGAAGGGGAAGTTGCCCGGGTCGGGGGGTTCGAGGGGCCGGTCGGCGGGGCCGTAGACGGCCTTGAGGGGGATACCGGAGGCGGTCGTGGGATCGGTCATCGCAGCTGGTCCTTCAGCACCTTTCCGGTGGCGGTGAGCGGCAGTTCGGTACGGAACTCGATGTACCGGGGGACTTTGAAGCCCGCCATGCGCTCCTTCGCCCAGGCGATCAGCGCGGCCTCGGTGACCTCGGCGCGCGGGACGACGTACGCCTTGCCGACCTCGCCCATGCGGGCGTCGGGGACGCCGACGACGGCGACCTGGGCGACGGCGGGGTGGCGCAGCAGGTAGCCCTCGATCTCGGCGGGGTAGGCGTTGAAGCCGCCGACGACGAACATGTCCTTCTTGCGGCCGACGATCTTCAGGCGCCCTTCGGCGTCCAGCTCGCCCAAGTCGCCGGTGTGGAGCCAGCCTTGGGGGTCGATGGCGTCGGCGGTGGCCTTCGGGTCGTCGAGGTAGCCGCTCGTGACGGAGTAGCCGCGCACCAGGACTTCGCCGTCGTCGGCGATGCGCACCTCGACGCCCGCGCAGGGGCGGCCGACGGTGGTGGCGATCGCCTCGTAGGAGTCGCCGGGGCGGGAGGCGGTGACGGTGCCGGCCTCGGTGAGGCCGTAGCCGGTCATGAGGTGGGTGAAGGGGAGTTCGGTGGTGATGCGGCGGACGAGTTCGACGGGGATGTCCGCCGAGCCGGTCACCGCGACCCGCAGCGAGCCCAACTCCCGTGTGCGGCCTGCCTCCAGGAGGGAGTGGTAGAGGGTGGGCGGCCCGGGCAGGACCGTCACCTTCTCGCGTTCGACCAGTTCCAGGACCCGAGCCACGTCGAACACGGCGACCGGCAGCATGGTCGCGCCCCTCACGAGGGAGGCGACGATGCCCGCGTGCAGGCCGAAGATGTGGAAGAACGGGTTGACCATCAAGTACCGGTCCCCGGTGCGCAGTTGAGCGAGGTCGCACCACTCCGTGTACAGCCTCAGGATCTGCGCGTGGGTCGTCATGACGCCCTTGGGCCGCCCGGTCGTCCCCGAGGTGAAGATGATGTCGGCCAAGTCTCCGCCGTCGACCGGGAGTTCGAGCGGTGGACCGGAGGCGAGGAAGTCGTCCTTCCTGAGGTCGATCACCCGCACCCCGGGCGGCCCGGTGAACTCCCGTTCCAGGAAGCCGTTCTGGACGAGCAGCAGCCGCGCGCCGCTGCGTACGACGATGTCGTGGGCCTCCTCGTCGCGGAAGCGGGTGTTGACGGGGACGACGGCCGCGCCGGCGGCGAGGATGCCGAGGGCGGCGACGATCCACTCGGCGGAGTTGGGCGCCCACAGCGCGACCCGGTCGCCGGTCCGTACGCCCGCCGAGGCGAACGCCCCTGCCGTACGGGCGACTTGGTCGGCGAGGGCGGTGAAGGTGAGGCGCAGCTCGCCGTCGACGACGGCCTCGGCGTCGCCGTACGCGTCGGCGGCGAGCCGGACCAGTTCGGGGATGCTGCGGGCGGTGGTCATGCGTCGATCAGCCGGGCCAGGTTGCCGCCCATGATCTTCGCCTTGTCCTCCTCGGAGAGTTTCACGAGGTGGTCGACGTAGGTGACGGGGTCGGCGAGGCCCTCGGGGTGGGGGTAGTCGGAGCCGAACAGGACGCGCTCGATGCCGATGAGGTCGCCGAGGGCGGCCATGTCCTCCTCCCAGAAGGGGCTGATGTGGATGTTGCGGCGGAAGACCTGGACGGGGTCCTCCTGGAACTCGTGCGGCATCTTCTTGTGGACGTCGGCGAGGCGGGCGAGGACCGGTTCGACCCAGGAGGCGCCGTTCTCGATGACGGCGACCTTCAGCTCGGGGAAGCGGGAGAGCGCGCCGTGGCAGATCAGCGAGCTGACCGCGTCCTCGATCGGCCGCCACTCGTTGACCTGCCGGAACGCGTTGGGCTTGAACGGCAGGAACTCGCGCCGGTTGCCCTCCCAGTCGTTCGCGTAGTTCGCGTACCCGGAGTCCGAGGAGTGGAAGGCGACGAGGACGCCGGTCTCCACGACGCGCTTCCAGAAGGGGTCGAACTCGGGCAGCGCGAAGGAGCGGGTGCCGCCGTGGCCGGGGACGGGCGCGGGCCGGATGAGGATCGCGCGGGCGCCGCGCTCGACGACCCAGTTCAGCTCGGCTATCGCCTTGTCGACGACGGGGAGCGTGATGACGGGGACGGTGAAGATGCGGCCCTGGTAGGAGAAGCCCCAGGTCTCGTGGAGCCACTGGTTCAGGGCGTGGATGACCGCGTGGATCAACTCCGGGTCGTCCTTCATGCGTTCCTCGATGAGGCTCGCCAACGTGGGGAACATCAGGCTGCGTTGGATGCCCAGCTCGTCCATCAGGGCCAGGCGCGGGGCCGGTTCGCGGAAGGCGGGGATCGCGCGCATGGGTTCGCCGAAGATCTCCCGGCGGGTCTTGCCGGTCGGGTTGCCGACCTTGAAGTACTCCTCCATCGCGCCGGGGCGGGCCACGACGTCGAAGGTGGGGTTCGGGATGTACTCGCTGATCTGGCCCCGGATCGCGATCTTCGTGCGGCCCCGGACGGTGACGTACTCGATGGCCCCGTCGTACTCCTTGGGCAGGTAGCGGGTGAGCGCTTCCTGGGTCTCGTAGAGGTGGTTGTCCGCGTCGAAGAGCGGATAGGCGAGCGAACGCGAGGGCATGAGATCCTCCTTCACCGATTGGGAGAATCGTATTCTCACAAGGTGCCGGCCGCAATGCGCTCACGCAGGACGAACTTCTTCACCTTGCCGCTCGCGGTACGCGGGAACTCGTCGAGGGCATGGATCTCCTCGGGCCACTTCTGCCGCGCCAGCCCCGCCCGTTCGAAGTGCAGCCGCACTTCCGCGAGGCCCGGCGCGGACCAGCCGGCGCGCATCCGCAGCACGGCCGCCGCGCGTTCCCCGAGGCGTACGTCGGGCGCCGCGACGACCGCCGCCTCGGCCACGCCGTCCAGCGCGAGGAGGACCTCCTCGACCTCCAGGGCACTGATGTTCTCGCCGCCCCGGATGATGACGTCCGCCTTGCGGCCGGTGATGGCGAGCCAACCGTCGGGGTCCAACTCCCCCAGATCTCCGGTGCGGTACCAGCCGTCCGGGGTGAACGCGGCCCGGGTCAGGGCCGGATCGGTGTAGCCGAGGCACAGGTCGGGGCCCCGGGTGAGGATCTCGCCGTCCGCCGCGAGCCTCAGCTCGACGCCGGGCAGCGGGAGTCCGTCCGTGTGCAGGCGCTTGGCCGCCGGGCCGTCGTACGGGGTGCAGGTGACCGAGGGGTGCTCGGTGGAGCCGTACGCTCGGAAGACCGTGATGCCCAGGGACTCCAGGCGGGTCGTGACGGCCGAGGAGACCGAAGCGCCGCCCAGGCCCGCGTACTTGAGGTGGGCGATGTGGGCGGGGGTGCAGTCGGGATGGTCCAGGAGGCTCGTCATGTAGTACGTCGCGCCGCCGCCGACCGTGAGGCCCTCGGCCCGCATCAGGGCGAGCGCCTGGGCCGGGTTCCAGGTGTCGCCGAGATGGACGGGGGTGCCGTCGAGGACGGGGATCAGGAAGGCGTTCACCATGCCGATGAAGTGGCCGACCGGGGCGACGGTGAACTGCCGTCCCCGGTCGGGCGGGTAGCTCTCGGCGAGCTGGCGGGTCTCGTAGCCGAGGGTGCGGTGGCTGTGGACGACGCCCTTGGGGTCGCGGGTCGTGCCGGAGGTGAAGGCGATCAGGGCCGGGGCGGCGGGGTCGACGGGCCGGGTGCCCGACAGGGGCTCGTCGGCGAGGAGTTCGTCGAAGTCGCGGCCGACGACGCCGACCACGGGGACGTCCCGTACGAGGTGCGGATCGAACTCCAGGTGTCCGAAGCGCTCGGGGGCGAAGTACGCCTTCGGGCGGGTGGCGCGCAGGATGTAGCCGACCTCTTTGGGGCCGTAGAAGTGGACGATGGGGACGACGACCGCGCCGAGGAAGGCGGCGGCCCAGAACACGGCCGCCGCCTCCACCCAGTTGGGCAACTGCATGGCGATGGCGTCGCCTTGGCCCACGCCGCGCTCCTCCAGGCCGGCCGCGAGGCGGCGGGCGAGGGTCTCGGCCTCGGCGAACGTGCCCTGCCAGGGGCGGAGTTCGGAGTGGACGCGGAACTCTACGCCCGGCGCCTTGGCGAGCCCTTCGGTCAGGAGGTCGCCGAGGGTTTCGCGGGTCCACCAGCCGGATGCCTCGTAGTGGGCGGCGAGTTCGGGCGGGACGGTGCGCAGGGCGTCCGGGGGAATCATCGTCATGACAGCTCCTCACGAGGGCCGTGTACGAGAATTGCACTCTCCCATGATGAGAAGGTAAGTTCCATACATGGCACGCGACCACGGCTTCCATCCGGTGCGGATCACCCGGATCGTCGACGAGACGCCGGATGTGCGCACATACGCCCTCGACGCCGACTTCCCTTACCGCGCAGGCCAGTTCCTCACGTTCAAGGCGTGCGGGACACTGCGCAGCTACTCGATGTCCAGCTCGCCCGACACCGACGGCGAACTGTGCGTGACCGTCAAGCGGGTGCCGGGCGGGCTGGTGTCGGGGTGGATGCACCGTGAGCTGAGGCCGGGCGACACGCTGTACGCGACGCGTCCCACCGGGGCGTTCTGCCTGCGCGAGGGGTCCGCCGGGCGGCCGTTGGTCGCGTACGCGGGCGGGAGCGGGATCACGCCGGTGTTCTCGCTGGTGAAGAGCGCGCTGGCGACAACCGCGAGGCCGGTGCGGATCCTGACGGCGCATCAGAGCCGGGCGGCCTCGATCTTCGAGCCGGGCCTCGCCGAACTGGCCGGACGGCATCCCCAACGGCTCGATGTCCTGCGGCACTTGGACGACCGGGACGGGCTGGTCACCGAGGACGAGGTCCGCCGGCTGGCCGATCCCGGCGCCGATCACTACCTGTGCGGGCCCGAGCCGTTCATGACGCTGGTCGAGAAGGTGTTGCTGGCGGCGGGAGTCGAGGCCGGGCGGATCTTCGTGGAGCGGTTCGCCACGGCATCGAGCACCGTATCCGCTCCGGCCGCCCCCGACACCGGTTCCGTCACCGTCGTCCTGCGCGGGGAGCGCCGCAGCGTCCCCCGGCGGCCCGGCGAGACGCTGTTGCAGAGTGCGCGGCGGGCCGGGTTCATGCCGCCGTTCTCCTGCGAGGCCGGGGACTGCGCCACGTGCATGGCGCGGCTCACGGCGGGGGAGGTCAAGATGCGGGTGAACAACGCGCTGGACGCCGACGAGGTCGAGGAGGGCTGGGTGCTGACGTGCCAGGCCGAACCGACCACCTCCGACGTCACCGTGGAGTACGAGGACTGACATCCCTGGGAGCATCCGCCGAACGACCGGAAGGCCGCGCATGGTTGAGCTGGAACTCCAGGACGGACTGGCCGTCGTCACCATCGACCGCCCGCACGCCCGCAACGCCATCGACCCCGCCACCATGGGCGAACTGGAGAAGGCGCTCGACGCGGCCGAGGGCGCGCACGCGCTGGTGGTGACCGGCGCCGGGGAGAAGGCGTTCGTGTCCGGCGGGGACCTCAAGGAGCTGGCGAAGCTGAGGACCCTGGAGGAGGCGGCCGGGATGGCGCTGCGGATGCGGGCGCTGTGCGAGCGGATCGCCTTGTTCCCGGGACCCGTTGTGGCCGCGTTGAACGGGCACGCGTTCGGGGGCGGCGCGGAGGTCGCCGTCGCCGCCGACATCCGGGTCGCCGCCGACGACGTACGCATCGGGTTCAACCAGACCACGCTGGCGATCGTCCCCGCGTGGGGCGGCGCCGAGCGGCTCGCCCGACTCGTGGGGCCCGCGCGGGCGTTGCTGCTCGCCGGGACCGGGCGGATTCTGGGCGCGGTGGAGGCGGAGCGGCTCGGGCTGGTGGACGTCGTGCTGCCGCGCGGTGAATTCGCCGCCGGGTGGCGGGAGTTGGCGCTCTCGCTGGCCAACCCGCAGGCGGGGGAGATCAAGCGGCTGACGACCGGAGGGCGTACGCCTCGGGAGGCCGCCGGTGCCTTCGCGGAGCTGTGGGTGGCGGAGGAACACTGGGAAGCGGCGGAGAGGGTGATGTCCCGTGGGAAGTGACGTGCGCGTGACGGACGGGGAGTTCGGCCCCGAGGTGCGTCCCGAGGGGACGCTCGCCGGGCATACGCTGCTGTGTCTGCACGGCGATCCCCGGCTCGGCGGCACTCCGCAGGACGCGCTGCCGACCGCGCGGGAGCTGGCGCGGCGTACCGGGTTCACGGTCGTGTGCGCGCGGTACCGGCCCCGGTTCCCGCAGGCCGTGGACGATGTGTACGCCGCGTGGGAGCACTGCCATGCGCGGGGGCCGGTGGCGGTCGTCGGGAAGCGGCTCGGCGGGACGCTGGCGGCGTCCCTGCTGCTGAGGCTGCGCGACGAGGGGGCCACGCCGCCCACCTGTGCCGTGCTGACCTCGCCGCTGCTGGACTTCACGCTGGACGCGCCGAGTCTGCTGTTCAACGCGGCGGCCGACCGGACGGTGGATGCGGAGACGCTGCGGCTGCGCGCCCTCGCGTACGTCGGGACGGCCTCTCGCACCGACCCGCTGCTCAGTCCCCTGCACGGCAATCTGCACGGGCTTCCGCCGGTCCAGCTGCACGCGGCGGGCACGGAGGTCCTCCTCGACGACACCCTGTCCTTCGCGACGCGGGCCGCGCATTCGGGGGTCGCCGTGGACGTACGGATCTATGAGGACGCGTCGGCTCAGGGGATGCGGCAGGTGGAGGCGGCGGCGGAGTTCCTGCGGGGGTGGTGCGGGTCGGAGAAGGTGGGGGCGGCGGGGGGCTGAGACGGCCCCCTCACCCCTTCACCCCGCCCTCCTCGACCCCCCGGAAGAAGAACCGCTGGAGCCCGAAGAAGAACACCAGCACCGGTGCCACGGCGACGATCGTGCCGGCCGCCACCACCCGGGGGTTGTCGAAGAACGTGCCCCGCAGCGCGTTGAGGCCGACGGTCAGCGTGTACTTGTCCTGGTCCGAGAGGACGATCAGCGGCCACAGGAAGTCGTTCCAGGAGCCGACGAACGCGAAGATCGCCACGACCGCCATCGCCCCCTTGACCTGCGGTACACAGATCAGCGCGAACCGTTTCCACACGTTCGCCCCGTCGATGACGGCCGCCTCCTCCAGGGCGACCGGCAGCGCGAGGAAGGCGTTGCGCATGAGCAGGACGTTGAGGGCGGCGACCGCTGTCGGCAGGGCCACGCCGAGCAGCGTGTCGTTGAGGCCGAGCGAGCGCATCAGCAGGAACTGCGCGACGATGACCGTCTCCCCCGGCACGAGCAGCGCGGCGACGAACACGGCAAGCGCGAGCCCGCGCCCCCGGAACCGCAGCCGCGCCAGCGCGAAGCCGGCGCAGGTCGCCCCGGCGACGTTCCCGGCGACCGAGATCAGCGCGACGATCGTGGAGTTGAGGAGGTAGCTCGGTACGGGGACCCTGCGTACGACCTCCTGGTAGTTGCCGAACGTCGGGTCGCTGGGGAGGAGCCTGGGCGGGCGCGTGTACAGGTCGTCCCCGGCGCCCTTGAAGGACAGGGAGAGTTGCCACAGGAACGGCCCGACGAGGATGACGAAGACGAGCACGAGCAGCGCGTACCGGACCCAGCGGTTCACTCCGCGTCCCCGTCCCGTCGCTGCATGCGCAGCTGAACGATCAGCAGCGCGAGCGTGATCACGAACATGACGACGCTGATCGCCGTCGCGTACCCGGTGTCCGCCGACAGCCCCGTCCCCTCCCGCTGGATGAGCATCGTCATCGTGATGTCCTTGCCGCCCGTCCCCCCGGTGTTCCCGGACAGCACGTACACCTCGCTGAACACCCGGAACGCGGCCACCGACGACAGCACCCCGACCAGCGCCATCGTGGACCGCACCCCGGGCACGGTCACCGACAGGAACCGCCGTACGGGTCCGGCGCCGTCGACGGACGCGGCGTCGTACAGGGCCGTCGGGATGTGGGCGAGGGCGGCGAGGTAGATGACCATGTAGTAGCCGACGCCGGTCCACACGGTCACGAACATCGCGCTGATCAGCAGCAGCCACCGGTCCGCGATGAACGGCACCGGTTTCGAGACCAACTCCAGCCACGACAGCGCCTCGTTGACGAGTCCCCGGCTGTCGAGGAGGTTGGTCCAGATCAGGCCGACGGCGACGGCGGACATGACGACCGGCGTGTAGAACGCGCTGCGGAACACGCCGATGAACCGGCCGGGCCCGCTGACGAGGGTCGCCAGCAGCAGGGGCAGCACGACCATGAACGGGACGACGCACACGACGTACAGGCTGGAGTTGAGCAGCGCCGTCCAGAACCGCGGATCGTCGCCCAGGCGCTGGTAGTTGTCGAGGCCGACGAACTGACCGCCGCGCACCATCGTCGCGTCGGTGAAGGACAGGACGACGGTGTTGAGGAAGGGGAAGAGGACGAAGACGGCGGTGACGGTGAGCCCGAGGGCGAGGAAGAGCCAGGGGGCGGACCACCAGCGGTGGGTACGCCCGGCGGCACCGGCCCCGGCTCGCCCCGCGTTCCCGGCACCGGCCCTCGCCTCCGTCATACCCCTCTCCGCGACGACCCGTGCCGTCACGCCCGGCGCAGCTTGTCGTTGCAGAAGGCCACCGTGTCGTCGAGGGCCTGCTTCGGCGACTTGTCGCCCTTGAGCGCGAGGGCGACCTGTTCGCGCAGTTCGTCGACCATGGCCTGGGAGAAGGCGGGCGGCCAGTGGACGACGGCCCGCCCGATCTGCGCGGCGGCCTCGACCCGGACACGGCCCTCGTCGGTGCCGTCGTCCTTCGTGAAGTACGGGTCGTCCAGGGTGTGTTGGGTGGCCGGGAAGATCGCCGCCCGGTGCGCGAAGGCTAGTTGGTTCGCCTTGTTCGTCGCGAACTTGGCGAAGGCCACGGCCGTGGCGGCGTTGCCGGTCTTCGAACTCACCGCGAGGGACTCGATGTACATGTTCGGCGCGGCGTTGGCGACGATGGGCCCGATGGCGACGCTCTTGTAGATGGCGGGGGCGTTCTTCTTGAAGTCGGCGAGGTTGTAGGCGCTGCCGGGGAGCCAACCGAGCTGCCCCGCCTTGAACTTGTCGACCTCGCCGACCTGCTTCTCGTTGAGGATGTCCTCGGTGAGCGCGCCGGAGTCGTACAACTTCTTGTAGCGGGTGAGGAGTTCGACGCCCTTGGCACTGTTGAAGGTGAACGCGGTGGCGTCCTTGTTCATCAGCTCGACGCCGTACGTCCCGAAGGTCTCGATGACCGGCGTGCGGCCGAGCATCGAGTAGGCGCCCTTCGCGGAGGCTGCCATCTTGTCGGCCTGGGTGAAGAGTTCGTCGTAGGTCTTCGGGAGGGTCTTCGGGTCGAGGCCCGCCTTGGTCATGAGGGCGGTGTTGAAGAAGGAGGGGCCGGTGTTGAGGTAGAAGGGGTAGCCGTAGGTGCCGCCGTCGATGCCGGGCCAGGTCATGGCGTTCCAGGCGGCCGGGAGGAAGTCGGCCTTCGCGGCGGGGTCGGCCTTGGCGATGTCGAGGAGCTTGCCGGCACCGGCGAGGGTGTAGCCGGCCTCGGGGCCGAGGTCCATGACATCGGGGAGCGTGCCGGCCGCGGCGTCGGCGGAGAGTTTCGCGGAGTAGCCGTCGGCGGGCTGGTCGATCCACTTCACCTTCGTACCGGGGTGTTCCTTCTCGAACGCGGCGACGAGGCCGGTGAAGTAGTCGGCGTAGTTGCCCTTGAGGTTCCAGGTCTGGAAGGTGATCGATCCGGTGACCTTGCCGCCGACCGGTCCGTCGGTGCCGCCGCCGGAGTCGTCCCCGCCGCCCACTCCGCATCCGGCCAGAACCAGGATCGCTCCCGCCATGCCGAGACGTCTCATCGTGCACTCCCTCGCGTCGATCGGTCGGTTCGGCGAGTTCCGGTGCGTTCACTGCCCCGGCGGATCGTGCCGGGGACGGCGAGAGCCGACACTAAGGCGCTTAAGTTGAGGGTGTCAACGGGTGGGACGGGGCGGGTGGATGGGGCTGACGAGCCGTCAACCCTCTTGATCTTGCGGCGAGTTGACACAGCGAGTGCTGGCGCGGGTCACCAACACCGGCACCAGTTCCGCCGGTTCCGTCGGCGGCTCCCCGTCCAGCAGGTTCAGCAGCCGCCGGGCGACGTCCGCGCCGAAGCCGACGGCGTCCCGGCGCAGGGCGGTGAGCGCGGGGCGCAGTGCCGTGCAGACCGGGGTGTCCTCCCAGACGACCACCGCGACGTCGTCCGGGATCCGCAGGGCGTGGCGGCGGACGACGTCCAGGCCGGCGACGGCCAGCACCTCGTTGTCGTAGATCAGGCCCGTGGGACGGGGGGTGGCGGTGAGCGCGGTCTCGGTCGCGCGCTCGCCGGCCGCTGCGGAGAAGTCCGTGGACAGGGTGCGAAGGCCGGCGAATCCCAGGTCGTGGCCGGTGCGTTCGAAGGATTCGATGCGGCGGTGCACGTGCAGCATGGCGGCGGTGCCGGAGAGGTAGGCGACGTGGTCGTGGCCGCGTTCGCGCAGGTGGCCCATGACGGCGCGCATCGCGGCGGCGTCGTCGACGGGTACGGAGGGCAGGTGGCCGCCGGGGTCGGGGCCGCCCGCGACGACGCCGGGCAGGCCGAGGGCGGCGACGGCGGCCGGGCGCGGGTCGTCCTGCCGCAGGTCGACGAGGACGACGCCGTCGACTCTTCGCTCGTGCCACCACTTCTGGTAGGTCGCGATCTCCTCGTCCACATCGGCTACCACCTGGAACAACAGTCCGTAGTGCCGACCGCTCAGCACGGTCTGCATGCCGGTCATCAGGCGGTGGAAGAAGAGTTCGGTGCCGACGTCCCGGGCGTCGCGGGCGACGACGAAGCCGACGGTGGAGGAGCCTGCGCCGGTGAGGGCGCGGGCGGCCGGGTGCGGGGTCCAGTCCAGCTCCTCGACGACCTCCAGGACGCGTCTGCGGGTGGCCTCGGAGACGCCGGGCCTGCCGTTCAGGGCGAAGGAGGCGGCGGCCTCGGATATCCCGCACCGCTCGGCGATGTCACGGAGGGTGGGGCGGCGGCCCTGGCCGGTCATGGAAACCTCGGTGTTCTGACGCCTGACGCTCGTGACTCATTGACCTGATACCTCGTCAACTGCCTCTTGCGGCGCACACTTTAGCGCTTTAGTGTCAGCTCTCGCCTAGAGCCTTTGTCGCATCCCTGGTCGGATCAGCGCACGTCGTCCGGTGCCCCCTGGTCGAGCGAAGCCGAGAGCTTGGGGGAGGAGTCACGTGGGCGCTCCGGCAACGCGGCGAGAGTGCGTGCCAGGCGGCGGGCGCCCGGCCAGGGATGCGACAAAGGCTCTTACCGAGGAGAGGGGACCCCCATGCCCGTCGACGCGTCAGGCCCGTTACCGAGATCCCTGCGGCGCCGCAGCCTTCTGCAAGCTGCGGGCGCCGGACTGCTGGCCACCGCCCTCCCCGCGACAGCCGCGCACGCGCAGTCCCTCGCGGCGGCGGGCTTCGGCCCCGAACCTCCTTTGATGCACGGCTACTCCGGCCCGCAGATCAAGGCGTGGCACCCGGACACCGACCGCCACGCCCGCTACCTGCGCTCCCGCGTCCCGCTCGCTTCCCGCATCGCCCCCTTCGAGCCGACCCAGTCCCGCCGGAACCTGGACCCCCGGCCGAAGCTCGCGGTCCTCGCCAACGACTACGTCCAGCCGAGCTGGGAGACCGAGGGCTATCCGTACGGCCCGGTCGCCGAGGCGTACGCGCTGCGCTTCTGGCAGTACCCCGACCTGTACGCCTCCTGGCACGGCCTCCCGCTGGACGGCCGCCACACCGAACCCAACCCGCCCTACGGCCTGTTGAACCTCCCCAACCCCGGCTACACGGACGCCGCTCACCGCAACGGCGTGCTCAGCCTGGGGTGTTGGTTCTGGCCGCGCCCGGAGAACTTCGCGGACATCGTGGAGAGGACCCCGCAGGGCACGTTCCCCCTCGCGGACCAACTCATCGCGATGGCACGCTACTTCGGCTTCGACGGCTACTTCATCAACCAGGAGGCCACGATCACCGCGGCGCAGGCGAGGCTCCTGATGGAGATGCTCACCTACCTCGCCCGCAAGGCCCCGGCCGGCTTCCACCTCCAGTGGTACGACTCCCTCACGGTGGGCGGCGGGATCTCCTACCAGAACGAGTTCAACTCGGTGAACTCGCCCTGGATCGTGAACGGCGGCCAGCGCGTCAACAACAGCGTGTTCCTCAACTACTGGTGGAGTTCGGCCAAGATCCAGGCGTCCCGCACCCACGCCCAGTCCCTCGGCCTCGACCCGTTCGAGGTCGTGTACGCGGGCAGCGAGATCGGCATGTACCGCTTCGCCCAGCCCTACGACCCGCGCGCGATCTTCCCCGACGGCGGTGAACCGCGCACGAGTTGGGCGTTCCTCGGCTCCGAGATGGTCTGGTACACGGTGGACGGCGACAAGAGCACGATCGCGAACCAGGCCCCGGCGTACGCCCGTGAACGCCAGCTCTGGTCGGGCCCCGCCGAGGACCCCTCGCGGTCCGGCCGCACCCGGCAGCCGAGCAGCGGCAGCCCGCTCGACCCGGCGGGCTGGGACGGCACCGCCCACCACATCGTCGAGAAGTCGGTGATCGGCCGGCTCCCGTTCGTCACCCGCTTCTGCACCGGCACGGGCGAACGCTTCTTCGTCGACGGCGTCCAGGTCGGCGACCGCCCGTGGTTCGACATCGGTGTCCAGGACCTCCTGCCGACCTGGCAGTGGTGGATACGCGACGCAACGGGCGCCCCCAGTACGGCGGTTCGCGCGGACTACGACCACACGATCGCGTACGACGGCGGCAACTCCCTGCGGCTGAGCGGCGCGCTCGGGGCGTCCGCGTCGGCTGTCGTGCGCCTGTACAAGACACGGCTGCCGCTCACCTCGGCGTCGACCGCCTCGCTGGTGCACCGGGGTTCGACCGGGACGGCGGCGCTGCGGCTCGGGCTGGTCTTCGAGGACACGCCCACGGAGATCACCTGGCTGAACGCCGGTCCGGTCTCCGGGAGCTGGACGCGCTGGACCGGCGACCTCGGTACGTGGGCGGGCCGTACGGTCGTCGCCGTCCACGTCTCGCTGCTGGCCGGCGCGGGCGGGGCCCCGGGGATCGCCGTGCACCTCGGTGAGCTGCGGATCGCGGACGCGGGGCCCGATCCGGTGCCGGGCCGTCCGACCGGGTTCGCCGTCGAGCGCGCGGTGCGGGCCGGGGACGCCGCGAGTGCCTATCTGACCTGGGACTTCGCGCCGGACGAGGTGGCCCGGTACGACGTCTTCCGGCGCACGTCCGGTGGCCGGCGGTGGCTGGGGCGGACGTACGACGGCGCGTACTGCGTGTCGCCGCTGGACCGGGGCGGGGACGCGGTGACGACGCTCGAACTGGAGGCGGTGTCCCTGACCGGGCGCCGCAGCCCCGCCGCCTCGACCTCGCTGGCCTGGTAGAAGGGAACGGCATGGGCCTCAGGCTGACCGTCGCCGCACTCGTCGCGTCCTGCGTCTTCGCCGCGCCCCCACCGGCCTCGGCGGCCGATGCCGCGCCCTCACCGGCCCCCGCGACAAACGCCGCGCTCCCACCGGCTTCGGCGACCGACGCCGCGCTCCCCCAAGTCACCCCCCGCCCCCAGCAGTTGGCGGCCAACGGCGACCCCCTGACCGTCCCGCCCCGCGTCCACGTCCGCACCGCCGGCCAGCAGGACCGCCCCACCCGCGACCTCGTCGTCTCCGTCCTGCGTGCGGCGGGCGCCACGGACATCGACGAATCCCCCTTGCCCGCCACGGGAGTCGACCCCGCCGACCTCACGGTGGTGATCGGCGGCATCCAGGACACCCGGGTCGCCGACGCCCTCCGGGCGGCGGGCGGTCAGGTGCCGGCCACCCTCCCCGCCGAGGGCTACGCGCTCGCCTCCCGCGCCGCGACCGGCGGCGGCACGGTGGTCCTCGCGGGCGCCGACGCGAGCGGCACTTACTACGCCGCGCAGACCCTGCGCCAACTCGCCGCCGGAGCAACCCTGTCAGCCGTATCCGTCGTCGACCGTCCGCTGATGCCGTTGCGTGGTGCGATCGAGGGCTTCTACGGCAGTCCGTGGACGCACGCGGAGCGCCTCGACCAACTCGCCTTCTACGGCGCGCTGAAGATGAACACGTACCTGTACGCGCCGAAGGACGACCCCTACCACCGCGAGCGCTGGCGCGACCCCTACCCCCCTCAGCTCCTGTCCCAGCTCGGTGAGTTGGTGCGTCAGGCGACCGACCATCACGTCCGCTTCACCTTCGCCCTCTCCCCCGGCGTCTCCATCTGCTACAGCTCCGCCGCCGACCGCGCGGCCCTTCAGGCCAAGCTCCAGGCCGTGTACGACCTCGGGGTGCGCAGCTTCTCCGTGCCGCTGGACGACATCAGTTACACGCGCTGGAACTGCACGGGCGACCGGACGGCGTACGGGGCGCCCTCGCAGCAGTCGGCGGCACGCGCCCAAGTCGATCTCCTCAACCGGTTGCAGCGGGAGTTCCTCGACGCCCGCGCGGGGACCCGGCCGCTCCAGATGGTCCCGACCGAGTACGGCGACGTCACCGAGACCCCCTACAAGCGGACGATCCGTGAGCAACTCGACGCCCGCGTCGAGGTGATGTGGACCGGCACCGACACGGTCCCGCCGCGCGTCACCGTCCAGGACGCGTCCCGGGCGGCGACGGTGTGGGGCCGCAAGGTGTTCCTGTGGGACAACTACCCCGTCAACGACTACGGCCAGGCGGAGGGCCGTCTCCTGCTGGCCCCCTACTCGGCGCGCGAACCGGGCCTGCACGCCCAGCTGTCGGGCCTGGTCCTCAACCCCATGAACCAGGCGGCGGCCAGCAAGGTGGCGCTGTTCGGCGGCGCCGACTTCGCCTGGAACGACACGGGTTACGACGCGCAGCGGGCGTGGCGGGCAGCCGCCGCGTACCTCGCGAACGGCGATCCGGCCACCGTGGAGGCCCTGTTGGCGTTCTTCGACGTCGAGCACCTGGCCCCGACGTTCGGCGCGGCCCCCTGGCAGCCCCAGGCCCCTCAACTGGCAGCGCGCCTGGGCGAGTTCCGTACGGCATGGGCGACCGGCGCCAAGGACCCGGCGCTGCGTGCCCTGCGCCCGTACGCCCAACTCCTCACCGCCACCCCGGACCGCATCACCACCGGCGTCACCGACCCGGGCTTCGTCGCCGACTCCGTCCCGTGGCTCAACGCCCTGCGCCTGTGGGGCCCGGCCTTCGAACGCACCCTGGACGCCCTCACCGCCCGTCTCTCCGCCAACGAGCCTGAAGCACAACGCCTGTTCACGGAGGCCCAGACCCTCGCCACCCGCGCGGGCGCCATCCGGACGATCCCCGGCGAGACCCGCCCGCAGGGCCCGGTGCGGGTCGCGGACGGGGTCCTCGACGTGTTCCTCACGGAGGCGCGCTCCCTACGCTGACCTGCGCCTCAAGCGCCTCACGCCCCTTCCGCGTCGTCCCGGTACACCCGCCCGCCCTTCATCACGAACGTCACCTTCTCCGTCACCCCCACATCGGCCAGGGGGTCCCCCGGTACGGCGATGACGTCCGCCAGCAGTCCCGCCGCCAGCCGCCCCCGGTCCTGCGCGTCGATCAGGTCGGCCGCGACGGTCGTGGCCGCGCGCAGGGCGTCGGCGGGGTGCATCCCGCGCCTGACCAGCGCGGCCAGTTCCAGGTGGCCCCGGCCGTGCGGGACGGCGGGGGCGTCGGTGCCGAGGGCGATGCGGACGCCTCGGGCGATGGCGCGGGACGTGGACTCGCGGGCGCGGGGGAAGACGTCGGCGGCCTTGGCCTGGAGGACGGGGTCGGCGTGGGCGGTGGGCATGGATTCCGTCAGGGACGTGGTGGCGACGAGGAACGTGCCGCGTTCGGCCATGAGGCCGAGGGTGGCGTCGCTCGCGAGGAAGCCGTGCTCGATGCAGTCGATGCCGGCCTCGATCGCGGCCCGCATCGCGGTGTCGCCCATGCAGTGGGCGGCGACCTTGAGGCCCGCCCGGTGGGCCTCGTCGGTGATCGCGCGCAGCTCCTCGTCGGAGTACTGCTGGGCGCCGGCGGGCCCGGTGTGGGACATGACCCCGTTGGAGGCGCACACCTTGATGACCTGCGCGCCGTACTTGATCTGGTGGCGGACGGCCTTGCGGACCTCCGCGACGCCGTTCGCGATGCCCTCCTCGACGGTCAGCGGCAGCACGCCGGGCGCGAACGCCTGGAACATCGTGGGGTCGAGGTGCCCGCCGGTCGGCGCGATGGCGTGCCCGGCGGGGACGATCCGGGGCCCGTCGACCCAGCCGAGGTCGATCGCCTTCTTGAGGGCGACGTCGAGGAGGACGCCGCCGGTCTGCACGAAGAGGCCGAGGTTGCGTACGGTCGTGTAGCCCCGGTGCAGGGTCCGGCGCGCGTTGGTGACCGCGCGCAGGGTCCGCAGCGCCGGGTCCTCCTGGACGGGGATCAGGGGGCTGCGGTGGTCGGGGCCGCCGAGGAAGAGGTTGACCTCCATGTCCATGAGGCCGGGCAGGAGGGTGACGTCCCCGAGGTCGCGGATCACCGTGCCCTCGGGGAGCCGCTCGGGTTCGCCGACCTCTGCGATGTGCTCGCCGGTCACCAACAGGGCGCCGGGCCGTACGAGTTCGCCCTTGTCGACGTCGAGGAGGCGGGCGGCCCGCAGCAGTGTCGGCGGGCCGTCGGCGCGGGCCGGCGCCATCAGACGGCCGGTTCGACGACGGCGTCGATCGCGGAGGGCCCGCTGTCGGGGACGCGCGGCTGCCCCCACGCCTCGACGGGGAACGCGACGGTCACCAGCGAGCAGAACGCCCACAACAGGTGCTTGTCCTCGTCACCGATACCGTCGAGAGTGACGTTCTCCAGATACGCGGTGCCCTTCTCCAGCAGCGGGAACGCCACGTCGTAGAAGGCTTGCAGCTCCTCCATCGTGGAGGCGATCCGCTTCGCGTAGCGGGCTTTCTCGCCCTGGAGCGCCCAGTCCGCGTAGGGCTCCAGGGCCGCGAACTCGGCGGGGAAGACGTTGCTCATGCCGGGGTCCCTTCAGGAGGCGGTGGACGGCTGTTTGGCGTGGGCGTCGACGAACTTGCGTACGGTGGTGTGGAGATGGCGCAGCAGGACTTCCTGGTCGCAGAGCGGGAAGGCGTCGAGCGTGCGGGTCTCCAGCATGGTCTGGGTGGCTTCGAGGGTGTTGCCGTCCTGGAGGCCGTACTCCTTGAACGAGACGACAGCCAGCTCCTGCTGGAGGCGCTGGAAGGCGTTCTCCGGCGGGACGAAGTAGCAGGTGCCTTCGAAGATGTGGGTGTTGTAGGACGTCGGCCAGTAGTGGTACGTCAGGACCCAGTTGGGGCGCCACATCAGCAGCATGAAGTTGGGGAAGAAGACGAAGGAGTCCATGCCCCAGACCTTGCTGCGGGTCGGGTTCACGGCGGGCGGCAGCTGTTCGGTGGTGAGGCCGATGTCGGGGGCCTCCCAGGGGCCGAACAGCCCGCTGCGCAGGGCGCGTTCGATGGGTTTGACCATGGCGCGCTCCTTCGGCGGGGCGATGCCGCCCCAGGAGGAGACCATGCTGTGGGGGCCGTCGATGTCGTAACTCAGGGCCTCGTACCCGTACTTCTTGATCTTCGCGGCCTCTTCGGAGACGTACTGGCCGGAGTGCAGGATCGGCGCGTGGTAGAACTCGGCGAACGCGTCGATGAACAGCTTCCAGTTGGAGCCGATCTCCGCGCGGTACTTGTGGACCTGGGTCAGCTTGTCGAAGGGGTAGCCCTCGATGCCGGCGCCGAAGCGGCCGAGGTACTCGCGCAGGGGCGTGGTGTTGTCGGGGTCGAGGTTGACGAAGACGAACCCCTCCCAGATCTCGGTCTGGACGCCGAGCAGGCCGTAGCGCGACTTGTCGACGGAGAAGAACTCCGACTCCTGCTGCACGAAGGCGAGTTTGCCTTCGAGGTCGTAGCGCCAGGCGTGGTACTTGCAGGTGAAGGCGCGGCAGGTGCCCTTGGTCTCGTCGCGCGGGTTGTCGTCCCACACCAGCTTGTTGCCCCGGTGGCGGCAGATGTTGTGGAAGGCCCTGACCTCGCCGTCGGTGCCGCGCACGATGATCAGCGAGGTGCCGGCCGCGTCCAGTTCACGGGTGAAGTACGAGCCCTTGCGGGGGAGTTGCTCCACCCGTCCGACGTTCAGCCACGTTCGGCGGAAGATCGCCTCGCGCTCCTGCTCGTAGTACTCGGGCGAGATGGAGTCCGCGTAGGAGACCGGCTCCGTGTCGAGCTCGAAGTGCTCGGTCCAACTGCCCTCGGCGGGTTTCGGGAAGTGCGCCATGAATCGGAACCTCCGGTCGGTCGACACCGCAAAGGTAACAGGGATCTCGCTTTTTGAGAATGCCATTTCCGCACCCTGCGTTCTCGTATAGCGTGAACTTGACTCTCCTCCACGGAGGACGCCCGCCGAAGGAGCAGGACATGGACGACGCCCCAAGGCGGCGCCACCCGGTGACCAGGCCCGTCGTCGGTTTCGTCGGCCTCGGCAACATGGGCGGCGCCCTCGCCGGCAACCTCGTACGCTCCGGCTTCGAACTCGTCGCCCACGACACGGCGGGCCCGGCCCGCACCCCGCTCGGCGCCCGCTGGTCCCCGTCCCCGGCGGACCTCGCCCGCGCCGCCGACACCGTCGTCCTCAGCCTGCCCGACGGCACGGTCTGCGCGGACGTCGTACGGCAGCTCGCGACCGCGCGAGGCCGCCGGGTGACGCACATCGTGGACACGTCGACGGTCGGGGTGACGGCGGCCCGCAGCCTCGCCGGGGTCCGTGGTCTGTCGTACGTCGACGCGCCCGTGTCCGGCGGGGTCGCCGGGGCCCGCAAGCGGACGCTGATGGTGATGTACGCGGGGACGGACGACGCCTGCGCGCACGTCGAGCCCGTCCTCGCCGGCCTCTCCGACCGCCGCCGCAGGGTCGGCGACCGGCCCGGGCAGGCGCAGGCCCTCAAGCTCGCCAACAACTTCCTCTCGGCCACCGCACTGGCCGCGACCAGCGAGGCCGTCGCCTTCGCCCGCTCCGCCGGGCTCGACATGGAGACCGTCCTCGACGTCCTCAACGCCTCCAGCGGACGCAGCGCCGCGACCGCCGACAAGTTTCCCGCCGAGGTCCTGACCGGCCGCTACGCCTCCGGCTTCAGCAACGCGCTGATGGCGAAGGACGTGCACCTGTACGGGCGCGAGGCGGCCGGGCTGGGTACGGCGACGACGCTCGCGGAGGTGACGCGGGCGGTGTGGGAGGCGTTCGCGGAGGCGGAGCCGGGGGCGGACTTCACGCGGATCTACCCGTTCACAAGGGGGTCGGGGGAGGCGTCGTAGCTCTCAGGTACGACACACATCGGGCAGTCCTCGCAGGCGTGCCGTGTCCCCGAGGGCGCGGACGCCGTCACCCCGTCCCCCAGAAGTACCGTCATCGCCGCCCGCACCACCTCCGGGTACCGCCCCGCGTCCCGGTCCACGAGCCACAGCTGATGCACCCCCTCGATCAGCGCGAACGCCGCCGCGGCCCCGGTCCGTGCGCTGAGGCCGCTGGGCAGCCGCTCCCCGTACCGCTGTGTCAGCAGTCCGGCGAGGTGTTCCTGAATGGCGGTGCTCCGGTCCCGTACGAAGCCCTGTGCGGGCTCCTGCCCGGTCACCGCCTCCGCGACCACCACGCTGTACACCTGGGCGAACGACGGATGGAGCTGTTCGAACGCGACGGCCTCCGCGAACTCCCCCGCCCAGTCGTCCCCGGCCCCCCGCTCGGCGAGGTGCTCGCGGTTGGCGCGCTCACGGAAGTTGAGGATCTCCAGCAGGAGCCGTTTCTTGCTGGGGAAGTAGTGCAGGACGCCTTGCCGGGTCAGCCCCGCCCGCTCGGCGACCGCGTCGATCGACGTCCCCTTGAACCCGCGCTCGGCGAACACCTCCACGGCCGCCCCGAGGATCTCCTCCCGCCGCCCAGCCACCACGAAGGACCCCTTCCGCCATCGGAGCAGGTGCTTCCACACCCTATGTACGGCTACGGGGCATGGCGAGAGGGCGTCGGGGACTTGTCGTCAGACACCCATGGCCCCCAACGCCGCCCCGGCCGCTCCCCGCACCGCTCCCCCGGCACCCCGCTCCCCGGCGATCTCCCCCAGCAGCCGCACGTCCTTGGCGAGCAGTGCGCCCGCGTGCCCGGAGATCCGCTCCAGCGTCCCGCCCGCGTCCACCAGCCGCCCGAGCGCGAAGCTCGCGGAACTCCCCCGCGTCAGCATGCGCCCCAACTCGACGGGATCGAGCCCGAGTTCGCCGCCGAGCGCGAGCGTGTCGGCCGCCAGCCCCAACTGGGCCGTGAACAACAGGTTGTTGAGCAGCTTGGCGACCTGTCCGGTGCCGACGTCCCCGAGATGGACGACGGGATCCCCGTACGAGGAGAACACCGGGCGGCACACCGACACCGCCTCCTCCGGCCCTCCGACCATGACCAGCAAGGTCCCCTCGGCGGCACCCCGTCCGCCTCCGCTGACCGGGGCGTCGAGCACCAGCACTCCCTGACCTGAAGCCCGTTCGGCGAGCCGGCGACAGGTGTCCGGATGGACCGTGGAGTGCACGGCGATGATGCCGCCCTTGTGGAACCCCGCCAACACCCCCTCGGCGACCTCCTCGACCCCCTGATCGTCGACAACGCACAGGCACACCAGGTCACTTGCCGCCGCCACCTCCGCGGGCGAACCCGCGACCCGGGCCGCCGTGTCCGTGAACGGCGCCAGCGCCTCGGCCCTCCGCGCCCACAACGTCGTCTCGAACCCCGCCTCGACGATCCGCCGAGCCATCGGCGCCCCCTGGCTGCCGAGGCCGATGAAACCGACACGCATCCTGACGCTCCCTCAGTTCGCCTTGCGTGGACGCCAGAAGACGCCCAGCAGCCCAGCCGTGGCCAACGCTCCCACTCCGAGGACGACCCCGGCTCCCGCCCATCCGGTCACCGAGATGTCCGCCGCGTGGTCGAGGGCGTACTCCCCGGGCCCCCACGCCCCGAGCCCGAGCGCGAGGACGCCCAGGACGAGGACGTACTCGTAGCCCTCCTTGAACACGAAGAACCCGTGGGGCCGGTGGGCGAGGAGACCGGCGACGAGCATGACGGAGAGCACGGCGGCGCAGGCGAGGAAGGTGAACAGCCCCGCCAACAGCAGGACGCCGGCGCCGAGTTCGGTGAGGACGCTGAGCCACGCCTGGAGCCGGGGCCTGCCCAGCCCGAGCCCGGCGAACCAGCGGGCGGTCCCCTCGATGCCGCCGCCCCCGCGCCAGTGGTTCCAGCCGTGGGCGATCATGACGACGCCGAGCACGCCCCGAACGGCCAGCAGCAGCACGTCAGTCGCCATCGGCGGACTCCCCCGGCAGCGCCCCCACGCCAAGCGCGCACTCCTCGACGAACGCGAGCACCCGCAGGTGGTAGGCGAGGGCGGTCCGTCCGACGCTGGTGTTGTGCCCGGCGCCCGCCTGCTCGTGCCGGACGACACGCGGCGACCCGGTGAACATGGCGGCGAGGTCGGCGAGTCCGGCGGGCCCGTTCATCCACACCTGCTCGTACTCGGCGAGCGTGATGTGCACCGGCACGGCCACCTTCGCCGCGAGCCCCTCGAACTCGGCCTGCCAGCCCTCTCGATGGCCCTCGTAGGCGGGTGAGGCGGAGCCGATGCGCCGGCCGCCGTAGACGTCGGGCGGATAGGCGTGCGGCGGATCCCACAGCGCGGTACGGAGGTTGGGCCGACTGCGCACGGGGTCGCGCCGCCAGGCTTCCATCGCGGCGACCGACCGGGGGTGGTGGGTACGCCCCATGCCCGCGAGCTCGATGCCGAGGAGGTCGGCACCGCGCGGGTCGCTCGCCATGCGGACGGCGAGTTCACAGCCGGCGGAGTGCGCCCACAGGAAGAGCCCCTCTTCACGGTCGCCGAGCAGGGCCGTCAGCGCGTCGTAGGCGAAGTCGGTGCGCTGTTCGGGGGTGCGGAGGCGTTCCTCGTGGGGGGCCGAACTCCCGTACCCGGGACGGTCGATGGCGACGACGGAGAACCCGGCGGCGACGGCGGTCCGCAGCAGGGAGAGGCGGGGATGGTCGGGGTGGTCGAAGTACGCGGAGCTGGTCGCGCCGCCGTGCAGGGCGACGACGACCGCGCGCGGTGCCGGTGCCTCGGCGATCAGCGCGGAGGCGGGGACACCGCGCACGTCGGCCACTTCACGGCGTACGGCGACGGCGTGTTCGGGGTGCGTGGAGGTCATGCGTCCGTCCTGAGCAGGAGTACGCCGCTGGGGGTGAGCCCACCGGTGGAGACGACGGCCGTGCGGGCGCCGGTGACTTGACGGTCTCCGGCCTCGCCGCGCAGTTGGAGGACGGCCTCGTGGAGGAGTCCCATGCCGTGGGTGCGGCCGTGGGAGAGCTGGCCGCCGTGCGGGTTGAGGGGGATGACGCCGTCGAGGGCGATGTTCTTGCCGTCGTCGAGGAAGTCGCGGGCCTCGCCGATGCCGCAGAAGCCCAACGCCTCTATCCAGGAGAGGCAGTTGAAGGTGAAGCCGTCGTAGAGGAGGGCCACGTCGACGTCGGCGGGGCGCAGGTCGGTGCGGGTCCACAGGTGGGCGGCCTGGCCGAGGACCTGGGGTTCGTGGGTGAGGCTCGCCTGGTCCCATTCGGGGCGTTCGACGAGCTGGGTGCCGACGGCCTCGATGTGAACGGCCGTACCCGGTAGGTCGGTTGCCGCGTCGGCGGCGGAGACGACGACGGCGGTGGCTGCGTCGCAGGGGACGTCGCAGTCGTAGAGGCCGAAGGGGGTGGCGATGGGGCGGGCGGCGAGGTAGTCGTCCATGGTGAGCGGGTCGCGGTAGATCGCGTCGGGGTGGCGGGCGGCGCCCGCGCGCTGGTTGAGGGCGATCCGGCCGAGGGTCTCGCGGGTGGTGCCGTAGCGGTGCATGTGACGCTGGGCGCCCATGGCGAGCATGACGGCGGGCGAGACGGCGCCGAAGGGCTTGAACCAGCCGTCGTACGCGCCCTGTTGGGGTGCGGGAAGCCTGCCCTGTTTGATGAGTTCGGCGTAGGTGGACTCCCAGACCGTGCGGAAGCACAGGACGTGCCGGGCGAGTCCGGAGGCGACGGCGAGCATCGCGGAGATGACGGAGCCGCCGGGGCCGAAGGTCTCGCCGCCGCCGCTGTACCAGACGGGGCGCAGGCCGAGCGCGGACTCCAGGGCGGTGACGCCGCCCTCGCCGAAGCCGCCGAAGGGGCCGGCGCCGGGGTAGGTGGCGAGGCCGTCGATGTCGTCGAAGGTGAGTCCGGCGTCGGCGACGGCCTTCTCGCAGGCGTCCACGGTGAGTTGGAGCGGCGGGACCATGAGGCGGCGGCCCGGGCGGGTGGCGCCGGTGCCGGTGATGACGGCCTTGTCCTCGAACTTCCGTAAAGGGGCCCGGAGATGGGGCGTGACGGGTTCGTCGTCGGGCAGCGGCGCGGGGTCACCGTCGCGGGGCCGGAACAGCGGGAGCCATGCCTCGCCGGCCTGCTCGAAGACGACCTCCATCGGCATCCCGATGCGCAGGTCGTCCGGCGCGCAGTCGACGACGTTGGTGGTCAGCCGGACGCCCGGGTCCTCCTCGATGGCGACCTGGGCGACGACGAACGGTGACGGCAGCCCCGGGAAGGGGAAGCGGTGGTTGACGCTGAAGCCGATGAGGGTGGCCCGCCCGGAGACCTCACGGACCGTCAGCTGCCGTCCCCTGCACCGGCGGCAGACCGGCTGAGGAGGGTGGATGATCGCCGCGCAGTCGGTGCAGGACCGGAAGCGGAGCCGCCCGTCCTGGCCGGAGGTCCAGAAGAAGTCGGTCTCCTGGCTGATCTGCGGCTGGGGACGGGCAGCTGGGGCAGCTCCGCTCAACGGATCTTCGCCTCCGCCTTGCGCCTGGTCACCGGCTCCGCCAACCCCTGTTCGTCACACGCCTGTTGGAGGGTGACGAGGGTCTCCTCGATACCGGGGCCGAGCCGCTTGCCGGGAGTGAAGGCGGCGGGCAGGTGGCGCATGCCCTGGATGACGCCGATGGTCTCGTAGTGCACGGCGCCCTCGGGGTCGCACACGAAGTCCGGTATCCGGTCGAGGACTTGGAGGAGCATCCGCTTGAACGCCGTGCGGGCGACGTTCGATCCGATGCAGCGGTGGATGCCGAGGCCGAACGCGGCGTGCCGGTTGCCGGGGCGGCCGAGGTCCACGGTGTCGGGGTCGGCGAAGACCGCCGGGTCGCGGTTGGCCATGGCCCACGACAGCCACAGCCGGTCGCCCTCCTTCAGCTCCTTCCCGGCGATGACACAGTCCTCGGCGACGGTCCGCCCGTCGCCGGGCGCCGGGGTGAAGTAGCGCAGGAATTCCTCGGTCGCCGAGTCGAGGAGCGTATCCCGGTCGCGGCTCAACGTGGCGCGCTCGTCCGGGTGTTGGGAGAGCCACTCCAGGGCGTGCGCGGTGAGTGCGGTGGTCGTGTCGAAGCCGCCGCCGATGAGCAGGGCGAGCGCGCCGACGAGGTCGGACTCGCTGGGGTCGCCGTCCATCTTCAGCAGGGCGTCGACGAGCCCGGGGCGCGGGTTGTCGCGGACCTCCCTCAGGGTGAGCCCGAGGTCCTTGATCATGGCCATGTGGGTCTCGATCACCCGGGCCATCTCAGGGGAGTTGGGCGGGGTGTAGACGCCCGCGTGGGCGGGCTCGTTGTACATCTCCCACTTCTTGAGCGGGATGCCCATCATCGCGAGGGTGAAGACGGCCGGGACGATGTTGGCGAGGTCGTCGACGAAGTCGATCCGCCCCGACTCGATCTTCTCGTCGATGCAGGCGCGGGCGATCTCGTCGAGGAACGGGATCCAGCGGGCGATGGCCGCCGGCGACAGGTAGGGGTTCAACGCGTTGCGGTACTGCCGCTGTTCGGGCGGGTCCATCTCCAGGAAGCCGCCGCGCATCCCCTTGCCGCGAGGGGCGGAGGGGATGTTGATGCCCCGGTAGCCGCGGCGTTCGCCGTGGATGTCGTGGTCGTTGGAGAGGGCCTGTCCGGCGCGGGCGAAGGCGAGGAGCTCGCGGTTGCCGGCGGCGACCCAGTGGCCGCCGTAGGTGTCGGACCAGGCCATCGGGCAGCCGGAGTGGAAGGCGCGGGTCTGGTCCTCGAACTCGTCGCGGTACTCGGGGGCGTGGCGGTCGAAGTGGACCCGGGGGTGCTTGCGGGCCTCGTCGTCGGTCATGTGTTCTCCGCTCCTCTCAGAACACGCCGATGGCGCGCTCGGGGCAGGAGCGGACGGCGTCCACGACCTTCTCCTGCTGGTCGTCGGGGACTTCTTCGTCGACCGGCGACGAGTGGCCGTCGATCTCGCTCAGTTCGAAGACCTCGGGGGCGCGCATGAAGCACAGGGTGTGGCCCTGGCAGCGCTCGGGGTCGACGCGGACCTTCACGTTCCTCAACTCCCGTTCAGGTGAGGTCGGACAGGGACTTGCCGACCGAGGCGAGGGTGGCCGGCCGGCCGTAGTCCGTCTTGTACTGGTAGACGGCGTCGTCGCAGCGGTAGAGGCCCTGGTTCGGCTTGAAGTCGGCGGGCTTCCAGCCGTTGGTGGTGGCCTCGACGACCGAGTAGCACTTGGGGGGTGTCTTCGAGGAGAGGTCGAAGGGTGCCTGGAGGCCGCCGGCCGTCCAGTCGGTCTGCTTCAGCGCGTTGTCGTAGACGCACTTGCGGGTGAGGGTCGTGCAGTCGCGGGCGGAGGTCGCGAACAGCAGCCAGGCGGAGAAGGCCCGCAGGACGGGGTAGGTGACCTGCTTCCCGGGCGCGTACTTCTCGAACAGGTCCAGGACCTGCTGGGTGGCCGGGTTGGTGGCGGCGCTCTCCAGGGGTGCGGTGCCGAAGAGTTCGGCGTAGTTGTGCTGCTTCGCCAGGGCGGTTCCGGCGAGTTGGGCGAAGGCGGGGCCGTACGCGTTGGAGTTGGCGTCGATCCAGTCGGGGACGTACCCGATGTTGGTGAGGGCCTGCTCCAGCTTGGCGAGGCTCGCGAAGTCGTCCAGGAAGACGAGGCCCTTGACGCCGTCCTTCTTGATGGCCTGGGCGTACGGGGTCCAGTCGGCGACGCCGGTCGCGGGGTAGAGGTCGCTGTAGGAGACCTTGCCGCCGAGGCCGGCGACGGCTTCCTTGAACTGGCCGGTCATGACCTTGGTGACGGGCGAGTCGCCGGAGATGATGCCGACCTGCTGCGCGGAGTCGGGGTACTTCTCCTTCAGGAGCCAGGTGTAGTACCCGGCGTACTGGAAGTATCCGGCGGTCGGTCCGGAGGCGATGAGCTGGAGGTCGGAGCCGATGGCGCCGATCTGGCTGGACTGGCCGGGGAAGCTGGGCAGCAGGCACTTGAGGCGGTCCTGCACGCCGAGGCTGTCGAGCGCGGCGCCGCCGCCGACGAGCGCGAAGTCCGACTTGCAGGCTTCCAGGACGCGTTGGCGGACCTCGGTGAGGCGGGTGTCGCGGGTGACGGGGTCGATCGTGCGGCCGTTGATGCCGCCGGCCGCGTTGCACCACTCGGTGAACACCTTGGCGGCGTCGGTGAATTCGGACTTCTTGGTGAAGCCGACGTCGGACAGGACGCCTACTTGGATCTTCTTGTCGGTGACTCCCTGGGCGCCTGCCGCGCCGGGTGTACCGGGGCCGCAGACGTTCTTGAGGGTGCCGAAGTCGGCCGAACTCACGGCGGTCGGCGAGGGTTTGGGCGCCGAGTCCGAGGGGGTGTCGTCGTCGGATCTGGTGGAGCAGCCGGCCAGAACCACCGCGAGGGCGGTGAGCGTGCCGATCAACAGCCTGCGCATGATGGCCTCCTGGGCCAAAAAAGGGTGTTCAGGTGATCGCGCCGCTCGCCTTCAGGGCGAGGATGCGGTCCCAGTCGTAGCCGAGGCCGGTGAGGATCTCCTCGGTCTGCGCGGCGAACTCCGGTGCCGCGCCGAGCGTGGTGTCCTCGACGTCGAACTGGACGGGGCTGGAGACGAGTTCGAGGTCGCCGGCCTGTCCGATGTAGCCGTTGGCGCGCACCTGCGCGTCGGCGGCGGCCTGCAAGGTGTCCTGGACCGGTGCCCACGGCCCGTCCAGTGCGGCGAGATCCGTCGACCACTCGGCGAGCGTGCGGGTGGCGATGGTCGCGCGCAGTTCCTTCACCGCGTCGGCGGTGTGCTCGGCGATCGACTCGGCGCTCGCGAACCGGGGGTCGTCCGCGAGGTCGGGCCGGCCCAGGCAACGGCACACGGTGGCCCAGAACTTGGCGGGCTGGAGCATGACGAAGGACAGGTAGCGGTCGTCGGAGGTGCGGTAGAGCCCGGTGAGCGGGTTGGCGGGCGAGGCGTGCGCACCCGGCTTGGTGCCCTCCCAGGCGCGGTCGAGGTGGAGGGAGAGCCCGATGGAGTGGCCGAGCGACCACAGGCCGCTGCCCAGCAACGACACATCGACCACCGGGGCTTCTCCGGTGCGTTCACGCCGCAGGAGCGCGGCGGCGATGCCTCCGGCGAGGTTGGTGCCGGAGATCGTGTCGCCGTAGGCCGGTCCCGGCGGGGGGACCATGCCCTCGGTGCCGCGCGGGGTGATGCTCGCGGCGGTGCCCGCCCGGCACCAGAAGGCGGTCATGTCGTAGCCGCCGCGGTCGGATTCGGGTCCGCGCGGGCCGAGCGCGGTGCCCCGGGCGTACACGATGTCGGGGTTGACCGCCTTGATGTCGGCCACGTCGATCTTCAGACGGGCGCGGGCGCCGGGCAGGAAGCTGGTGAGGAAGACGTCCGCGGACTTCGTCAACTCCCTTAATACTTCCTGCCCTTCGGGGGTCGACATGTCCAACCCGATGGAGCGTTTCCCCCGGTTGGCGTGGGCGACGTTCGGGTTCGGGTCGCCCTCCACGACGAACGTGCCCGTACGGCGCAGTCCGCGCTGTGGGTCGCCGGTGACCGCGTGCTCGACCTTGACGACGTCCGCGCCCCAGTCGGCGAGCACGGCGCCGGCCGACGGGACGAAGCCGTACATGGCGACTTCGAGGACGCGGATGCCCTCCAGCGGTTTCACGACACCACCCGCGCGAACGACTTCTCCTCCAGGAACTCCTCGAACCCGCTGCGCCCGCTCTCGCGCCCCACCCCGGACTGCTTGTAGCCCCCGAACGGCACGTCGGGGGCGAAGTAGTTGCCGCCGTTGATGGAGAACGTCCCGGTGCGGATGCGGCGCGCGATGCGGATGGCCCGCTCCTCGTCGGCGCTGTGCACGGCCCCCGACAGCCCGTACTTCGAGTTGTTCGCGATGCGGACGGCGTCCTCCTCGTCGTCGAAGGGGATGACGGCGAGGACGGGTCCGAACACCTCCTCCTGGGCGATCTCGCTGTCGGGGTCGACGTTCGCGAGGAGCGTCGGCTCGTAGAAGTGCCCGGGGTCGATGCGCTGCCCGCCGCGTACGAGGGTGGCGCCGGCCTCGACGGCCCTGTGCACCATGGCGTCGACCTTGTCGCGCTGCTGCTCGCTGATGAGGGGGCCCATGGTGGTCTTCGCGTCGGTGGGGTCGCCGACCTTGACGCGGTCGAGCCCGGCGGACACCAACTGCACGATCTGGTCGTGGTGTCGGCGGGGCACCAGGAGGCGCGAGGTGAGGGCACAACCCTGTCCGGAGTGGGAGCAGATCGTGAACGCGGCGAACATGGCCGACTTCACGAAGTCGGCGTCCTCCAGCACGATCATCGCGGACTTGCCGCCGAGTTCGAGGAAGACGCGTTTCACGCTGTCGGCCGCGGCGGCCATGATGGCGCGGCCGGTGGTGGTCGCGCCGGTGAAGGTGACGACGTCGACGTCCGGGTGCGTGGTGAGGACGGCGCCGACCTCGGGCTTCGAGGAGCTGAGGACGTTGACGACGCCCGGCGGTATGTCCGTGTGCCCGGCGATGAGTTCACCGAGCGCGAGAGTGGTCAGCGGGGTCTGCGGGGCGCCCTTGAGGACGACGGTGCAGCCGGCCGCGAGCGCGGGGGCGAGCTTGGCGAGGGCGAGCTGGTTGGGGAAGTTGTACGGCAGGATCGCGGCGACGACCCCGGCGGCCTCCTTCTCCACCCAGCGGTGGTGGCGCTGGCCGCGCGACTCGATCTCGCCCAGGTCCTCGGTGAACGCGTACGTTTCGAGGAGGTCGGCGTAGTACGTGACGATGCCGATGGGTTCGTCGAGCTGGGGGCCGTGGGTGAGCTGGCGGGGTGCGCCGACCTCGGCGATCGTCAACTCGCGGAGTTCCTCGCGGTGTTCGTCGAGCGCGGTGTGCAACTGGCGCAGGCAGCGCACCCGGAGGTCGGTGTTCGTCGCCCAGTCGGTGGTGTCGAAGGCGCGGCGGGCGGCGGCCACGGCGGTCTCGGCGTCGGCGACGGTCGCCTCGGGGGCGTGGCCCAGGAGGGCGCCGGTGGCGGGGTTGCGGGAGTCGAAGGAGGTCTCGGCGGCCTGGAGTTTGCCGTCGATGAGCTGGGACTTGACGATCAAGCCCGGCACAGCGTTGACGCTCGGGTCCGTCACGGCCTTGATGATCGGCTCCGTCACAGCCGCACCACCGATCCGCCGTCCACCGACAGGATCTGCCCGGTGATCCAGGACGCGTCCTCGGAGAGCAGGAAAAGCAGCGCGCCCGCCTGGTCGGCGGGGGTGCCCATGCGTTTGAGGGGGAACTGCTGGACCATCGCGGTGCGGTGGGCCTCGGGGATGATGCTGCGGGCGGCCTCGGTGTCGGTGGGGCCGGGGGCTATCGCGTTGACGCGGATGCCGCGCGGGCCGAGTTCGGCGGCGAGGTCGACGGTGAGGTGGTTGAGGCCGGCCTTGGCGAGGCCGTAGAAGCCGGTCGCGGTCCAGGCGGCGGTGGAGGACTGGTTGACGATCGCCGCGCCCTCCTTGAGGTGCGGCAGGACGGCGCGGGTGACGTGCAGCGCGCCGAGCAGGTTCACCTTGAGGAACCGGTCGAGGTAGTCGTAGTCGACGGTGACGATGCCCTCGCGGCGCATGCCGTGGAAGATCGCCGCGTTGTTCACCAGGCAGTCCACGCGCCCGAGTTCGGCGATCACCGTGTCGGCGAGGGCCTGCGCGGAGGCCGGGTCGGCGACGTCGACGGGGACGAAGAGGGCGGCGTCGCCGATCTCCTTCGCGACCCGCTGCCCCTGGTCCTCGTTCAGCTCGGCGACCACCACCTTCGCGCCCTCGGCGGCCAGCGCCTTCGCATAACCCTCCCCGATGCCCTGTCCGGCGCCGGTGACGACCGCCACCTTGTCCTTGAACCGCATCCCGGCCTCCTCGCTCCACTGAGCTCGACTGATCCGGAAACTACATTCTCCATTTAGGCGAATCAAGGATTCGGACAAGAGAATCTGATGCTCTTGCCCTTCCGATGGCAAGCCCGTTGAGAATAAGGTTCTCACGAACAGAAGGGGTGTTTCCATGATCGAATCGAAGGCGTTGAGCCCGGCGCTCGGGGTGGAGTTCACGGGTGTCACCGACCCCCTCGACGACACGTTCGTGGCGCGCGCCGCCGAGGCCCTCAAGTGGCGCGGCGTCCTGCTCGTCCGTGGTCTCCACCTCGACGACGCGGGGCAGTTGGCGTTCAGCCGCAAGCTGGGCAAGGTCGTCGAGCTGCGCGGCCGGGAGATCTTCCCCATCTCCCTGGACCCGGAGAAGAACGCGACCGCCCAGTACCTGAGGGGCGCCTTCTTCTGGCACCTCGACGGCACCACCGACACCGTCCCCGTCAAGGCGACCACCCTGACCGCGCGGCACGTCGCCGCCGTCGGCGGGGGAACCGAGTTCTCCAACACGTACGCCGCGTACGACAACCTGCCCGAGAAGGACCGCGCGCGCTACGAGAACCTCCGTGTCGTGCACAGCTTCGAGGCCGCCCAGCGCCTCGTCGTCCCCGACCCCACCGAACAGCAGCTCGCCGCCTGGCGCACCCAGCCGGGCCAGGAGACGTCCCTCGTGTGGCGACGCCGCGACGGACGCCGCTCGTTCGTCACCGGCGCCACCGCCGACCACGTCGTCGGCATGTCCGCCGGCAGCAGCCGCGACCTCCTCGCTGAACTCCTCGACTGGACCACCCAGGAACGCTTCCGCTACGCCCACGACTGGAGCGTCGGCGACCTCGTCGTCTGGGACAACACCGGGATCCTGCACCGCGCGCTGCCGTACGACGAGAACTCCGAACGCCTGCTGCACCGTACGACGATCGTCGGGGACGAGGCGTTCGCGTGAGCGCGACCAGGACGGCTGTGGTGACCGGCGGCGCCTCCGGCATCGGCAAGGCCGTCGCCGAGCGCCTCGCCCAGGACGGCCTGAATGTCGCCGTGTTCGACCTCTCCCCCACCCCCGACGGCCACGCCGTGGACGTCACCGACCGCACCCAGGTCGACAAGGCGATGGACGCCGTACGGGAGCGCTTCGGGCCGGTGTCGGTGCTCGTCAACGCGGCGGGGATGGACGGGCACTCCAGGTTCGCGAGCCTGCGATTCGCCGACTGGCAGCGTGTGTTGGACATCAACCTCAACGGGGTCTTCCACTGCGTGCAGTCCGCGCTGCCGGACATGTGGGAGGGACGCTGGGGGCGGATCGTCAACATCTCCTCGTCCAGCGCGCATTCGGGCCAGCCGTTCATGGCGCACTACGTCGCCGCGAAGTCCGCGGTCAACGGCCTCACCAAGTCCCTCGCCCTGGAGCTGGGCCCGCGCGGCATCACCGTCAACGCCGTCCCGCCCGGCTTCGTCGACACCCCGATGCTGCGCTCGGCGGAGGCCCGCGAGCGGCTCGGCGGCACCGTCGAGGAACACATCGCGCGTACCCCCGTACGCCGTGTCGGGCGCCCCGAGGACATCGCGGCGACCTGCTCGTTCCTGGTCCGCGAGGAGGCCGGCTACATCACCGGGCAGATCATCGGCGTGAACGGGGGCCGCAACACATGACGCGGCTGCCTCCGGTGCCGTACGAGGAATGGGACGAGGAGGTGCTCAGGCCGCTGACCGGCGGCCGGAAGATCCCGCCGTCCAACGCCCTCGGCCTCCTCCTCAACCACCCGCGCCTGGCCAAGGCGTTCCTCGGCTTCAGCACGCCCCTCGTCTACCGCGGCACGCTCCCCGCCCGGATCCGCGAACTGGCCGTCCTGCGCGTCGCCTGGCGCCGCCGGTGCCGGTACGAGTGGTCCCACCACGCCCTCTCGGCCCGCCGAGCCGGCGTCACCGACGAGGAGTTGGCGGGCGTCCGGCGCGGCGACCCGACCCTCGTCACCCGCGCCGTGGACGAGCTGGAGGACACCTCGACCCTCTCCGACCCCACGTACGCCGAACTGGCGGCGCTCCTCGACGAACGCCAGCTCATGGAGTTCGTGTTCACGGTCGGGGCGTACGCGATGCAGGCGATGGTGTACAACGCGTTCGGGGTGGAGCCGGACGAGGGGATGGACGACGGGGGGATGCCGGCGGCCCCGAAAGCCACCCCGCACACGAAACCCGGCACGGGCCCGCACACGAACTCCGGCACGAGCCCGCACACGGCCCCGGTCACCATCCCCGGCACCACCCCGGACGCGCCCTCGGACACAGCCCCCGGCACCACCCCGGATGCGGCGAACCCCGCTCACCCCTAGGTTGGCTCCCGCCACACACCCGACCCGGAGGGGGGAGACCGGAGGACGCCTCCATGGCCCGTCACACCCTCGCCGACCAGTTCGTCGAGGTCCTCCTCCAGGCCGGTGTGGAGCGCGTCTACGGCGTCGCGGGAGACAGCCTCAACCCCCTCGTCGACGCGATCCGCCGCACCGACGGCATCGAGTGGACCCACGTCCACAACGAGGAGGGCGCCGCGTTCGCCGCGTCCGCCGAGGCACAGCTCACCGGGCGGCTCGCGGTGTGCGCGGGGTCCTGCGGCCCCGGCAACACCCACCTCGTCCAGGGCCTGTACGACGCGAAGCGCACCGGAGCACCGGTCCTGGCGATCGCCTCGCACATCCCCACCGGCCAGATCGGCACGGAGTACCACCAGGAGACGCACCCGGAGAAGCTGTTCGCGGACATCGCCGGGTACTGCGAGCTGGTCTCGCAGGCCGACCAGATGCCCCGCCTGGCCAGGATCGCGATCCGGCACGCGCTGGGCTCGCCCGGTGTCTCCGTCCTGGTCCTGCCGGGCGACGTAGCGGGCCGCGCGACCGTTCACCCGACCGGCCCAGCCGCCCCGCACATCGCCCCCGGCACGGTCGTACCGGACGAGCGGACCGTCCAGCTCCTCGCGGACGCCCTGAACGCGGCCCGCAAGCCCGTCCTGTTCTGCGGCCTGGGCGCCCGTGACGCGCGCGCCGAGGTGCTGGAGCTGGCCGGGACGCTGAAGGCGCCGGTCGGGCACTCGCTGCGCGGCAAGGAGTGGATCCAGTACGACAACCCGTACGACGTCGGCATGATGGGCCTGCTCGGCTACGGCGCCTGCTACGAGGCCGTCCACGAGGCGGACCTGTTGCTCCTGCTGGGCACCGACTTCCCGTACGACACGTTCCTCCCGCAGGCGCACACCGTCCAGATCGACCGGGACGCCACCCGCCTGGGGCGGCGTACCCCGCTGGAGCTGGGCGTCCACGGCGACGTCCGCGCGACCCTGCGCGCCGTACTGCCGCTGGTGCGCGCGAACGACTCGGCGCGCTTCCTGCACAAGACGCTGCACGCGCATGAGCGCGCGCTCACGAAGGTCGTCGACGCGTACACGCACGACGTGGAACACCTGCGGCCGATCCATCCGGAGTACGCGGCGCGGCTGCTGGACGAGGCGGCGGCGGACGACGCGGTGTTCACGTTCGACACCGGCATGAACACCGTGTGGGCGGCGCGCTACCTCACCCCGAACGGGCGGCGCCGCTTCGTCGGCTCCTTCAACCACGGCACGATGGCGAACGCGCTCCCGCACGCGGTGGGCGCCGCGTTCGCCCTGCCCGGCCGGCAGGTGGTGTCGCTGTCCGGGGACGGCGGGCTCGCGATGCTCCTCGGGGAGCTGGTCACCGTCCGGCAGCACGATCTGAACGTCAAGACGGTGGTGTTCGACAACTCGGCGCTCGGCATGGTCAAGCTGGAGATGATGGTCGAGGGAATGCCGTCGTACGGGACGGACCACACGCGCGTGGACTTCGCCGCCGTCGCGCGCGGCATCGGCATTCCCTCCGTACGGGTCGAGGACCCCGCCGACGTGGGCAGGGCGCTCGCCGAGACGCTGGCCGCTCCCGGTCCGGGGCTCGTCGACCTCGTCACCGACCCCGACGCGCTGTCCATCCCCTCGCACATCGACGCCGAGCAGGTACGGGGGTTCGCGCTGGCCGCGACACGGACGGTCCTGGAGGGCGGCGTGGGGACGATGCTCGACCTGGCCCGCGCCAACATCCGCAACATCCCCCGGCCGTGAGGCAGGTGCGCCATGAACCCGATCGGCAGACTCGCCCGGTACGTCCCGGCGGTCCTGGTCTCCCTGTGCGCGGTCGCCGGGGTGCTGCTCGCCGTGCTGCACTCGCCGTGGTGGTGGACCGGCGCCGCCGTGTTCCTCGCGGCGTCCGCGCTCGCCGTGCACGACCTGGTGCAGCGCCGGCACTCGATCCTGCGCAACTACCCGCTCCTGGGCCATATGCGGTTCCTGCTGGAGCGTATCCGCCCCGAACTCCAGCAGTACTACATCGAGCGGGACTACGACGGCCGCCCCTACCCGAGGAGCGTGCGCAGCGTCGTCTACCAGCGGGCCAAGGGCATCGAGGCGGAGGAGCCGTTCGGCACCGAACTCGACCTGTACGAGGCGGGCAGCGAGTACCTCACCCCGTCCATGGCGCCCCGCCCGGTCGCCGAGGAGGCGCCGAGGGTGCGGGTCGGCGGCCCCGACTGCACGCAGCCGTACGACATGGCGTTGCTGAACGTGTCCGCGATGAGCTTCGGCGCGCTGTCCCCGAACGCGCTGCTCGCCCTCAACGCCGGTGCGGCGCGCGGGGGTTTCGCGCACGACACCGGGGAGGGCGGGCTCTCCGACTACCATCTGCGGCCCGGCGGCGACCTGATCTGGGAGATCGGCACCGGCTACTTCGGCTGCCGCACCGCCGACGGCGGCTTCGACCCCGCCGAGTTCGCCGACAAGGCCGCGCACGAGCACGTCAAGTGCGTGTCCCTGAAGCTGTCGCAGGGCGCGAAGCCCGGCATCGGCGGGGTGCTGCCGGGGCCGAAGGTCACCGCGGAGATCGCGCGTGTCCGTGAGGTGCCCGAGGGGCGTACGGTCATCTCGCCGCCGTACCACCGGGTGTTCTCCACCCCGCGCGAACTCGTTCAGTTCATCGCCCGGATGCGGGAGTCGGCGGGCGGCAAGCCCACCGGGTTCAAACTGTGCGTCGGCTCGCGCCGACAGGTCCTCGCGGTGTGCAAGGCCATGCTCGCGGAAGGCGTCACCCCCGACTTCATCGTCGTCGACGGCGCGGAGGGCGGTACCGGCGCGGCGCCCCTGGAGTTCGCCGACAACCTCGGCACCCCGCTCACCGAGGGCCTCATCACCGTCCACAACGCCCTCGTCGGCACCGGGCTGCGCGACCGGATCAGGATCGGCGCGAGCGGCAAGGTCGCGACCGCCTCCGACATCGTCAAACGCCTTGCCCAGGGCGCCGATTACACGAACGCGGCCCGCGCGATGATGTTCGCCGTCGGCTGCATCCAGGCGCAGCAGTGCAACACCAACACCTGCCCCGTCGGCGTCGCCACCCAGGACCCCCGCCGGGTGCGCGCCCTGAACATCGCCGACAAGACGGACCGCGTCCACCGCTACCAGACCTCCACCGTGGCCGCCGCCCTCCAGATCATGGCCTCCATGGGCGTCGACCACCCCTCCCAGCTCCACCCCGGCATGCTCCGCCGCCGCGTCACCCCCACCGAGGTGCTCAGCTACGCGGAGCTGTACGAGTGGCTGGGCGAGGGGCAGTTGCTCGCGGAGCCGCCGGGGTCGTGGGCGGAGGACTGGGCCGCGGCGGATCCGGATCGGTTCTCGGTGTGAGTGTCCGACGTCATTGGCGGTCCGGCTCCCCGTGGTCGAGTACGACCTCGATCTCCCGGAACCCGTGGATCAGGAACGACGGCACCCGGTCCGGTGAGCCGCTCCCGGCGAGGGACACGCGGGGGAAGCGTTCGAAGAGCGCCGGGAGCGCGGTGAGGGCCTCGGCGCGGGCCAGGGGTGCGCCCAGGCAGTGGTGGACGCCGTGGCCGAAGGCGAGGTGCCGGGCGGGTGCGGGGCGGCCGATGTCGAAGCGGCCGGCGTCCTCGCCGTGCCGGGCCGGGTCCCAGCCGTAGAGCCCGAACGCGGCGATGATCGCCTCGCCGGCGCGGATCCGGACGTCCCCGACGGTGATGTCCTCCACCGCGAACCGCAGCGGGCTCATCGGCGCGGCGGCGGCGAACCGCAGGGTCTCCTCGACGACGGCCTCCCACGGCACCCGGCCCGCCCGGACCTCGGCGAGCTGCTCGGGGTGCTGGAGCAGCGCCACGATCGCGTTGCCGATCAGATGGACGGTCGTCTCCAGTCCCGCGCCGAGGACGAGGACCATCGTGTCGACGATCTCGGTGTCGGTGAGCGTGTCGTCGCCGTCCTGCGCCTGGACGAGCGCGGTCGTCAGATCGTCGCCGGGGTGGACCCGCTTGTCCGCGAGGACCTCCGCGAAGGCGGCCCGGCAGACCTCCGGCGCATCCGAACTCCCCAGCGCAGCCGGGTCGTTGAGCAGGATCGTGGCGAACTCCTTCACCGCGACGGCGCCCTCGCCGCGTACGTCGAACATCTCGCAGATCACCCGCAACGGCAGCGGATCGGCGAACACGGCCCGCAGATCCGTGACCTCACCGGGCGCCACCCGGGCCAGCGGGTCGAGGAGGCCGGCGGCGATACGGTCGAAGGCCGGCTGGAGCGCCTTGATACGGCGGCCGGTGAACGCGGGCGCGACGAGTTTCCGCAGCCGGGTGTGCTCGGGCCCGTAGGAGGACAACATGCTGTCGCTGATCAGCCCGTACATCCAGTGCGCCTCCGGATGCCCGGCCAGCCAGCCGTTCCCCCAGGCGTCCCAATGCCGACGCGCGTCCCGACTGACCCGCGGATCCGTCAGCAGCGGTTCCATCACCCGCTGCGTGGTGGGCATCCAGGCGCGTACGCCGCCGAGCAGCTCCACGGCGACCACGTCACCGGCTGCGCGGAGCCGGGCGGCCTGGGCGGGCAGATCAGCGCCCCGGGGATCGACGGGGATCGGGCGGGGATGCTGATGGAGGGACGTGACCGTCATGGGGCCTCTCCTCACGGGCGGGACACGGGGGCGGACCGGTAGTGTCCTCGGCCGACAGGCTCCGGGGGAACCACGCCTCGCCCCGCGCCTCGACCGCGTGGGGTACGTCCCGGAGCACGGCCGGGAGACCGAGGCGGTCGAGGTGATGCGGGCCCAGGCCGACACCCGCAGCGGAGACGACTGGATCCTCCATGTCCTGTCCGGCCTGTACCTCGACCAGGGCCGCCCCGCGGACGAACTGGCGCACCTCGACGCCCTCGCCGCCGCTCGCGGGGGCGAGGAGGGCTGGGACCTGTACTGGATACGGCTGCCGCTGCTCGCCGCCCGCGACGGCGTCGACGCAGCGATCACGCAGGCCCGCTCCCATCCCGAGGGAACCACCTCGTACGCCGCACCCCGCCTCGCCGGCCTCCTCGCCGGCGCCGGACGCACCGAGGAAGAACCTGGTGCACGTCCACACCGACCCCTCCGCCCGCCGGCCCATGTGGTACGCCCTGGTCACCCCGGACGGCGAACTCACCGTCGGCGACGAGCCGTACCACGACATCCGGGCCCAGCTCGGCGACCGGTCCGAGGGCGAGACCGGCCACGGGTTCCTGCGTGGCCTGCACCCCGTCACCGCTTACTTCCACGCCCCCTACCACGACGACGACCGACGTATGAACAAGGTCGCCGACGGCATGTTCTGGGAGCTGAGCGGACCTGTCCCGCCCGGCCCCGACGCCCCGTACGCGGACGACGACTTCACCCCGGAGGACCGGGTCATCAAGCTCCGCGGACCCGTCGCGTTCATCGACCGGCACAACTGGGGCCTGGGCCGGGAGCACCTGGACGCGCTCCGCACGGTCCACGAGACCGTCGCACGGCGCCTGCGCCGTCGCGGCTGGCTGTAGACCCGCGAACCGCCACGGCCGAAAACCCCTCGCGTGGCGCCCCGTAGGACGTGAGGATCGACAACCGGTGTCCAGCGTTCAGTGGAGAGGAACCCGCGTGGTCGGTCAGGTGGCGGTGCGGCGGATGGACGAGGAAGCCCTCGCAGAGCTTCTCGCGGTGGCCGTCGGGGACGCGGAGCCCGATGAGGTCATGCCACCCGTGGACGGGCCGCCCGGCTGGACCGCGCAGCGCCGGGAGGCGTTCCGGGAGTGGCATCGGGCCCGGTTTCCCGGGCTCGCGGGTCCGCTTCGCGAGTGCACGTTCGTGGTCGTCCACGACGGGGAGGTCGTGGGGTCGGCCCGGCTGGCCGCGCGCGACAGCCTCGACGCCCTCGAAACCGGCATGTGGCTCGGCCGTTCACAGCGAGGGCGCGGCATCGGCACCGCCGCGCTGCGGATCCTCCTCGACGAGGCGGCGAGAGCCGGTGCGCGGAGCGTCGTCGCGGACACGATGGCGCACAACGCGGCGGCCCTCGGCGCACTGCGCCGCAACGGCGCGACGCTGACGACGAGCCGGGACAGCGCCGACGTACTCGCGGAACTGACGCCCCCACCGGGCGGCGCGGACGCGCACTGAGCCCGCCGGAAGAGCGCGTTCGGGTGGCGGCCCGACCCCATCCGCTCCCTCCGCCGAACCGACCGACTCCGGAGGCCGGCCGGCGCCGCTCCCGGCGAACGTAACGGGGACGGCCTCGTGTTCGCCTCTTCGCCGTCCTACGGGTCAGGCGGTGTCGAGGGGGAGTGCATGGTGCGCCGGGCGTCGTCGAAGGGCTGGAGGTACGGGGATCCGGGCAGTCCCGCGAGCCGTTGCACCGCCGGCTCGCAGGGCCGCCCGAGGTCATGCTCTGGGCCCGGTCGCCGGAGGTGCGGGCACCGCCGCCGTGGTCCTTCTCGACGGACGCCGGCACCAGGTCCGGCACACTGCCGGCTCCAGCTACCGCGGATCCACGCGGTCCACCAGCCGGTCCGTGGTGACGCGCCGGCCGTCGAGCACTTCGTCCAGCGGTCCGCGACACTGCTCCAGGACGCCTCACGCCCGCAGTGTCAGTCCGGACCGGGGGATGCCGGGTGTACCCGGGCCGCTCCGTCCCTCCGCCTCTTCAAGTCAACGGCGGACACAAACCGGTCATGGCACAGGAAAGCCCCGCGACCGGCGCAGCCGTGCTGTCAGAGTTCAGGGCCAGGGAACTGCAAGATGCACCATCTGACTCAGGGAGTTCGCTCGTGAGACGGAAAGTCATCGCACTTCTCGCAACAGCCGCCCTCGCCACCCTGCCGCTCATCGGCGAGGCCGGCGCGGCCCCCTCGACGGCCGGCGCCGGCGCAACGGCGGAGAAAGCGCTGCGCGCCAACCAGACCCGCTACGCGCCCTTCACCCTCAACCACAACCAGTCGGTCTCCTCCAACACCGCCCGGCTGATCATGCAGTCCGACGGCAACCTCGTCGTGTACGACGAGTTCAACCGCGCCCGCTGGGCCTCGAACACCGTCAACCAGGGCTGGACGGCCCGCTTCCAGACCGACGGCAACTTCGTCGTCTACACGGCCTCCAACAGGGCCGTGTGGGCGTCCAACACGGCGGGCCACCCCGGCTCCCGGCTGGTCGTCCAGGACGACGGCAACGTGGTCATCTACGACGGCAGCCAGGCGATCTGGGCTACCGGCACCAACCACTGAGCACCGGCCCGGCCTCATCGGCTCTCGGCGAGGCCGGGCCACTCGACGCCGCGACCACGGCATCACCTGCTGTCGCTCACCCCACCCCCCTCCAGCGCCGCGCGCCCCGCTTCGAGGCGGGCGACGGGGAACAGGAGACGTAGTCCGGTCCGGCCCGGTGGAAGAAGCGGTCGGACGCGGAGTCGCCGCCGTGCTCGCCCCAAACGCCGGTCTCCAGCCGGGCGTTGGCGGCGCGGCGGAGCGTGACGGCCGCGAGCACGGGCGCCTCTCCGGTCCGCTCGCCCCCGCCGGCGTCGCGCCGCCCGCCCCGATCCGGCAGGGCCGCCCGGGTGCACTCGGGACCCGTCAGGCCCCCTCCTCCCCCTCCCCGCGCGCCGTATAGACCATCGCGGTCATCGGCGCCGTAACCGGCCCCACGCCCAGGCGTTCCGTCATGCCCCGGATGACGGCGGCCCGGATGGTCTCCGCGTCTTCACGGGCCCCCACGGCGGCGTGCACCGGTGTGCCGGTGAGGAGGCCGGTGGCGATGGATGCGGCCGACTCCGCGACGCCGTTCAGTGTGACCTCCTCGGCGTCGGCCAGGAACAGGCCCGCGGCTGTCAGGTCCGCGGTGACGGTGGCCGGATCCGTGTAGCCGTGGGGCACGTCGGGGAGGAACGAGGGTGTGTCGTCCGGCATCGACTCCGCCAGGGCGGTCTGGAAGGCGGACCCGAAGCCGTGCGAGGCCAGTGGGCCCCAGCTGTTGAACAGGAACCGTCCACCCGGTGCCAGGACCCTGCGCGCCTCGGCGTAGGCGGCGGGCCGGTCGGGGAAGAACATCACCCCGAACTGGCATACGACGAGGTCGAACTCCTCGTCGCTGAAGGGCAGTTGCTGGGCGTCCGCCTGCCGCCACACGGCCCGCGGCTCCCGCAGTGACCCGGCGCTGACCATGGCCTCGTTGAGGTCGGTCGCCACCACCGAGGCCCCGGGCAGCGCGGCGAGCAGCGCCGAGGTCAACGCCCCTGTCCCGGCCGCGAGTTCCAGGATCCTGCCGGGGTGCAGCGCCGCCGCCCGCGCGGCCAGGTCCTCGGCGAAGGGCCGGAAGAAGACCGGCACCAGGTGACGTTCGTAGGCATCGGGCATGGACCGTGTCCACCGCCGGTTCGCGTCGTCTGCGTTCACGCGGCAGAGACTAGCCACGCGGACGGCCCGTCGCCGGGAACCCACGGCTTCGAGAGGAATCCCGGCCGGCCGGGGTGGAACAGCTTGAGCGCCGCCGCGATCGGACCCGCCGGCCGCACATCCCGTCATGTCGCACGCCGCCGCGAGCGAACCCGCCGACTGCACGCCCCGTCAAGCGCTCGCCCGGACGACCAACCGCGTCGGAAGAATCAGCGGCGTGGGATCCTGCCCGTCGATCAACGCGACGAGCATGCGTGCCGTCTCCCTCCCGAGCGCCGTGATCGGCTGGTGGACGGTGCTCAGCGGCGGATCGGCGATCCGGGCGACGGCGAGGTCGTCGAACCCGACCACCGCGACGTCGGCGGGCACCAGGCGCCCGCTCTCGCGCAGGGTGCGCAGCGCCCCCGCCGCCATGTTGTCGTTGGCGGCGAACACGCCGTCCAGGTCGGGGAGTTCGGCGAGGAGCGCGGCCATGGCGGCGGCGCCGCCGGACTCGGTGAAGTCCCCTTCCCCTGGGGGGAGCGGGGTCAGCCCGGCGGCCAGCATCGCGTCCCGGTAGCCGCGGTGGCGGGCTCGCCCGGCCTCGGTGTCCAGGCGTCCGCAGATGACGGCGACCCGGGTCCGGCCCCGCGCGAGCAGGTACTCGGTCGCCTCACGGGCGCCGCCGACGTTGTCGACGTCCACGTACCAGCGGGGAACGGGCCCCACCGGACGTCCGCCGAACACGACGGGCAGTTCCGCCTCCTGCGCCATCCGTACCAGCGGATCGCCCTCGCGCAGTGCCATCAGCATGACGCCGTCGGCGCCCCGGGACCGCAGCAGCGCCGCCACCCGTTCACGGCCCCGGGCGGAGGCGGCCAGACACAGCATCAGATGCAGGTCGGCCTCCTCCAGCGCGGCCGACGCCCCCACGATCACCTGGGCGAAGAAGGGGTCCGCGAAGATCGACGGGTCCTCTCCCGAGATGACCAGGGCGGCCGCGCCCGTCTGCCGGGTGGCCAGCGCCCGGGCGCGCGGATTGGGGACGTAGCCGAGTTGCCTGACGGCCCGTTCGACCGCCTGGCGCTTGACGCGGCTGACGTACGGGGCGTCGTTGAGGACGCGGGAGGCCACGGAGCGGGAGACGCCCGCGAGTTCGGCCACCGCTTCGAGCGTCGGCCGCCGGCTGACTCCGTCTGCTGCCATGGAACGTGGACCTCCTGTGGCTGGAAGCGCTTCCAGAAACAGGACTGTAGATCCTTGCCCGCGCGGTGTGAAGAGCCCGTCGTACGCCCGCTCTTGACAGCCCCAACGGCTCCCCACACGATATCCACCACACCAGGAAGGCCCCGACACCACTGGAACCGCTTCCACTTTGGGAGCGCTCCCACAGCGAGTCGCCGGTCGTCCGACGTGACGTCCCGCCGGAGAGCCGCCGGCGCCGAGGGACGTGTACCGCCGCACTTCCTTACCGCGTCGCCCGTCCAGGACGAGGGCGGGCGACGCTCCCCCACCAGGAGGTACCTCCATGCGCCGAAAGCTCCGCGCCCTGACGGCGGCCCTGTTCGCCCTGCCGCTGGCACTCGCCGTCGCCCCGTCCACCCAGGCGGCAGCCCCGGCCGTCAAGGCCAACGGGTTCTACGTGGACCCCAACTCCAGCGCGAAGCAGTGGGTCGCCGCCAACCCGAACGACGGCCGCGCCGCCGCGATCAACAGCTCCCTCGCCAACACGCCCGCCGCCCGCTGGTTCGGCTCCTGGAGCGGCTCCATCAACGCCGCCACCAGCGCGTACGCGGGTGCCGCGGCCGGCGCGAACAAGCTGCCGATCATGGTCGCCTACAACGTCTACAACCGCGACTACTGCGGCGGCCACTCGGCGGGCGGGGCCTCCTCGCCCGCCGCCTACGCCACCTGGATCTCCCAGTTCGCCTCCGGGATCGGCAGCCGCCAGGCCGTCGTCATCCTCGAACCCGACTCCCTCGGCGACTACGGCTGCATGAACCAGGCGCAGATCACCGAGCGCCAGAACATGCTGACCGGGGCCCTGTCCACGTTCGGCCGCCAGGCCCCCAACGCCTGGGTCTACCTCGACTCCGGCAACCCCGGCTGGGCCGACGCCGCCACCATGGCCCAGCGCCTCAACAACGCCGGCCTGCGCCAGGCCCACGGCTTCTCCCTCAACATCTCCAACTACTTCACCACCGCCGAGAACACCAACTACGGCAACGCCGTCAACCGTGAACTCAGCGCCCGCTACGGCTACACGAAGCCGTTCGTCGTGGACACCAGCCGCAACGGCAACGGCTCCAACGGCCAGTGGTGCAACCCCGCCGGCCGCAGGATCGGCACGCCCACGCAGATGGGCGGCGGCGCCGAGATGCTCCTGTGGATCAAGACGCCCGGCGAGTCCGACGGCAACTGCGGTGTGGGCGGCGGCTCCTCGGCCGGGCAGTTCCTTCCCGAGGTCGCCTACAAGATGATCTACGGCTACTGACCGGGGACGGCCGTGGCCCGGTCCGCCCGCACCGCGCGACCGGGTCACGGCACATCTGCGGGCTAGGATGCTCAAGAACTTGCAGAGTTCTTCAATTCACTACTTCATGATCTTGGCCGGCAGGGAAGGGTTGCTCGGGGTGGGTGGGTTCGCTGAGGCGTTGCGGGAGCGGGTGCGGGCGGCGCGGGTGCGGGTGAGGGCCGCGCGGCGGGAGGGTGACGCGTACGCGATTGCCGTGGCCGAGGACGAGTTGGATGACGCGCTGCGGATCGCCCGTGCCAACGACGTGGCCGTGGAGGAGGATGGAGCCGGCGATGGTCCCGCTGTATGAGGCGAAGGCCGAGTTCTTCCGGATGCTGGGGCATCCGGTGCGCATCCGGGTGCTGGAGCTGCTCCAGGACGGTCCGAAGCCGGTACGGGACCTGCTCGCGGAGATCGAGATCGAGCCGTCGAGCCTGTCGCAGCAGCTCGCGGTGTTGCGCCGGTCGGGCATCGTGACCGCCACACGCACGGGTTCGACCGTGGTGTACGAGCTGGCCGGCGGCGACGTGGCGGAACTCCTGGGCACCGCGCGGCGGATCCTGACGAACGTCCTCACGGACCGCCAGGGTTTGCTGGAGGAGCTGCGGCCGGTGCGCCGGTAAGAGAGCCGACGGGTGCCTGTCGACCTCCGGCTCCCGGATCCGCCCGCCCGGCCCGGCGCGTGGCGACGCCGGGCTGACGGGATGCCGTGGCTTCAAGCGCGTGCGCAGCGGTACAGCGTCTGCCCGTCGTCCGTACCGCCGTAGTCCGACGACGGCACCGGCGCGCAGGCCGACCGGACCCACTGCGTGATCCGTGCCGCGGCCGTCGCCCCGTTCGACGTACGGCCGACGCCGCCCACCACGACGTACCGGACCTCCCCGTCCCGCACGAGCCGCTGGAACCCCGTCTCCGTCGGGAACGGCACGCGGCCGCTGAAGCCACCGAGGGGCAGGACGTGGGCACCGGTGGCGAGGATGTACGGGGAGGCGGTGGTCCAGTTCGTGGTGGCGAAGACGTACGGCGCCGAGCCCTGGTGCGCGGTGGTGTAGGCGAGCAACTCCCGCTGGGGCATGGTGAGTCCACCGTCCGATCCGATCCCGCCGAAGCCGCCGGGGGTGCCGGTGCCCGTGTCACCGTCGGCCCGCTCTCCCCTGCCCCCGTCCCACCGCAGCCGTCCCGTCCGGCCGCCCGCCGACGCGAACGCCCCTTCCGGCGCGGACCGTTCGAACGACGTGAACGCCCCACGCCCGCCCCCGGTTCGGGACGGCCCGACCGCGCCCATGCCGGTATTGCGGTACGAGGGGTTGAACACCTGCGCCACCCACGCGCCCGGCGCGATCAGCAGAGCCGCCAGGGCGGTGGCGAGCCCGGCGAGAGCGAGCCGCCCACCGGCCCGTCGCCGCCCACCAGGACGCGCCACCGCCAGCAGGACGACGGCCGTCACCCCCAACACCCCCACCACCGGCGCCAGCCACGGCAGGAACGACGTGAACTCCCCCGCGAGATACGCACTCCACACGGTCGTGGCCGCCACCGCTCCCGGCAACGCCCAGGCCCGCCGCCCACCGGCCCGGTACGCCCGCCACAGCACGACAGCCCCACCCCCGGTCAGCGCCGCCAGCGGCACGGCGATCACGCCCATGTAGTACGTGTGCCCCCCGACGCTCCCCGCGCTGAAGACCAGGAAGAACGTGGCCAGCCAGGTTCCCCAGAGCAGGAACCCGGCGCGCGGCCCGTCAGTACGCGGCCGTCCCCGACTCCACACCAGCCCGCACACGGCACACACCGCCGCGAACGGATACAGCCACCCGGTCTGCGAGGCGAGCGACGCCCCGAACATCTTCGCCCAGCCGTCCTGGCCTTGCCCTTGACCTTGCCCCTGCCTCTGTCCTTCTCCCGACCGCATCCCCTGCACCCGGCCCGCACCGCCGAAAGCACCCGCACCTGCACGCGCAGCAGCACCGGCATCCGCCTCCCCCCGATGCCCACCCCCTTGACTCCCGCTCACACTCCCCGTCACCCCCGCACTGACCCCCAACGCCGAGAACCGGTTCAGGAAGTTGTACCCGACGACCATGCTGAACACGGAGTTGTCGGTCGTCCCGTCCACATAGGGCCGGTCCTTCGCCGGCACCAGCGTCACCGCCACCATCCACGACACCGACACACAGGTCATCACCACCGCGGCCACCCCGAGGTGAACCACCCTCCGCCGCAAGGAGATCGGCGCCGACACCAGGTACACCACCGCCAGCGCGGGCAGCACCGCCCACGCCTCCAGCATCTTGCTCTGGAACCCGACCCCGACCCACACCCCCGCGACGACCAGCGTCCGCGCACGCCCGTCACGGGCGGCCCGCTGGGTCGCCTCCACCGCGAGCAGCAGGCACAGCGTGAACGCCGGGTCCTCCACGGCCGTACGGAACAGCCCGACGGAGACCGGGGTCAGGAGGAAGGCCGTGCAGGTGAGGAGTGCCGCGTTCGTGCCGGCCCAGCGGGAGACGAGGCGGTGCAGGACGAGGACGCTCGCCATGCCTTCGAGGACCTGGGGGAGGACCAGGGCCCAGGGGTGGAATCCGAAGAGGCGTGCGGACAGGGCCTGCGGCCAGAGGAATCCGGGGAGTTTGTCGAGGGTGATGGAATTCCCGGGGTCGAAGGAACCGTAGAAGAACGCTTTCCAGTTCTCCGACATGCTGCGCGCGGCGTCGGCGTAGAAGGCGTGGTACGAGCTGTGGCCGATGCCCCAGGTGTAGAGCAGGGCGGCGAGCGCGAGGAGGGCGAGCAGCGTCGGGCGGGCGTGTGCGGGCTGGTCGGAGGGGGAGCGCCAGAGCGGACGCCACGGGGGCGCGGGCGGCGCGGGGACTGTCGTAGCCATGCACAGCAGTGTTCGGCACGCCCCGGCGCGGCCCTTCCGAATCGGGCTCCTCCAAGGGAATTCTCATCGTCTTGAGGACGGCGCTTTAATCGCGGGGGCCGCTTTTCAACCTGTGCGGGGAATGTCATTGCCTGCCGATCGACAGGAGCAGACACAGGGGGCGCACAGGCGTGTCGTCGGTGTGGCGGGGCTCGTTGGTCCGGGCATGAAGATGCGTGCCCTCTGTGCCACAGCCGCTGCGGCGGCCGGTTCCCTCGTGTTCGTCCTCGGAGCCGCCTCGCCGTCGTCCGCGGCGGCGAACGGCTTCTGCGACGGCGCCCCGGACGCCAACTACTCCCACCCCTCCAGCGCGCAGTTGTACGTCGAGTGCAACGCGGAGGCGTCTTTGATCCACTCCTGTCCGTCGGGCCTGAACTTCAACCCGGTGAACAGGCCGCTGGGTTACTGCGACTGGCCCGGCAGCTTCGACCCGACCATCAAGGTGTACCCGCCGAACTACCGGCCCTAGATCGGGTACGGATCCGGACGCGAACAGGGCTTTTCCGCCATTTCCTCAGGAAGGTGTTCGAATCGCTCTCCGGCGAACCTATTCTCTACATCGACTGTAGAGAAAGCGTACAACGCGCGACGGAACGAGGAGACATGGCGGAGATCGACCTGAGCAAGGTGCTGGACAAGGCGTGGGCGGACAAGGCGCTCCCGGAGATCATGGCGGCCCCGGTGTCCGCGCTGAAGGGGGTCTCCGACCGCCAGGGAGACCTGCTCCAGGAGGCGTTCGGGGTCAGGACCGTCGCCGATCTGGCGTCCCTGAAGTACGCGCGCTGGGCGCAGGCGCTGGCCGGCCTGGACACCGCCAAGTGACCCCGCAGGTGCCGCCGCACGTGCACTTCTTCGGGCGTTGCGAGGAAGCCGTCGAGTTCTGCAGAACCGCCCTCGGCACGGAGGCCGAGGTCCCGCGCCGCTACAGCGGTCTGCCCGCGTTCCACGACGTGCCCGCCGCGCGGACCTGAGCGTCCGAGGGGCGGCAGACCCGTGCGCCGGGTCTGCCGCCCACGCTCAACTCTCCGGTGGGAACACCGACTTGCCGGTCGACGCGTCCACGATGGAGATCGCCTCGATCGGGCAGGACTCGGCGACTTCGAGCACCTCCTCGGACGCGCCCACCACCTCGTCCCGCGCCTGCCCCTGCCCCCGTTCGTCGAGCGTGAACCGGTCGGGCGCCGACGCCGCGCACAACCCGGTGCGGACGCAGGCCCGTTTGTCGACGGTGACGGCCCACCGCTCCCCCGCCATCACGCCCCCTCGATCACGAGCGGCAGGGACTTCCAGCCGCGTACGGTCGAGGTCTGCGCCAACTCGGCGTGCTCCCAGTCGACTTGCCAGCCGGGGAAGTGCCGGAGGAGTTCCTCGGCGGCGATCCGCCCCTCCAGCCGGGCGAGCGCGGCGCCGAGGCAGTAGTGGGCGCCGACGCCGAAGCTCATGTGCTGGGTGACGCGGTGGATGTCGAACCGGTCGGGTTCGTCGAAGCGCCGGGGGTCGCGGTTGGCTGCGGCCTGGACGAACAGGATGGCGCTTCCGGCGGGGACCGTACGGCCGTGCAGCTGCACGTCCCGTGTCACGTACCGCGCCGTGAACGGTCCCGTCGGCTCGAACCTGAGCACCTCCTCGATGGCGTTGGGGATGAGCGCCGGATCGGCGGCGAGTTCCCCGCGGGCCTCGGGGTAGCGGGCCATGAGCGCGCCGAACCAGCCGATGAGCCGCCCGGTGGTCTCGTTCCCGGCGCCCGCGACGACCGTGCAGTACGTCAGGACCTCCTCGTCGGTGAGGGTGCGCGTGACCCCGTTCTCGTCCTCGAACTCGGCGGTCATCAGTTCGGTCATGAGGTCGCCGGAGGGGTGCTTCTTGCGCCACTCGATGTAGTCGCGGAACGCCTCGGTGCTGAGGATCTCCTCGTGGTCGATCTTCCCGGTGCCCTCGGTGTTGAGGGTGCTGTCGGTGCGGTCGCGGATCGCGGGCTGGTCGGACTCCGGGATGCCGAGCAGCATGCCGATGACCCGCATCGGCATCTCCGCACCGACCGCCTCGATGAGGTCGAACTCCTTTGCCCCCAGGACCGGTTGGAGGGCCCGGCGGCAGAAGGCCCGGACCTGCGGCTCCAGCGCCGCGAGCCGGCGCGGTGTGAACAGCCGTGCCAGCAGCCGCCGGTGGATGTCGTGGACCGGCGGATCCTCGAAGATCAGTGTCCCCGGGGGGAGTTCGATGTCCGCCTGGACGATCTCCAGGATGTCGCCGCGCGCGGAGGAGAAGGTCTGCCAGTCGGCGAGCCCGCGCTGGACGTCGGCGTGCCGGGTGACGGCGTAGAAGTCGTGGGTCTCGTTGTAGTAGAGGGGTGCCTCTTCGCGGAGCCTGGCGTAGAGCGGGTAGGGGTCGCGGGCGAGGGCGGGGTCGTAGGGGTCCCAGTAGAGCGTCTCGGCGGCAAGTGTCATGGTGCGTCTCCCACTTGGAGGGCGTGCTACTTGAGCAGCGCGCCGGCGTCGATCGGCAGGGTGGCGCCGGTGATGAAGCGGGACTCGTCGCAGGCGAGGAAGAGGACGGCGTGGCTGACGTCCTGGGCCTCCACCCAGGGGGTCGGCAGGACGTGCATGCCCTGCGAGACGGCCGCGAAGTCGTCGGCGGTGGGGTTCTCCAGGTCGGGCCGGAACATCCGGTAGGTGCCCTCGTGCATCACCATCGGCGTGTTCACCTGCGTGGGATGCAGGGTGTTGACGCGGATGCCGTGCGGCCCCAACTCCCGTGCCAGGCTGCGCATCAGGCCGACGACGCCGTGCTTGGCGGCGATGTAGTGCCCGATGTTCTCGTACCCCTTCAGTCCGCCGACGGAGCTGGTGAGGACCAGCGAACCGCCCCGCCCGCCCGCGACGATGTGCGGGATCGCGGCCTTCGCCGACAGCCATACGCCGGTGAGGTTGACGTCGATCATGTCCCGCCAGGTCTTCTCGCGCATCGCGTCGAGGGTGGCCCCGTCGCTGCCGAGCCCCGCGTTGGCGACGACGATGTCGAGCCGCCCGAACTCCTCGACCCCCCGGTCCACCGTGGCCTTGAGGGCGTCGTGGTCACGCACGTCCGCCTTGACGGCGACGATCCCGCGCCCCGTCTTGCGCACCAACTCGGCTGTCTCCTCCAGGTCTTCGGGCGTGGACATGGGGAACGTGACGCCGTCGAGCTGTTCGCAGACGTCCACGGCGATGATGTCGGCGCCTTCCTCCGCGAGCCGCACGGCATGACTGCGGCCCTGGCCGCGCGCGGCGCCGGTGACGAAGGCGACCTTGCCTTCCACTCGTCCGGGCATGGGTGTGCCTCGATTCCTCTGGTACGACGACAGGGTTCCGGGAGAGGTGCGCCGTCCGTGGGGAAAGGGGGTGCTCGCAACGAAGGGGCGTGCTGAACAACTGTTTAACACCGGCCCGGAAGGCCGTCAAGGACAATGACCGGCATGACCGCACCCCGCCGCATGGGCAACGAGAACTCCGAGACGCGCCACCGCCTGCTCGACATCACCCAGCGGCTGATGCTCAAGGAGGGGTACGCCGCCGTCGGCGTCCGGCGCGTCGCGCGGGAGGCCGGGGTGGCTCCGGCGCTGGTCCTGTACTACTTCCGCACGCTCGACGATCTGTTCCTCGCGGTGCTGCGCCGGCTGGCGGACCAGGAGTACGAGGCCCAGGACCGGGCCCTCGATCCCTCCCAACCCCTGCGCTCGCTCTGGGAGTTGTCGAGCCGCCCGGGTGCCGCGCTGATCACCGAGTTCACGGCGCTGTCGAACCACCGCAAGGCGATCCGCGCGGAACTCGCGGCGCACTCGGACCGGTACCGGCGGGCGCAGATCGAGCTGGTGACGCGGCGATTCGCGGAGGCGGGGACGGGTTTCCCGGATGTGCCGCCTGCGGCGATGGTCGTGTTCACGACCGCGGTTGCCCGGATCATCGGCCTTGAGGAACAGATGGGGTTGACGACGGGCCACGAGGAGGCGCGGGAGCTGGTGCAGCGGCTGCTTCACCTCACGGAGCAGCCAACAGAACCCGGAACCGGGGACTAGCAATCTCCTCTTGAGAGAATTACATTCTCAACGGAGAGAGGTGCACCGTCACGATGAGGATCCCATGACCCTTCGCGCCGTCCAGTGGTCCACCGGCACCATCGGCCTGCGCTCCCTGCGCGCCGTACTCGACCACCCCCACCTGCGATTGACCGGCGTCCACGTCCACTCCCCCGCCAAGTCGGGCCTGGACGCGGGCGAGTTGTGCGGCTCGGGCCCGACCGGCATCACGGCGACGACCGAGCTGGACGACATCCTGGCCCTGTCCCCCGACTGTGTGCTCTACATGCCGCACACCCCCGACCCCGACGACCTGTGCGCCCTGCTCGCCTCGGGCGCGAACGTCGTCACCACGACCGGCGGTTTCCACCACCCGCCGAGCATGGACCCGGCGTTCAGGGAACGCGTCGAGGACGCCTGCAAGCGCGGCGGCGCCTCCCTGCACAGCACGGGCAGCAGCCCCGGCTTCATCACCGAGGCCGTTCCCCTCGTCCTGGCCTCCTTGCAACGCCGGTTGACGAAGCTGACGATCCACGAGTACGCCGACCTGTCCCAACGCCCGTCCCCGGGGCTCCTGTTCGACGTGATGGGTTTCGGCCGCCCGGCGACCACCGGCTACGACGAACACCGCCTGGCCCACCTCACGTCGAGCTTCGGCCCGTCCCTGCGCCTGGTCGCCGACGCCCTCGGCCTCCCCCTGGACGAGCTGCGGGCGAGCGGCCAACTCGCCATGGCGGCAAGGGAGTCGAGGATCGCGGCGGGCACTCTCGACGCCGGCACGGTCGCCGCGCAGCGCACGACCGTCACCGGCTTCCATGACGGCCGTCCCCTCCTGGAGTTCAACTCCACCTGGTACTGCACCACCGGCCTCTCCCCCGCCTGGGAGCTGCGCCCCACCGGCTGGCGCGTCACCGTCGACGGCGACACCCCGCTCGACGTGGACCTCAACTTCCCCGTCCCGCTGGACCGGTTGGCGGACGTCTCCCCCGGCTACACGGCCCACCGCGCGGTGAACGCCGTCCCGGCCGTGTGCGCGGCCCCGCCCGGCATCCGTACGACGGTCGACCTGCCGTTGTTCACGGCGGCCCTGGGCTGAACCGCCCAGGGCCGGGGCCCTACTTGAGCTTCTGCTTCATGTCTTCGAGCCGCGTGAGGATCGGGAACCCGCTCACGCTGAGCGCGTTACCGTGTCCCGTCTGGTGGATGTCGAACACCGCCTGGAGCGCGGCGTAGAACCCCTGCACGTCCTGCGTCTGGTTGACGGCCCGCTTCGCCTGCCGCAGCCCGAACGACGGCATCGCCGCGATCCGCCGCGCCAACTCCAGGGCGGACGCGTCGAGTTCGTCGAGCGGCACGACCCGGTTGACCATCCCCACCTGCTCCGCCTCCCGCGCGCTGAGCGGGCGCCCGGTGAACAGGATCTCCTTGGCCTTGCGCGCCCCCAACTCCCAGGTGTGTCCGTGGTATTCGACGCCACCGATACCCATGTGGACGACGGGGTCGGAGAATTCGGCGTTCTCGGCGGCGACGATCAGATCGCACGGCCAGCAGAGCATCAGCCCGGCGGCGATGCACCTGCCCTGGACGGCGGCGATCGTCGGCTTCGGGATGTTGCGCCACTTGAGCGCGTACTCCAGATACCGGCGCGTCTCCGCGTCGTAGATCCACTCCAGGGTGATCTCGCCGGGTCCGGGCCAGCGGTCCTTGAGGTCGTGGCCGGCGGAGAAGTGCCGCCCGTTGGCGCGCAGGACGATCACCTTGACCTGGTCGTCGCGGGCGGCGCGGGTGAGGGCGGCGTCGAGGTCGTCGAGGAGGGCCATGGTCTGGGCGTTGGCGGCCTCGGGGCGGTTCAGGGTGACGACGGCGACCCCGTCGTCCCCGGCGTCGTACAGGATCTGGTCCATTTCCCGGCGTCCTCTCACTGTCGCGGCAGGCCGAGGATGCGCTCGGCGATGATGGTGCGCTGGATCTCGCTGGTGCCCCCGGCGATCGTCCCTGCGAAACTGCGGGCGTACCGGTCGAACCAACTCGCGCTGAACGCCTCGTTGTTCATGTGCTGGTAGGGGCCGGTGCGCGCCGGATGCGGGAGCCCCTCGGCGCCGTGTGCCTCCAGCGCGTGCAGCGAGGCGTTCTGCACGGCCTCGGAGCCGAACAGTTTCAGCACGGAGATCTCGAACGGGTCCCGGTCCGGGCCGAGTTGGCGGTAGCCGAGGAGCCGTAGCGCGGTGAGGTCCATGAGGAGGGTGGCGTACCACTCCTGTCCCGCGCCGACGTCGGCGGCGTCCCGGACGAGTTCTTCGAGGCGTTCGGCGTACGACAGCCACAGCAGCGTCCGTTCGTGCCCGAGCGAGCCGTTGGCCACCTTCCAGCCCTCGTTCAGCCCGCCCACCAGATTCTCGCGCGGCACCCGTACGTCCGTGAGGAACACCTCGTTGAAGTCGAGGTCGTCCTCGGCGGCGATCGAACCGAAGGGCCTGCGGACGACGCCCTCGGTGTCCGTGGGGATCAACAGGGCGCTGATTCCCCGGTGTTTGGGGGCGTCGGGGTCGGTGCGGACGAAGGTGAGCAGGACGTCGGCGTCGTGGGCGCCGGAGGTCCAGATCTTCTGGCCGTTCACGGTGAAGCCGTCGTGCGTGGCCTCGGCCCTGGTGCGCAGGGACGCGAGGTCCGAGCCGGCCTCGGGCTCGCTCATGCCGAGTGCGGCGGTGATCTCGGCGCGCAGGATCGGCACGGCCCAGCGGCGTTTCTGCTCCTCGGTGCCGAAGGTGAGCAGGGAGGCGGCGATGATGCCGAGGCCCTGCGGGTTGAAGCTGTGGTAGATGCCTCGCCGGGCCAACTCCTCCAGGTGGGCGAGCTGTTGGGGGAGGGTGGCGTGCTGTCCGCCGTACTCGGGGGGCTGGCCGGGCAGCAGCCAGCCGTGGTCGAAGAGGGTGCGCTGCCAGTGGCGGGCCCAGGCGGGGACGTCGGCGCTGGAGCGGGAGCGTTCGCGGGCGTCTGCCTCGGCGGGGAGGTGCTCGTCGAGGAAGGCGGTGAACCGGTCGCGGAACGCGGTGACTTGGGGGTCGTCGGCGAGCTTCATACGGGCAGCAGTGCCTTCCTGTGGACGGAGGCGGTGCCGAGGAGCAGGTCGCAGGACTGGGCGCGTTTCAGGTGGAGTTGGAGTTCGTTCTCCCAGGTGAAGCCCATCGCGCCGAAGAGCTGGAGGCCGCTGCGGAAGACGGTGCGCTGGCACTCTCCCGCCGCCGCCTTCGCCATGTGGGCGGCGCGGGTGCGCTGCGCGTCGTCCTCGGCGATGGTGAGCGCCGCGTAGTGGGTGAGGGCACGGGCGCGTTCGATGGCGACGTACATGTCGGCGGCCTTGTGCTGGACGGCCTGGAAGGAGCCGATCGGGCGGCCGAACTGGGTGCGCCGCTTGACGTGTTCGAGCACCAGGTCCAGCACTCGGCGGCAGGCACCCACGGCGGTGGCCGCGAGTCCGGTGAGCGCGAGGTCGGGGACGCCTGCGGCGAGCGGGCGGGCGTCGACGTGCGCGACGTGGAGACGGGGGTCGAGGACGGGGACCCGTTCGGGGGTGAGCCGGGAGCCGGGGACGACGACGACACCCTCGGGGGTGAGAAGGGCGATCTCGTCGGCGCGGTCGGCGTCGAGGACGTACCGTCCGGTGCCGTCGAAGACCGCCGTACCACTGCCGTCCGGGAGGCGGCCGGTGAGGGGAGCGAACCAGGTGGCGGTGGCGAGGAACGGGGTGGGGTCGGCTGCGTAGCCCAACTCTTCCAGGATCAGGGTGAGTTCGAAGGGTGGTGCCTCCAGCCAGCCGAGGTCGCGGTAGGTCTGCCACTGCTGGTCCTCGGGCCGCTCGCGCACTTTGGCGACCGTCTCGCGGACCGTGCGGCGCAGGAGCCGCTGTTCCTCGTCGAGTTCGAACTCCACGTCCGTCCTCCGCTTCTTGAGGCAGTGCCGTACAAGCTGTGTGAGAATATCATTCTCCATTATGGGAAGTAAGAGTCTCGCACCCGACGGAGGGGTCCCGTGGACTTTGAGCTGACCGAGGACCAGGAGACGATCCGCAAGGCGGTCGCGGGCCTCCTGCGCGACTTCGACGACCGCTACTGGCAGGAGCACGACCGCGACCACGCCTTCCCCGAGGAGTTCTACGCGGCCATCGCGGGCGGTGGCTGGCTCGGCATCACGATCCCGGAGGCGTACGGCGGCCACGGCCTCGGCATCACGGAGGCGACGCTCCTCCTTGAGGAGGTGGCCCGCTCGGGCGGCGCGATGAACGCGGCCAGCTCGATCCACATGTCGATCTTCGGCATGCACCCGGTCGTCGTGCACGGCTCCGAGGAGCTGAAACGCCGTACGCTGCCCCGGATCGCGCGCGGTGACCTGCACGTCTGCTTCGGCGTGACCGAACCCGGCGCGGGTCTCGACACGACGCGCATCACGACGTACGCCCGGCGCGACGGCGACCATTACGTCGTGAGCGGCCGAAAGGTCTGGATATCCAAGGCGGTTGAGTCCGAGAAGATCCTTCTCCTCACCCGCACCACGAAGTTGGCGGACGCGGCCAAGCGCACGGACGGCATGACGCTCTTCCTCACCGACCTCGACCGGGCCCGCGTCGAGATCCGCCCCATCGCCAAGATGGGCCGCAACGCGGTCACCTCGAACGAGCTCTTCATCGACGAGCTGCGCGTCCCCGTCGCGGACCGGGTCGGCGAGGAGGGCCAGGGCTTCCGTTATCTGCTCGACGGCCTCAACCCCGAACGCATGCTGATCGCCGCCGAGGCCCTCGGTATCGGCCGGGTCGCGCTGGACCGGGCGGTGCGCTACGGCCGCGAGCGCGAGGTGTTCGGGCGGCCCATCGGCATGAACCAGGGCATCCAGTTCCCGCTGGCCGACTCCCTCGCCCACCTCGACGCCGCCGAACTGGTGCTGCGCAAGGCGACCTGGCTCTACGACAACGGGCGACCCTGCGGACGGGAGGCCAACACCGCCAAGTACCTGTGCGCGGACGCCGGTTTCACCGCCGCCGACCGGGCCCTCCAGACCCACGGCGGCATGGGGTACGCCGAGGAGTACGACGTCGCCCGCTACTTCCGCGAGGCGCGGCTGACCCGCATCGCGCCGATCAGCCAGGAAATGGTCCTGAACTATCTGGGCGAACACGCGCTGGGCCTGCCGAGAAGCTACTGACACCGCCGTAACGGCCTGACAATGTAAGGGAGTTACCGATGACCACTCTGTTCGACCTCACCGGCCGCTCGGCCCTCGTCACCGGCGCCGCCGGCGGTATCGGCGCGGCCGTCGCCGGAGCACTCGCCCGTGCGGGTGCGTCCGTGCTGGTCACCGACGTGGACGGGGACGCGGCGGCGGCCGTCGCGGGCAAGCTGACCGCCGCCGGGCTGAGCGCCGACGCCGTCCAACTCGACGTACAGGAAAGGGCGCAGGCCGACGAGGCCGCCGCCCGTGCCGCCGCGCTGACCGGCGGGACGCTGCACATCCTGGTCAACAACGCCGGGGTCACCGACCCGGCGATGTTCGAGAAGCTGTCCGAGGACTCCGTGCGGCGCCTGGTCGACATCCATGTGCTGGGCGCGTTCCACTGCACGCAGGCCGCGCTGCCGTTCCTCGCCGAGGACGGGACGGGACGCGTCATCAACGTCACGTCCTCCGCCGGGCTGACCGGGACGCTCGGCCAGGTCAACTACTCCATCGCCAAGGCCGGGATCATCGGCCTGACGAAGTCCCTGGCACGGGAGTTGGCCCGGCGCCGCATCCTCGTCAACGCGCTCGCCCCGCTGGCCGCGACGCCGATGACCGAGACCATCCGTACGGATCCGAAGTTCGCGGAGCGCATGCTCACCCGTATCCCGCTGGGGCGTTGGGCCGAGCCGGACGAGGTGGCGGGCGCGTTCGTGTTCCTCGCGTCGGACGCGGCGTCGTTCGTGACGGGTCAAGTCCTGCCGGTGGACGGTGGGTTGGTCATGTAGGCGGTCATCGCGGGGAGTTGGACGGGGAGATGATCCGCGCGGTCAGGTCCGGGTCTGGCATCGCCCGGTCGAAGGGGAACATCGGGCGCTCGATGCGATGGTGGCCGAGCCGTGACAGGTCCTGGTCGACGCCGCCCGGGGTGAGCGCCATCTTCCAGTCGGCGGCCATCGCGAAGAGTTCGGGCTCCAGGTAGCCGATCTTCACGATGACGACGTCGGCGTCCCGGGGGCTCAACTCCAGGTCGGTGAAGTCGTGTTCGTGGTGGTACGGCTTGCGCAGCCGCGTGAGGACCACGTACACGCTCCCGACCCGGACGACGGCCTCGGTCCCGGCGTCCCGGTCTCCGTGCCGGATCGCGTGGACGACGCCGGTCAGGGTGAGCGGCCCGCAGTGCCGGTCGTCGACCTCGGCACCGGCGGTGACGGTGACGGTCGCCCCGACCCCAGCCCGTACGGCCGTGTCCACCGCACCGGGGCCGGGCAGTGAGGCGTACAGGACGGTCGGCCCGTCCGGGTCGCGGAACTCCGGGCGGGCCAGGATCCGCGCGAGGCTCCAGGTGACGTCCCCGGCGCCGCCCGCCGTCGGGTTGTCGCCGGTGTCGCTGACGAAGTAGGGGCGGGCCGGGGAGGCGAGCGCCGCGTCGAGGCAGGCGTCGAGGGTGTCGGTCGGCGCGACGAACGCGAAGTCGTGCCGGGCGGCCCAGAATCCGCGCGCCAGCCGCTCGGCGCCGGCGGTGACGGCCTGCTCGTCGTCGCCGGTGACGACCACGGCGGCCTGGTTGCGCGGTTCGTCCGCCCACGCGTAGCCGACCCAGATCGCCGCGTCGAGGACGCCCGCAGCTGCCTCGACCTCGTCGACCGCCGCGTACACGCTGCGCGCGGGCTCGATCCGGGTGGACGTCTGCTCGCCGGCCAGCAGGACCGGTACGGGCACCCATGCCTTGACCGGGCGGGGTGCGCCGCTGGTCAGGTGGTGGACGAGGTTGCGGGCGGCGCGTTCCTTGGTCTCCATGGCGTCCTCGTGGGGGGCCATGCGGTAGCAGGTGATCAGGTCGGTGCCGTGGACCAGGTCACGGGAGACGTTGCCGTGGAGGTCCATGGAGGTGGACACGATGACGTCCGGGCCGACCGTCTCGCGGACGCGAGCGAGGAGGTCGGCCTCGGCGTCGTCCAGGCCCTCGACGGTCATCGCGCCGTGGATGTCGAACCAGAGGCCGTCGAGTGGGCCCAACTCGCGCAGCCGGTCGAGGAGTTCGCCCGAGAGGTCGGCGTACGCGGTCGCTGTCACCGTGCCGCCGGGGAGCGCCTTGCCGACGAGGGCTCCGCGCCAGTCGGCGGCCTCGCGGAGGGGCTCGCCGGGGGCCAGGAAGGGGTAGCGGGTGAGGACGTCGGGGCCGCGCAGGGGGTGGAAGGCGGGGGCCTCGGTGCGGGCCGGGGAGAAGGTGGACGACTCGATGCCGAGACCGGCGATGGCGATCACGGGGCGGGTAAGGGGCATGGTTCCTCACAAGGGGTCGTTGCAGAGGGGCGATACAGGGGGCGATGCGGGTGGTCGATGATCTTCCGGTCAGTTCATATGCCCGCTTCGTTCTCCGTGGCCGCTCACGGCCCCGCCACCGCCCGCAACGCCTCCGCCAGCGCCCGCTGCAACGCGAACCGCCCCGCCCCCGCCAGCCCCGCGTCCGCCCCGAGGCTCGCCCGCTCGATCACCAGATGCTCGGTGACGAGCGGATGGCACACCTCGTACAGCTGACTGCGCACGGCGGCCACGAACGGCTCCAGCGTGGACAGGATCCCGCCCAGATACACGGCGTCGGGGTTGAAGAAGTTGACGTTCGCCGCGAGGACCTGCCCGAGGTAGCGCCCGGCCTGGCGGACCGCGCGGGTCGCCTCGGGGTCGGCGTCGGAGGCGAGGCGTACGACGTCCTCGGTGCTGGTGACGGCGAGGCCCCGCGCGTGCAGGACGCGGACGAGGGCGGCGCCGGACGCGACGGTCTCCAGGCAGCCGGTGTTCCCGCAGGAGCAGGGCGTGTCCTGGGCGGCCTCGACGCGGACGTGGGTGATCTCGCCGGCGGCGCCGGTGCCGCCCCGGTACAGGCGGCCGTCGACGAGGACGCCCGCGCCGATCCCGGAACCGGCCTTGACCATGATCGTCTGGCGGTGCCCGGCGGGCCGTACGCCGTGTTCGCCGACGGCCATGCAGTTGGCGTCGTTCTCGACGGCGACCGGGACCGCGAACCGCTCCTCCAGCCAGTCGCGGACCGGGAACCGGTTCCAGCCGGGCATCCGGGCGGGGAGGGTGACCAGGCCGGGTTCCACGTCGACGGGGCCCGGCAGGCACAGGCCGACGCCGCGCAGCCCGTCGCGGCCGTGCCGGTCGATCAGGGCCGTCAGCGTCTCGACCAGGGCGGGGAGGGCGGCCTCGGGGCCCTCGGCGGTGGCGAACGGCACGGTCGTGACGTCGGTGAGCCCGCCGCCCGCGTGGACGGCGCCGACGCGGGCGTGGTTGCCGCCGAGGTCGGCGGCGACGGCGTACCCGTCGTGACCGCCCAGGCGCAGCACCTTGCGGGGCCGGCCGCCGGTGGAGGAGCGGGTGCCCTCCTCGGCGACCAGGCCGTGCTCCAGCAGCTGCCCGACCGCGAACGACACGCTGGAGGGCGCGGCGCCGAGCAGCGCGGCGAGTTCCGTACGGGTCGCCGCCTCGCCGGAGGCGAGGAGTTCGAGGACTCCTTCGGCGAGGGACGAGAAGCCCGTGCCGTTCCTCCGGTGCTGGGGGGCACTTTTTTCAGGCATGTCCGGTGTTACTCCCGCGATCGGCGGCTGGGAGATCGAGAGTAAGCCGGGAGACGGGCTCCGGACTTTTTTCAGAACGGCAGTAACAGGCTTTTTACAGCGGGACGCCTGTTTTCTCCAACGGTCGGGGCGTTCACTGGCTGAACCCCCGATTCCGCCTCCTTGGAGTGTGCGATGTCCCCTGCCCGCCCGAGACTCCTCGCCGGTGCCGCCGCCCTCAGCGCGGGCACCCTGCTGCTGGCCGCCTGTTCCGGGGCGGGCGGCACGTCGTCGTCCGCCGACCACAGCCGGATCAACTACGCGCTGCCCGCGAACTTCACCCCGAACTGGATCCTGCCGATCGGTACGGCCGCGCACCTCAACACCAACAACATCTCCATCGCGAACACGCTGTGGGAGCCGCTGATCGCGTACGACGGCTCGACCGGCAAGATCGCCTGGAACAAGGCGGGTTCGATCGCCACCGCCGCCGATTTCGCGGCCGACGACAAGAGCGTGACGATCACTCTCGGCGACCGGCACTGGAGCGACGGCAAGCCGGTCACCTCGGCGGACGTCGAGTTCTGGTTCGACCTGATCAAGGCGAACAAGGCGCAGTGGGCGGGCTACAACCCGGGCAAGGCGCCCGACAACTGGACGTCCTTCAAGACGGTCGACGCCCGGCACTTCACGATCACCTTCGACAAGGCGTACAACCCGCAGTGGATGCTCGCCAACGAGCTGAGCGCCATCAACCCCCTCCCCCAGCACGTCTGGGACCAGGGCGGCGACCCCGCGAAGACATGGACGTACCTCAACGACGCGGCGAAGAACATCTCCGGCTACGCCTCGAACCCGCTGTGGAAGACGGTCAGCGGCCCCTACACCGTGAAGTCGTTCTCCACCGCCGGAAAGGTCGTTCTCGCGGCGAACGCCAAGTACGACGGCGGCGAGAAGCCCGGCATCCCGACGGTGAACCTGCTGCCGTTCACCACCGCCGACGCGGAGAAGAACGCCCTGCGCTCCGGCAGCGTCGACTACGGCTACATCGAGGCGACCGACCTCGACCAGAAGGACAGCTTCACCGCACAGGGCTACACCGTCCGCCCGTGGTCGGGCTGGGCGATCACCTACATGCCGTACAACTTCAACAACCCTGCCATGGGCGCCGTGTTCAAGCAGTTGTACGCCCGCCAGGCGATCCAGCGCTCCATCGACCAGGCGAGCCTGTCGAAGGTCGTCCTCAACGGGACGGCGGTCCCCGGGTACGGGCCGATCCCGCAGGGCCAGTCCTCGGACTTCCTGTCGCCGGTGCAGAAGGCGAACCCGTACCCGTACGACACGGACGCCGCGCGCACCCTCCTGACCAGTCACGGCTGGAGCGAGCAGGGCGGGGTGATGACCTGTACCGAACCCGCCAAGTGCGGTCAAGGGGTCGCGCAGGGAACGAAGTTCGAGATGCAGGTGCTCTCGCAGTCCGGGTCGGCCGTCACGGACAACATGATGAGCGCGATCCAGTCCTCGCTGGCGAAGACCGGCATCAAGTTCACGATCAGGACGGCGCCGGTCAACTCCGTTCTGTCGCAGACCCCTTCGTGCAAGGCGAGCCAGGCGATCTGCAAGTGGCAGCTCAGTTTCTTCGGCACGGCGGGGAGTTGGTACTTCAACGCCTTCCCGACCGGTGACTCCCTGTTCCAGACCGGCGGCGGCTCCAACTTCGGCGGCTACTCCGACCCGGCCGTCGACCAGCTCATCTCCGCGTCCACGACGTCGAGTTCGAACCAGGCGATCCAGCAGTACAGCGCCGCCCTCGCCCAGAACCTGCCGGTGATCTGGCTCCCCGAACCCGTCTACCAGATCTCCGTCATGAAGAACGGCCTCGGCGGCTTCTCCCAGGACTCCCTCGCCAACTTCCACCCGGCGCAGTGGAAGTGGACCAGCTGAGCATGGACACCGCCCTCTATCTGACCCGGCGCCTCCTCCAGGCGCTGGCGGTGATCCTGGTCGTCACGGTCGTCGTGTTCGGTCTGCTGCACGCGCTGCCCGGGGGTCCCGCGCGCGGGATCCTCGGCCCGCAGGCCACCGCCCAGCAGCTCGCCGCGTTCGACCACGAGCAGGGCCTCGACCGGTCGTTGCCCGTCCAGTACGTCTACTACCTGCGCGATCTGCTGCGCGGCGACCTCGGCACCTCGTACACACTCAACGAGGCGGTGTCCGCGCTGATCGGGCAACGCCTGCCGAAGACACTGGTGTTGACGGGCCTGTCCGCGCTGGCCGGGCTGCTGTTCGCGATCCCGCTCGGCATGTGGCAGGCGATCCGCCGCAACAAGCCGGCCGACTACGTCATCACCACGCTCAGCTTCGTCGCGTACTCCACGCCCGTCTACTTCCTCGGCCTGATGCTGGTCCTGCTGTTCACCCAGACCCTGCGCTGGTTCCCCTCCCAGGCACCCCAAGGAGACACCCTGGCGCAGGTGTTGGGCGACCCGTCGGCCCTCGTCCTGCCGGTCGTCACCGGGGCCGCGTCGATGGTCGCCGTCTTCAGCCGGTACATGCGGGCGGCGACCCTGGAGAACCTCTCCGAGGACTACGTCCGTACGGCGCGCGCGGGCGGCGCACGCCCGTACGCGATCCTCTTCCGGCACGTCCTGCGCAACTCCCTCACCCCGGTGATCGCGATGCTCGGCTACTACGTGCCCGTCCTCTTCGGCGGCGCCCTCGTCGTCGAGCAGCTCTTCAACTACCCGGGAATGGGGCTGCTGTTCTGGTCCGCCGCCCAGTCCTCCGACTACCCGGTGCTGCTCGGCTGTGTCCTCGTCATCTCCGTCGCGACCGTCACCGGCACACTCCTCGCGGACGTCGCCCAGCGGCTCGTCGACCCACGCGTGAAGGCGGACCGCACATGACCACCATCGCGCTCAGGCTGAACCCCGACTCCCTTGCCCTGCGCCGTTTCACGCGCAACCGGCTCGCGGTCGCCGGGCTCGTCGTCATCGTCCTCTTCCTGCTGTTCTGCTTCGCCGGGCCCCTCCTGTACTCCACCGACCAGACCCACACCGACCTCACGCAGGTCAACCTCCCACCGGGGAGCGGCCATTGGCTCGGCACGGACGCCGTGGGCCACGACGAGCTGGGGCGGCTCATGTACGGCGGGCGGGTCTCCCTGCTCGTCGGGCTGGCCGCCGGGCTCCTCGCGACCGTCATCGGCGCGCTGTGGGGCGCGGTCGCCGGGTACGCGGGCGGCTGGGTCGACGCGGCGATGATGCGGGTCGTGGACGCCGGGATCGCGATCCCCGCGCTGTTCATCCTGCTCGTCGTCTCCGCGATCACCTCACCGGGGGTGCCCGGGCTGATCGTCATCCTCGGGCTGGTGTCGTGGCTGGTGCCCGCGCGGCTCGTGCGGGCCCAGACCCTGACCCTCAAGAACCGCGACTACGTCCTGACGCTGCGCGCGACCGGCGGCACCCACGGCCGGGCCATCCTCCGGCACATCCTGCCCAACTCCGTGTCCACGCTGGTCGTCGCGGCCACTTTCCAGGTCGCCGACGCGATCCTCCTCGTCGCCTACGTCTCGTACCTGGGCCTCGGTGTGCAGCCGCCGTCGACCGACTGGGGCGGCATGCTCTCGGCCGGGCTCACGGCCGTCTACTCGGACCGCTGGTGGCTGATCGTGCCGCCGGGGCTCGCGATCATCCTCGTCGTCTGCGCGTTCAACGCGCTCGGCGACGGGTTGCGGGACGCCTTCGACGTCAGGGGACGTGCGTGAACTTTCTTCAGATCGACGACCTTCGCGTCTCTTTCGCGACCGAAGCGGGTGAAGTACCCGCCGTACGCGGGGTGTCGCTCGGTGTCCGGCCCGGTGAGACGCTCGCGCTCGTCGGGGAGTCCGGGTCCGGCAAGTCCACGGTCGCGCTGGCCGCGTTGGGGCTGCTGCCGTCCAACGCCCTTGTCTCCGGGCGGGTTTCGGTCGACGGCACGGATGTCGTGGGTGCCGGGGAGCCCGAGCTGTCCCGGCTGCGGGGGCGTACGGCGTCCATGGTCTTCCAGGAACCGGCCACCGCGCTCGATCCGTTGATGCGGGTCGGGGCGCAGATCGTCGAGGTCGTCCGCAATCACCGGCCGGTGTCGCGTGCCGAGGCCATGCGGGAGGCGGTCGAACTGCTGCGCCGGGTGGGGATTCCCGAGCCCGAGCGGCGGGCCTCCGCGTTTCCGTTCCAGTTGTCCGGCGGGCAGCGGCAGCGGGTCGTCATCGCGATGGCCATCGCGAACTCGCCGGGACTGCTCATCGCGGACGAGCCGACGACCGCGCTCGATGTGACGGTGCAGGCCGAGATCCTGGATCTGCTGCGGGAGTTGGCGGTGGAGTCGGGGACGGGGGTGTTGCTGGTGACGCACAACATGGGGGTGGTGGCGGACTTCGCGGACCGGGTGGCGGTGATGCTGGAGGGGGAGGTGGTGGAGAGCGGGGGTGTGGAGGAGGTGTTGTTGCGGCCGAAGCACGCGTATACGCGGGGGTTGTTGGGGGCGGTGCCGCGGCTTCGGGTGGTGGAGACGGGGGCTTCGGTTGAGGCTTCGGCGGAGTCAGGTGCTGAGGCGCCGGCGGGAGCCTCGGGCCGTGCTGCCGAACTCGGCGCCGATTCCACGCCGTTGGCGTCCGAGGCTGCCGTCGGCGGTGACCCCGTCGTCCAACTCCGCGACGTCTCCGTACGGTTCGGCCGTGTCACGGCCCTCGACGGGGTGTCCCTCGACGTCCGTCCCGGTGAGACGGTCGGTCTCGTCGGGGAGTCGGGGTCGGGCAAGTCCACTGCCGCGCGGGTGGCGTTGGGGCTGATCCGGCCCGGCGCCGGGTCGGCGACGCTGTTCGGTGCCGACCTCGCGCGGACCCGGGGGCGGGCCCGGCGTGCGCTGCTCGCCGGGGTGGGGGTGGTGCTCCAGGACCCGGTGGCCTCGCTGGACGCGCGGATGAGTGTCGCGGAGTGCGTGGCCGAGCCGCTGCGGATGCACCGGCGGGGCATGTCCGGGGCGGAGCGTCGGGCGCGGGTCGCCGAGGTGCTCGAACTCGTGCGGCTGCCGGGCGAGTTGGCGGCGCGTGGGCCGCGTGAGCTGTCGGGCGGCCAGCGGCAGCGGGTGAGCCTCGCGCGGGCGCTGGTGCTGCGGCCCCGGCTGCTGGTGGCGGACGAGCCGACGAGTGCGCTGGATGTGAGCGTGCAGCGGACGGTGCTTGAGGTGATCGCCGAGCTGCGGGGGGAGTTGGGGTTCGCGTGCCTCTTCGTCTCGCACGACCTGGCGGTGGTGCAGGAGTTCGCGGACCGGGTCGTCGTCATGCGGGGCGGGGGTGTCGTCGAGGAGGGGCCGACCATGAGGACGTTGTCGTGGCCGGAGACGGAGTACACGCGGCGTTTGGTGGCGGCGGTGCCGGTACCGGATCCGGTGGTGCAGTGGGAGCGGCGGGGGCGGGTTCGGCGGGGGGCGGTGTGACGGGCGTGCGTGGGGCGGGGGTTGGCGTCTCGGGTGCTCCTGAGGCGGGCGTCAGCCCGACGGACGCCCGCAGGGCGGGTATTGGCGTGGCAAGTGTTCCTGAGGCACGGTTCCCGAGGGGCGCTCGCGGGGCGGGGCCCGGCGCGACGGGCGCTCACGGGGCGGGCCTGGGCTCGGCAGGCGCTCGCGGGGCGGGGCCCGGTGCGAGAGAAACCGACCCAACGGGCGTTCCCTGGACGGCCGTTCACCTGCCGGAGGCCCCCGCGCACCCCGTTCCCCTCCTCGCCGGCATCGACATCGGCGGCACCAGCACCGAAGTCCTCCTGTGCACCCCCGAGTTGCGCATCCTGGACCGGCTCACCGTCCCGACCCCGGCCGTCGAGGGCGGTACGGCGATGCTGGGGGCCGCCTTGGACGCCCTGCGTGTCCTTCTCGGCCGCACGCCGGGCGAGCTGCTCGGCGTCGGGGTCGGCGCGGCCGGTGTCGTCGACGCGGATGCCGGGCGCATCGTCGTGGCCAGCGACTCCTTCCGAGGCTGGGCCGGGTTCCCGGTCACGGCGACGGTCGAGGCGGCGCTCGGCGTACCGGCGTACCTGGACAACGACGTCAACGCGTTCCTGCGCGGCGAGGTCGCCGGGGGCGCGGTCGCGGGGGCGTCGCACGTGCTCGGGATGACGCTGGGGACCGGGGTCGGGGGCGCGTTGTGGCTGGGCGGCGCGTTGTACGGGGGGCCGCGCGGGGCGGCGGGGGAGATCGGGCACGTACCCGGGTTCGGGGACCGCCCGTGCACCTGCGGGGGCCGGGGTCACCTGGAGACCCTGGCGTCGGGGCGGGCCGTCGCCGCGCGGTACGCCGAGCGGACCGGGCGCCGGCTCTCCGCCCGCGAGGTCGCCGAGGCGGCGGGGCGGGGGGATGCGGACGCAGGGGCCGTATACGAGGAGGCCGGGGCCGCCGTGGCGCGCGCGATCCTCGTCACGGCGGGGCTCCTGGACGTCGGGACCGTCGTGATCGGCGGGGGTGTCGGGCGGGCGTGGACACTGCTGGAGCCGGCGGTGCGGCGGGCACTGGAGGCGGAACCGCCGGTGGGCGGGCAGGAGTTGAGGGTGGTGCCGGCGGGGTTGGGGGCGGATGCGGTGGGGGTGGGGGCGGCGGCGCTCGTGCGGGCGGGGCTCTGGGACGGGGCGCTCGGGTGAGGGGCCCGGCTGAGGCCCACTCTGAATGCGAGAATCCCATTCTCTATTTCTTGCAACGCCATTGACAGTAACGGTACGCCCGTTCTTATCATCAGCGGCATGACCGACGTGCCCCCCGTCCTGACCGTGGCCGCCGACGGCGACGTCCGGATCGTCACCCTGAACCGCCCCGACCGCCTCAACGGCGTCTCGGAGGAACTGCACCGCAGGCTGTCGGAGGTATGGCGCGAACTGGCGGACGACGGGAAGGCGAGGGCCGTCGTCCTCACGGGTGCGGGCCGGGCGTTCAGCGCGGGCGGCGACTTCGACCACCTGCGCCGCCACCACACCGACCCGGAGCTGCGGGAGCGGTCGATCAGGCTGGACCGGATCATCCAGACGGAGATGATCCGCTTCCCCCTGCCGGTGATCGCGGCCGTCAACGGCCCGGCCGTGGGCCTGGGTTGCAGCCTCGCCCTGGGCTGCGACCTGGTCCTGATGGCGGACGACGCCTACCTGGCCGACCCGCACGTCTCCGTGGGTCTGGTCGCGGGCGACGGCGGTGTCACCCTGTGGCCGCTGCTGACGAGCCTGCTGCGGGTGAAGGAGTACCTGTTCACCGGCGACCGCATCCCCGCCGCGAAGGCGGTCGAACTCGGCCTGGCGAACCGCGTGTTGCCGAAGCCGGACCTCATGCCCGAGGCCCTCGACCTGGCCCACCGCCTGGCCGCGCAGCCCGCCGAGGCCCTGCGCGCCACGAAGGCCGCCCTCGCGGCGGTGGTCGAACAGGTCTCCCGGGGCGGCATGGAGGCGGCCCTGCTCGCCGAGCGCTCCACGATGACCAGCCCCGACCACATCCGCATCCTCGACCACCTCGCCCGCAGGGAGAACTGAGCGTGCAGCCGGAGGAGTTCACGCAGGTCCGCGACCTGGTCCGGTCCTTCGCCGCCCGCCACACCGTGACCTCGGCGGACCAGATCACCCCCAAGTCCCGTGAGCGGGCCCAGGATTCCCTGGACGCCCTGGGCCTGGCCGAGCTGCACGAGGCGGCGACGGTCCAGGAACGCGCCCTCCTCGCCGAGGAACACGCCCGCACCCCCCTCACGACGTCCTTCCTCGGCACGACCCTCCTGGCCCCGCAGCTCCTGCACCTGCTCGGCACGACAACGCCCGGCCGCCCCACGATCGCCGTCTCCGCCGCCCTCGCCTGGGACTGCGACGGAGCGGACAGCGCGCTGTACGTCACCCCCGAAGGCACCGTCACCCGCCACGAGTTGGGCCGACCCGACCCCACGGCCGACCTCCTGCGCAGCACCCGCACTCTCACGCCCACCGGCGAACCCATCGGCCACCTCACGTCCCAAACCTTTTGGCACGCCTACACCTTGGTCATGGCGTCGAGCGAACTCACCGCCACCGCCCGCGCCTTGCTCGACCAGGCCACCGCCTACGCCCGCGACCGCCACCAGTACGGCCGCCCCATCGCCTCCTTCCAGGCGGTCCAGCACCTCCTGGCCGACGCCACGGTCCTGGTCGAGGCGTGCACGAGCGCGACCCGCTACGCCGCCTGGTGCCTGGACCACGAGCCCCCGCCCCACGCCCTCGCCGCCGCCCGCGTCGCGAAAGCGGAGGCCAACTCCTCGGCGGTGGACGCCGTGTACGCGGCGATGCAAGTGTTCGGCGGCATCGCCCAGACCTGGGAGCACCCGGCCCACCTCCACCTGCGCCGGGTCCTGGTGGACGCCGCCCTCTTCGCCGGCACCCCGGACCTCCTCACCGCCCTGGCGACCCCGGAGGCCACCGGATGACCGACGACACGCCCCTGCACTTCGGCGACCCGGCCGACCTGGAGACCCTCCGCCACGACTTCCGCGCCTGGCTGGCGGCCAACCCCCTCCCGCAGCGCGCCCCCGACGAGCCCGTCCCCCACTTCCTGCACCGCTGGCACCGGCAGCTCCACGCGGGCGGCTGGGTCGGCCTGGACGTCCCCGAGGAGTACGGCGGCCGCGGTCTGACGGCCCTTCACCAGGTGGCGGTCAGCGACGAGTTGGGAGCCAGCGGCGCCCCCGGCGTCCCCCGCATCGGCTACCTGGCCCACGCCCTGCTGAAGTTCGGCACGGAGCACCAACGCCGTACCCTCCTGCCCCGCATGCTCTCCGGCGCCGACGTCTGGTGCCAGGGCTTCAGCGAACCCGGCGCGGGCTCCGACCTGGCCGGCCTGACCACCCGCGCCGAACGCCACCCGGACGGCCACTACACCGTCAACGGCCAGAAACTGTGGACGAGTTACGCCCAGTACTCCGACCTGTGCCTCCTGCTGGCCCGCACCGACCCCGAAGCCCCCCGCCACACCTCGATCACCGCCTTCGCCCTCCCCCTGGACCGCCCGGGCGTCACCGTGCGCCCGCTGCGCGCGGCCAACGGCGACGACGAGTTCTGCGAACTCTTCCTGGACGACGTCCGGCTGGAGCCGCACGAGCGGGTGGGCGCCGAGGGCGACGGCTGGCCGCTGGCCATGACGACGGTGTCGTACGAGCGCAACGCCCTCGACACCGGCCACCTCTCCAAGTACCGCCTGCTGATCGAGCGCCTGCGCGCCGAGACCCGTGAACGCGCCCTGCCCGACGGCCTGTTGTCGGAGATCGGCCGCTGTGTCGTCGACTACGGGGTCCTCGTCGCGCACGCCCGCCGCCGCACCGCCGAACGCCTCGCCGGACGCCCCGCGGGCCCGGAGTCCTCGGTCGACAAGCTGCTGATGACCCGCACCGAACAGCGCCTGTACGAAACGGCGTTGAAGGTGTTCCCCGAGGAACTGACCGGCCCCGGCGGCGAGGTGTTCGCGGACTACCTCTACTCCCGGGCGGCGTCCGTGTACGGCGGGACGTCCCAGATCCAGCGCGACATCATCGCCAAGCGGCTGCTGCGCCTGAACGGAGCCTGAAGCGTGCGCCACGACCTCGAATTCCTCAGCATCCCGAACGTGCTCAGAGTCGCCGCCCGCCGCCACGGCGCCGCCACCGCCCTCGTGGACGGCGAACGCCGCATCTCCTTCAGCGAGTTGTCGGACCTGATGATCCGCTCGGTGCGCTCGGCGCTCGCCCTGGGCATCGGCCCCGGCGACCGCGTCGGCCTGTGCGCCCCCAACTCGGCCGAGTGGATCCTCGCGGCGGTCGGCATCCAGGGTGCGGGCGGCATCGTCGTACCCCTCAACACCCGTTTCAAAGCCGGTGAGTTGGCCTACATCCTGCGCAAGTCGGGGGCGAAGGCGCTGTACGCGACACCGTTCCTCGGCCGGGACTATGTCGCCGAACTCCGCGCGCACGACCCTGAGTTGCCCGCTCTGCGCTGCACGCCGGACCTCTACGACAGGGTCGACGAGCGTACGGACACTCAAGCGCACGCCTCCATCGACCGCCTCGGCCCGGACGACGTCTCCGACATCATGTTCACCTCCGGCACGACCGGCCACCCCAAGGGCGTGATCCTCACGCACGGCCAGTCGCTGCGGGCGTACGGCTGGATGTCGGCGCAGTACACGTTCCGCGCCGACGACCGCTTCCTGGTCGTACCGCCGTTCTTCCACTGCTTCGGCTACAAGGCGGGCTGGCTCGCGTCGTTCCTGCACGGTGTGACGGTCATCCCGGTGCAAGTCTTCGACGCGGCAGGGGCGTTGGAGGTCATCGAGCGGGAGCGGGTGAGCATCCTGCTGGGCCCTCCGACCATCTTCCACGACCTCCTGAGCCACCCCGACCGCCCCCGCCACGACCTCTCGTCGCTGCGGGTGTCGATGACCGGCGGGACGACCGTCCCGGAGTCCCTCATCCACGCCATGAAGAAGGACCTCTCCTTCGACATCGTGCTCAGCGCCTACGGCCTCACCGAGGCGAGCGCGCTGGTCACCTCCACCCGCCCCGGCGACACCGAGGACACGGTCGCCCGCACCACCGGCCGCCCCATTCCGGACGTCGAAGTCCGCATCGCCGACGGGGAGATCCTCGTGCGGGGCTACACCGTGACGCGCGGCTACTGGGACGACCCCGAGGCCACCGCCGCCGCCATCGACCCCGACGGCTGGCTCCGCACGGGAGACGTCGGCCTCCTCGACGCATCCGGCAACCTCCTGATCGTCGACCGCAAGAAGGAGATGTTCATCGTCGGCGGCTTCAACGCCTACCCGGCGGAGATCGAGCAACTCCTCCTGGCCGACGACCGGTTGGCGCAGGTCGCGGTCATCGGCGTGCCCGACACCCGCCTCGGCGAGGTCGGCTGCGCGTACGTCGTCCCGCGCCCCGGCGCCGAACTCACCGCGGAGGACGTCATAGCGAGGGCGCGCGAGCACATGGCCAACTTCAAGGTGCCGCGCCACGTCCGCTTCGTCGAGGGCCTCCCGCGCAACGCGAGTCAGAAGGTCCTCAAGCACGAACTGCGCGCCCGCTTCGGGGAGAAGTGACGTGCGCGCACCCCTGGCCGGTGTCACGGTCGTCACCCTCGAACAGGCCGTCTCCGCGCCCATGTGCACGCGCACGCTGGGCGACTTCGGCGCGCGCGTCATCAAGGTCGAGAACCCGAAGGGCGGCGACTTCGCCCGCCACTACGACGACGTCGTGGGCGGCCTCGGCGCCCACTTCGTGTGGGCCAACCGGGGCAAGGAATCCGTCGCCCTCGACCTCAAGTCCCCCGACGGCATGGGCGTGTTGCACCAGCTCCTGGCGACGGCGGACGTCCTGGTCTCGAACCTCACCCCCGGCACGACCACCAAACTCGGCCTCGCCCCCGCCGACTTGGCCGTCCGCCACCCCCACCTGATCGCCGTGGAGATCGACGGCTACGGCCCCGGCGGCCCCCTCTCCCACAAGCGCGCCTACGACCTGCTGATCCAGGCCGAGTCCGGCGCCTGCTCGGTCACCGGCACCCCCGGCGCCCCCGCGAAGCCCGGCCCGCCCGTCGCCGACGTCACCAGCGGCCTGTACGCGGCGCTGTCGATCCTCGCCCTCCTGTACTCCGGCCGGCGCACCCCCGTACAGATCAGCCTCTTCGACACGATGGCGGAGCTGATGGGCTACCCCCTCACCTACACCCGCCACTCCGGCGTGGAGCAGCAGCCGCTCGGCATGAGCTCCCCCGCCGTCGCCCCCTACGGCGCCTACCGTACGGCGGACGCGCAGACGGTCGTTCTGGGCACGACGAACGACCGTGAATGGGACCGCCTGGCACGGGAGTTGATCGAACGTCCCGACCTCGCGGACGACGAGCGGTTCCGCACGAACGCGGGCCGGACGGCGCACCGCGCGGTCCTGGAGGAGGCCATCGGCGACTGGTGCGCCCGGCGCCCCCTGGCCGAGATCCAGAGTCGCGCGGACGCGGTGGGCATCGGCAACGCCCGCTACAACACGGCCAAGGACGTCCTCGCCCATCCCCAGCTCGCCGCCCGCGACCGCTGGCGCGAGATCGGCACCCCGTCGGGTCCGGTCCCGGCGCTGCTGCCGCCCCCGGTGATCGCCGGGTTCGAGCCGCCGATGGGGGCGGTGCCCGCGCTGGGCGAGCACACGGACGCCGTGCTGGCCGAACTCGGTTACGGAGCAGGGGAGATCGCCGGTCTCCGGGAGCGGGGGGTCGTGCGGTGACGTCCCTTCTGGTCGACGACAAGGACGGCGTCCGGACCCTGACCCTCAACCGGCCGCACAAGCGCAACGCCCTGGACGCCGAGTTGTGGGCCGCGCTGGGCGGGGCGCTGGCCGAGGCCGGTGAGGACAGGGGCGTACGGGCCCTTGTGATCACGGGTGCGGGCGGTGCCTTCTGCTCCGGGGCCGAGGTGCCCGTGACAGTCAGTTCGGCTCATCCCCTGTACCGGATGCGGGTGTTGACCGATGTGGCGCTGCTGCTGCACGACCTTCCGGTGCCGACTGTCGCCAAGGTGACGGGAGTCGCCGTCGGCGCGGGCTGGAACCTGGCGTTGGGCTGCGACTTGGTGGTGGCGACCCCCGAGGCGTCGTTCTCGCAGATCTTCGCCCGGCGCGGGCTCTCCCCGGACCTCGGCGGCTCCTGGCTGCTGCCTAGGCTCGTCGGGCTCCAACAGGCCAAGCGGCTGGCCCTGTTGGCGGAGACGATCGACGCCGAGGAGGCGCGGGCGCTCGGTCTGGTGACGTGGGTGGTGGACGCGGGTGAGGTGGACGCGTTCACCGACGACGTCACCGCCCGGCTGGCCGCCGGTCCGCCCGTCGCCCTCGCGCAGACCAAGTCCCTTCTGAACGAGGCCGGTTCACTGCGCGAGGCCCTCGCGAACGAGGCACGCGCCCAGGCCGTCAACTTCGCCTCCGCTGATGTCCCGGAGGCGTACGCGGCGTTCAGGGAGAAACGCGCGCCGCGCTTCACGGGTGACTGGACGCCCGCCACACGATCGGAGAGCACATGACCCGGGAAGCCGTGATCGTCGCCGCCGTCCGCACCCCCGTGGGGAAACGCGGCGGCGGGCTGGCCGGCGTCCACCCCGCCGACCTCTCCGCCACGGTCCTGAGAGCGCTGGTGGAGCGCACGGGTCTCGACCCGGCCGAGGTGGACGACGTGATCTGGGGCTGCGTCTCCCAGGTAGGCGACCAGGCCGGCAACATCGGCCGCTACTCGGTCCTCGCGGCGGGCTGGCCGGAGTCCGTGCCGGGGACGACCGTCAGCCGGGCCTGCGGATCGAGCCAGCAGGCCCTGGAGTTCGCCGTCCAGGCGGTCCGCTCCGGCCAGCACGACGTGGTCGTGGCGGGCGGCGTGGAGGTCATGAGCCGGGTCCCGCTCGGCGCGGCCAAGGCGGGCGGCACACCGTACAGCCCTCAAGTCCTGGCGCGTTACGACGACTTCTCGTTCAACCAGGGGATCTCCGCCGAACTCATCGCCCGCAAATGGGGGTTCGGCCGGGTCCAGGTCGACGAGTTCGCGGCGTCCTCCCACCAGAAGGCGGCGGCCGCGCAGGGCACGTTCGACGCGGAGATCGTCCCCGTGGCCGGTGTCGCGCGGGACGAGGGCGTCCGTCCCGGCAGCAGTGTCGAGACCCTCGCGAAGCTGAAGCCGTCGTTCCAGGAGGACGGCGTGATCCACGCGGGCAACTCCTCGCAGATCTCGGACGGTTCGGCCGCCCTGCTGGTCACCACCCCCGAGAAGGCACGGGAGTTGGGCCTGAGCCCCCTCGTCCGCTACCGCGCGGGGGCCGTGACCGGATCCGACCCGGTCCTGATGCTGACGGGCCCGATCCCGGCGACGGAACAGGTCCTGCGCAAGGCGGGCGTACCCCTGGCGGACGTCGGTGTCTTCGAGGTCAACGAGGCTTTCGCGCCCATCCCGTTGGCGTGGCTCGCGGAGACCGGCGCCGACCCGGCCCGCCTCAACCCGCTCGGCGGAGCCATCGCCCTGGGCCACCCGCTGGGCGCCTCCGGCGCCGTCCTGATGACGCGGATGATCCACCACATGCGGGCCCACGGCATCCGTTACGGGCTCCAGACGATGTGCGAGGGCGGCGGCACCGCGAACGCCACACTCGTCGAACTCGCCGACTGACAGGGGGTGTCGCCGTGCGCCGGGAAGTCTTCACCGCCGATCACGAGGCGTTCAGGGAACTGGTCAGGGACGTCGTCGCCAAGGAGGTCGTGCCGCACTACACGGAGTGGGAGAAGGCGGGCCGGCTGCCCCGGTCGTTCTTCGAACGGCTCGGCGGGCTGGGCCTGTTGGGCATGGCGATCCCCGAGGAGTACGGGGGCGGCGGACAGCCCGACTACCGCTACAACGTCGTCCTCCAGGAGGAGGCGGCCCGCGCGCTCGTCACCCTGGGCACGGTCCGCACCCAACTCGACGTCGTCCTCCCCTACTTCCTCACCTACGCCAACCCCGAGCAGCGCCGCCGCTGGTTCCCGGGCCTGGCCGCCGGACGCCTCCTGACGGCGATCGCGATGACCGAACCCGGCACCGGATCCGACCTCGCGGGCATCCGTACGACCGCCCGACGCGACGGCGACACCTACGTGTTGGACGGGGCGAAGACCTTCATCACCGGCGGGCTCCTCGCCGACCTCGTCATCGTCGTCGCCCGCACCGGCACCGACCCCGGCGACCGGCGTGCGGGGCTCACGCTGCTCGTCGTCGAGGACGGCATGCCGGGCTTCACGCGCGGCCGGGTCCTGGAGAAGCTCGGCATCAAGACGCAGGACACGGTCGAGCTGTCCTTCGACGAGGTCCGGGTGCCGGTCGCGAACCGGCTCGGTGAAGAGGGCGCCGCCTTCGGCTACTTGGGCCACAACCTGCCCCAGGAGCGGATGACGGTCGCCGTCGGCTCGGTCGCGCAGACACGCGCCGCCCTCGACACCACCGTCGACTACGTCAAGGAGCGCCGGGTGTTCGGGAACCCGGTCGCCTCCTTCCAGAACACCAAGTTCGAACTCGCCTCCGTCGCCACCGAGTTGGCTGCGGCGGAGGCGCTCCTCGACCGGGCCGTCCTCGACCTCGTCGACGGCCGCCTCTCCGGTGCGGACGCGGCGAAGGTCAAGCTGTTCTGCACGGAGGTCCAGGCTCGCGCCGTCGACCGATGCCTTCAGCTCTTCGGCGGATACGGCTACATGCTGGAGTACCCGATCGCCCGGCTGTACGCGGACGCCCGGATCACCCGCATCTACGCGGGCACCAGCGAGGTCATGAAGGTCATCGTCGCCAAGTCCCTCGGATTGTGAGCACGTTCATGGACGACTTCTCGCACAGGCCCGGCGTCGCGTTCGTCGCGGGTGGCACGGGCGCGATCGGCGCGGCGGTCGTAGAGATGCTGGCCGAACGCGGCAGCCGCGTGATCCTCACCTACCGCAGCGACCAGTCGAAGGCCGAGGCACTCGTCAAGGAACTCGGCACTCAAGTCAGCGCGGTACAGCTCGACCTGACCGACGAGGAGGCCACGGCACGCACGGTCACCGCCCAGCCCGTACACACCCTCGTCTACGCGTCCGGCCCCCACGTCCCCATGACCCACCTCAGCAAGGTCACCCCGTCCCAGTACCGCGCCCAACTCGAAGGCGACGCCGTCGCGTTCTTCAACCTCGTACAGCCCGCGCTCCCACAACTCCGGGAGACCGAAGGCAACATCGTGGCCGTGACGACGGTCGCGACCCGCCGCTACCCGGTGCGCGACGGCCTGTCGTCCGGTGCGAAGGGTGCCGTCGAGGCCCTCGCCCGCGCGCTGGCCGCCGAGGAGGGCCGGTACGGCGTCCGCGTGAACTGCGTCGCGCCCGGCATGCTCAGCGACGGCATCGCGGGCCGTCTCATCAGCACCGGCGAGCTGGACGAGGCGGCGCTCGCGGTGACCCGGCGCAACATCCCACTGCGCCGGTTCGGCGCGGCGCGGGACGTCGCGGAGGCGGTCGCGTTCCTCGCCTCGGACCGCGCCGGGTTCGTCACCGGTCAGGCGCTCGGCGTGGACGGCGGCTACAGCGTCTGAAAGGTCACGGCGCCTGGACGGTCACAGTGTCTGACCGGCGTTCTCGAACCAGGCGGGCCCGTCCGCCGCCTGCGCCTGCTTGATCCGGGCGACCGCGAACTCCGGGAGTCCGGGCGGCAGTTCGTCGACGCCGAACCAACCGACCTCCAGCGACTCGTCGTCGTTGACACGCGCCTCGCCGCCGGTCGCCCGGCAGCGGATCGTGATGTCCATGAACTGGACGACGTCGCCGTTGGGGTAGGTGTGCTCCTCCAACGCCTGGACGAGCACGACGCGTTCGGCGACGCAGCGCACCGCCGTCTCCTCGTACACCTCCCGCACGGCACACACCGCGGGCTGCTCACCGGGGTCGGGGATGCCGCCGACGACCGACCACTCTCCGGTGTCCGAGCGGCGCCCGAGCAGCACCCGGCCCTCGTCGTCGAAGACGACGGCGGTGACGCCGGGGAGCCAGAGGAGTTGGTGTCCGGCCGTGGCCCGGATCGCGCGGATGAAGTCAGGAGTTGCCATGCTCCGACCCTAACCGGCCGATCTTGGTGGACCGGCCGCTGCCGGACGACGTACGCCGGACGGACAGCCGCAGTTCAGCGGCACGCCGGGCGCGCACTACCCCACGCCCAGTACGCCGAGCGCACCCCCCCCTTCCGGGCGCCCCCCAGCGCGCCCGCCGCGTACGACTACGCCTCCCCCGCGCGCCGGGCGCGCAGCCCCGAGCCGATCGCCCACCCGAGCCCCCCGGCGGCGACGAGCACGAGCAGCATCTCGGGCAGGATCCCCAGCTTCGTCGCGGGCGTCTCGGAGGACCGCAGCGGCACCTTCTGGACGAGCGAGTCGGCGACGAACATGCCGGTCTTCTGGGTGATCCGCCCGTCCGGCATGATGATCGCGCTGACGCCGCTGGTGACCGGGACGACGACCGTGCGGCTGTGCTCCACCGCGCGCACGCGGGACATCGCGAGCTGCTGGTAGGTCATCTCGCTGCGGTCGAAGGTGGCGTTGTTGCTGGGCACGGAGATGAGCTGCGCGCCGTGGGTGACGGTGTCGCGGACGGCCCAGTCGAACGCGGCCTCGTAGCAGGTGGCGATGCCGACCTTCGTGCCCTTGATGGTGAACACGCCGGGCTTGGTGCCGCGGCTGAAGCTCGATGCCATCGCGGTCCAGTTCGAGTTGATCGCCGAGACGAGGCCCTGGAGCGGCATGTACTCGCCGAACGGCTGGATCTGCCGCTTGTCGTAGGTCTGTGTGGGCCCCTTCTCGGGGTCCCAGAGGATCTGCTCGTTGAACCACTTCCCGTCGCGCTGCACGACGCTGCCGACGGAGACGGGTGCGCCGATGGCGCGGACCGCCCGGTCGATGACGGCGGTGGCGTCGGCGTCCGTGAAGGGGTTGACGTCGGAGGAGTTCTCCGGCCACAGCACGAAGTCGGGCCGGGCGACCTTCCCGGCCTTGACCTCGGCGGCCAGCCGCTCGGTCTCGCGCGCGTGGTAGTCCAGTACGGCCCGCCGCTGGGCGTTGAACTCCAGGCCGAGGCGGGGCACGTTGCCCTGGATCGCGGCGACCGTGACCGTGCCGTCCTCGGCCTTGTCGCTGACCAGGGGGCGGGCGGCGAGCGCGCCGACGACGGGGACGGCGACGCTCAGCAGTGCGGCGGCCGCGGCCGGACGCGTCACCGCGCGCGCGAGACGGCGTTCCTGGACGAGGCGGACGACCTCGTAGAGGCCGAACCCGCACAGGGCGACCCCGAAGCCCAGGACCGGCGTCCCGCCGACCGCCGCGAGCGGCAGGAACACCCCGTCGGCCTGCCCGAACGCGATCTTCCCCCAGGGGAAGCCGCTGAACGGCTCGCGCGCGCGGGCCGCCTCCCCGGCGGTCCACAGGGCCGCCGCCCACACCGGTGAGCCGGGCAGCCGGGACACGGCGGCGACGCCGACGCCGACCAGGCCGACGAAGAGGGCCTCGATCGCCGCGAGGGCGAGCCAGGGCAGCGGGCCGACCTCGACGCCGGTCCACTTGAGCAGCGGGACGAGGAAGCCGAGGCCGAAGAGGTAGCCGAGGCCGAAGGCGGCCTTCCACGTGCGCCCGCGCAGGACCCAGCCGAACGCGGCGAACGCGGGCAGCGCGAGCCACCACAGGGTGCGGGGCGGGAAGCTGACGTAGAGCAGCACTCCGGAGAGCACGGCGACGACGGCCGGGAGGAACCGCAGGAAGCGGCGCCCGCGCGCGGGGGGCGCGGCCTCGGGTTCCAGCTGTCCTGAGGGCCCTGCGGGGGGTGCGGTGACGGTCACTCGGGGAGTGTACGGCGGGTGACCTTTTGGCCGACAGTTCGGCCGGCGCACCTCACAGCTTCACGGGCCTACACGGGTCATCCACAAATTCCCGTCCAGCCGTTACGGTGTGGCCAGCTCCGACGGGCGGCCGGTGGGGGACGCGCGTGCGGGGTGGACACGGTCCGGGGGGCTGGGTGGGATCAGCGGGGACGTCCAGGGCCGGCGACGGCGCGGACGGTGACAGACGAAACGTTTCGGACGCGCTCGGCATGGCGGTGCTCGCGGCGTGCGCCGGGTGGGCGCTGGTGTCGGCGGGCGCGAACGACGGGCGGGCCGAGGGCATGCTGCTCGCGGTGCTGGCCGTCGCCGCCGGGTACGCGGCGGGCCGGATGTCGGGCGCGCTGCTGCCGGTCGCCGCGCCCTGTGCCGCCGCGCTCGGGGGGCTGGTGCTGACGGTGGCGGCGCCCGAGCTGTCGCCGGGGCCGGAGAGCGCGGCGCCGCTGGGGCGTGCGGGGGCCGAGGCGGCCGTCCTGACGCTCGTGGCGGGTCTCGCGTGCTGCGCGGCGTGGGCGACGCCCGTCGGGGCGCTGCGGCCCGTCCTGCGGCTCCTGGCGGCCGTCGCGGCGGTCACCGGGGCCGTGCTCGGCTCGGTCGCGGCGGTGGTGACGTGCTGCGGGGTCCTGCTGGCCTCCCTGGCGGCGGGGCGTGCGAGCCGGGGCGCGGGCGTCGCGGGGCTGGGGGTGGCGACGGCGCTGCTGTCGGCGCTGGCCTGGGCAATCGCGGCGGGCGCTGCGCGCGGGGGCCTCGCCGAGGCGCTCTCCGGTCAGCTCACGCCCCGCCGGCTCGCCCTGTGGCGCGAGGCCCTGCACCTCGCGGAGACCCATCCGGCGCTCGGCACGGGCCCGGGGAGTTTCGCCGAGCTGAGCGCGACGGCCGCCGAGTCGCCGCTCTCCGACGGCCGCCCCCACTCGGCGCCCCTCCAGCTCGCCGCCGAACAGGGCGTCGGCGGCGTCCTGCTGCTGGCCGTCGCCTTCGCCTGGCTCCTGCACGCCCTGTGGCGCTCCCCCCGCCCCACTCCGATCGTCCTCACTGCGGGCGCGAGCCTCACCGCCCTCGCGGCGCTCGCCCTGGTGGGCAACGTCCTGAGCTTCACGACGGTCTCGGCGGGCGCGGGCCTCCTGGCGGGCATCGCGACGGCGAGACCCCTGCCGCAGGAGGCGCCGGGGCCGGGCGGGGTGGTGCGGACCTACGAGGACGACGTGGCGGGCTGAGCCTCCCCGCGCGCGCTCACGGCTCCGTCAGTGCGCCGCCCCCGGCGCGGCCGGCCGCAGCCGGTCCCTGATGACGCGTACGGCGGCCTCCGCGTCGTCCACGGTGATGGTGAACGTGTGCCCGTCCCACAGCCGCAGCACGACGCCCTCGCCCCGGCGGACGACGACGGCGGTGCCCTTCTCGGGCCGCCACCGGTAGCCCCAGCCGCCCCAGTGGCGCGGCGTGACGTGGGGGTCGAAGTCGGCGTCGGCGACCTGCGCGAGGGGGATGCGGCGGCGCGGCAGGCCCATGTGCCCGCAGCGCACTTCGAGGCTGTCGCGGTCGACCTTGAGGGCGACGTGGAGGAAGGCGAGGGTGCCGAAGAGGACGAGGAGTCCGGCGGCGATGCAGCCGACCACGGACATGGCGAGCGGCGCGACCCCGGACGTCCACGCGGAGTCCACGGCCAGTTCGATGCCGAGCGCCAGGCAGGCGGCGCCCGCGAGCGCGGGCAGCCACTGGAACCGGTTCGTGGCCCGTCCGGTCCACACGTCCGGGTGCGGGGTCTGCTCGTCGTGCTCGTCTCGGGGGTGGTCCCTCATGCCTACGAGGTTACCCAGGTTTCGCCGCGCGGGTAGCTCGTCGCGAAGAGTGACTGGTCCGGGTGGGTCACACCTCAGGAGGCGACGGTCGCGACCGGCAGCGAGCGCCCTTCCGCGTAGGCGAAGGCGGCGTCCGGCAGGACGCCCTCGCGTCCGTTGAGGAGCACGGTGAGGCCGCCGGTGGCGGGGGTGCCGGGGGCCGGCGGGGCGCCGATGCGGCGCAGCGCCTGGGCGGCGACGGCGTCGGCGGAGGCGTGCAGGACGAGCGGGGGGCGGCCGGGCCGCTGGAGGGCCGTACGGATGCGTTCGGCGAGGAGTTCGTAATGGGTGCACCCCAGGACGACGGTCGTCACCTCGTCCGGGGTGAGCGCGGCGGCGGCGGTGAGCGCGGCCTCGATGGCGGGTTCGTCGGCGTGTTCGACGGCTTCGGCCAGTCCCCAGCAGGGCACTTCGGCGACGCCGACGCCGCCCGCGAAGTCGCGGATGAGGCCGCGCTGGTAGGGGCTGCCGGTGGTGGCGGGGGTGGCCCAGATGGCGACGGGGCCGCCGAGGGCGGCGGCGGGCTTGATCGCGGGGACGGTGCCGACGACGGGGATGCCGGGCTCCAGGCGCGCGCGCAGGGCGGGCAGGGCGTGCACGGTGGCGGTGTTGCAGCCGACGATCAGCGCGTCCGGCGCGTGCGCGGCTGCGGCCTCGGCGACGGCGAGCGCGCGCGTGGTGACGTCCTCGGGGGTGCGCGGGCCCCAGGGCATCCCCTCGGGGTCGAAGGAGAGGACGAGATCGGCGTCGGGCCGCAGTCGCCGTACCGCCGCGGTGGCCGCCAGCAGGCCGATTCCGGAGTCCATGAGCGCGATCTTCACCCGGCCACGATAGACGATGGCCCGTTGACAGCCCGGGCCGTGGGGCACACTGCGCTGGTGAGCGCCTTCGTGTGGATCGCCGCCCTGTCCCTCGTCTCCTGGCTGTGGCTGCTGCTGTTCCAGGGCTTCTTCTGGCGCACGGACGTGCGTCTGCCGCCCGCCCCCGAGGACCTGGCCGACTGGCCGGACGTGTGTGTGGTCGTCCCCGCGCGTGACGAGGCCGCCGTGCTGCCGCTGAGCCTGCCCTCGCTGCTGGCGCAGGACTATCCGGGGCGGGCGGAGGTCTTCCTGGTCGACGACGGCAGCACGGACGGCACCGGCGACCTCGCGCGCGCACTGGCCGAGCGCTGCGGCGGCCTCCCGCTGACGGTGTCCTCGCCGGGCGAGCCGCCGGCCGGCTGGACGGGCAAGCTGTGGGCCGTGCGGCACGGTGTCGCGCTGGCCCGCGCGCGGGAGCCCGAGTTCCTGCTTCTGACGGACGCCGACATCGCGCACGCGCGCGGCAGCCTGCGCCGCCTGGTGGCGTCCGCGCGCGCGGGGGACTACGACCTGGTGTCCCAGATGGCGCGGCTGCGGGTGGAGAGCCTGTGGGAGCGGCTGGTGGTACCCGCTTTCGTGTACTTCTTCGCGCAGCTCTACCCGTTCCGCCGGATCGCCCGCAGGGGTGCGCGTACGGCCGCGGCGGCGGGCGGCTGTGTCCTGCTGCGCACGGAGGCGGCGGAGCGGGCGCGGATCCCGGACGCCGTGCGGCAGGCCGTGATCGACGACGTCGCCGTCGCGCGGGCGGTGAAGAGGAGCGGCGGGCACATCTGGCTGGGGCTCGCCGAGCACGTCGACAGCGTGCGCCCGTACCCGCGTCTGCACGACCTGTGGCGCATGGTCTCGCGCAGTGCCTACGCCCAGTTGCGGCACAGCCCTCTGCTGCTCGCCGGGACCGTCCTGGGGCTGGCGCTGGTGTATCTGGTGCCGCCGCTGGCCCTGGTCGCGGGCCTCGCGGCGGGGAGCGTGCCGGTGGCCCTGCCGGGCGGCCTGGCGTGGGCGGTGATGACGGCGACGTACGCTCCGATGGTCCGCTACTACCGTGAGCCCCTGTGGGCGGCGTTCCTGCTGCCGTTCACGGCGTCGCTGTACCTGTTGATGACGGTGGACTCGGCGGTGCAGCACTACCGGGGGCGGGGAGCGGCGTGGAAGGGGCGGACTTATGCGCGGCCGGAAGCGGTCCCGGAAGCCGCTCAGGAAGCCGTCCCCGACGAAACTTGATTACTCAAGGAAAGGGCTTTCTACGCTAATTCGCCGCCGCACCTTCACTTCCCGTCCGGCTTCACTTCCCGACCGGGTTCACTTCCTGCCCGGCGTCCAGTTCATGCCCCAGCCATAAGCGCGGTCGACGGTCCGCTGCGGACTCACCCCGCGTTCCGGGACCAGATACCGGGCCTCCCTGCGGACGACGAGATCGCCCCCGGTGTTGGTGATCAGCGCGAGCGCGCACACCGGTGACGCGACCGTGCACTCGTCGAGCGAGAAGTCGACCGGCGCACCGTGCTGCGGGCGCAGGGTGACCGTCGCGTGCAGGTCGGCGAAGGACCGCGCGCCCGCGTAGATGGTCACGAAGACCAGGACGCGCCGCAGGTCGGCGATGTGGTCGAGGTTGACGGTGAGGTTCTCGCCGGCCGCGACGGCGCCGGTGCGGTCGTCGCCGTCGAGGTGGATGTACGGGGGCCGCTCCAGCGCGCCGAAGGCGTTGCCGAGGGCCTGGACGACGCCCTTGCGGCCGTCGGCGAGTTCGTACAGGGCGCACAGGTCGAGGTCGAGGCCGGTGTGCGCGGAGCCGGTGCGGGACTGCCAGTTGAGGTTGACGCGCAGGGCGCCCGAGGTGCCGCCCTGTTTGGTGAGCGAGACGGACGGGGCGGACTTGGTGAGGGTGACTTTGGTGAGCCGTACGGGAGGGGCGGTGTGCTGGGGTTCGTCGACGGTGATGCCGTAGTCGGTCGCGAGGCCCTCCAGGCCGCTGTCGTAGCCCTGGCCGACCGCGCGGAACTTCCAGGCGCCCTGGCGGCGGTACAGCTCGCCGAGGACGAACGCGGTCTCCACGCTCGCGCCGGCGGGGTCGAAGCGGGCGACGACCGTCCCGCGCGCGGCGTCGCGGACCTCGACGTACAGCCCGGGGACGCGTCCGAAGGGGCCGCCGTCGGCGGAGGCGGCGAGCAGGACGGTCTCGACGTCGGGCTCCACGCGCGCGAGGTCGACGAGCAGGGTGTCGGTGACGAGGTCCCCGGAGGTGTGCTTGCCCTCGTGGCGAACGGTCCCGGACGCGTGCGCGGGCTGGTTGTAGAACACGAAGTCGTCGTCGGAGCGCACCTTTCCGCCGACGAGGAGCAGGGCGGAGGCGTCGACGTCGGGGACGCCGGGACCCGAGCGGCGTCCGCACTCGATCCTGAGCGCCGTCGTGGGCACCGGGACGTTCGCTCCCTTGGACAGCGACGACATCGGCACGCGCCCCCTTTCAACTCCCGCCGCAGGGACGGGAACACGGTCGTTCGGCCCCCGGAAACCCTGCCGGAACTTGCTCTTTACACAATTCCAACCCGCATTGTCGCCCCTTTTTCCCACGTTCGCTCGTATTGGGGATCCAAAGCCACTCCCGACGCGGAAAACAACCCGCATACCCGTCTCCCCAACCGGCTCTTCGTGGGCTTACCTTAGGTGCCATGACCTCCCCCCGCTCCACCTATGGTGGCGGCTACTACTCGTCCGCCTCCTTCCCGGACACCCCGATCTACGACTCCCTCGTGGCCGAGCGCGGGACTCCGCAGATCGCCCCGATCCGGGTCCCGGCCGCCTACGACGTGCCGAGCGTGCCGAGTATGCCGAACATGCAGGGTATGCAGGGCGGCAACCTGCCCGCGCTGCCGTCGGCGCTCCCCGCCCTCCCGGCGGGCCCCTCGCAGGCGCCCTACGGCTATCCGCAGGCCCAGCAGCCCGCTCCGCTCCAGCAGGCCCCGGCGGCGTACGTCCCGCCGCAGGGCGGCATGCAGCGCGGGTACCCGCAGGCGCCGATGCAGCCCCAGCCGGGCCAGATGGGCGGGGGCACGATGGGCGGCCCGATGGGTGCTCCCTTGGGCGCGAACCCGATGGCGGGCGGTACGGGCTACGAGGCGATGCGCCCGGCGGCCCCGCGCCCGAACCCGGCCCCCTACCAGCAGGACCCGTACGCCAACCAGCAGCAGTACCGCGGCTACTAGACCCCGGGTCCGTCCCCTGCCGCCTGGCAGGATTGATCCATGGGGAATGCGGAACTGCTGTCGGTCCACGTCCATCCGGTGAAGGCGTTCCGGGGGGTGAGCCCCCGGGATGTCGTCGTGGAGCCCTGGGGGCCGGCCGGGGACCGGCGGTGGGCGCTGGTCGACGACGGGGGGAAGGTCGTCACGCAGCGCCAGAGACCGCGTCTGGCGCTCGCCGCCGCCGAGCCGTTGCCCGGTGGCGGCGTTCTGCTGTCCGCGCCCGGACTCGCGCCGCTGGAGGTCGCGGTGCCCGAGCCCGCGCAGACGGTCGTCGTGGAGATCTTCCGCGACAAGGTGGAGGGGGTCCTCGCCGACGCCCGCGCGCACGCGTGGTGCAGCGCGTTCCTCGGCGCGGACGTGCGCCTGGTGCACATGGTCGACCCGGCGAACCGCCGCCCGGTCGACCCCGTGTACGCGCTCCCGGGCGAGACGGTCGGCTTCGCGGACGGCTATCCGCTGCTCGCCACGACGACTGCCTCGCTGGACGCCCTCAACTCCCTGATCGCCCAGGGCGAGCACGCGGCGGAGGGCCCGCTGCCGATGAACCGTTTCCGCCCGAACGTGGTGATCGGCGGCACCGAACCGTGGGCCGAGGACGACTGGTCGCGCCTGACGATCGGCGAGGTCGCCTTCCGGGCCGCGAAGAAGTGCGGCCGGTGCGTGGTCACCACCACCGACCAGGCCACCGCCGAACGCGGCCGGGAGCCGCTGCACACCCTCGGCAGGCACCGCCGCATCGACGGCAGGCTGGTCTTCGGCCAGAACCTGGTGCCCCTGACCCGCGGCGTGATCCGGGTCGGCGACCCGGTGCGGATCCTGGACTGAGCCCGCGCCGGAATTTCCTCCTTCGTCCCGGGAACCACCGGCCCGACCTCGGGCGTTGACGCTTCGTGAGAAGTTCATGAGAGACCTCCGGCCGTCCCCGGGAGAGCCCGTGCGCAGGTGATTTCGCTCTCTCTTCGACCGGGATCGAGGATGAACGGCGGGCTCGGGGGTTAAGACGGAGCGGGAAGGGGGTGCGAGGCGGTGCGAGCGATCCGTGGACTGTGGCGCTGGCGGCACAACCCGGTGCGCCGTACGACGGACCTGGTCGAGGCGTGGGTGGCGGCGGGCGCCCTGCTGCTGGTGCTGGTCGTCGCGCCGGTGGCGGGCATGATCGTCGGCTCTTTCGTGGAGGACGCCCTCCTGAGGTCGGTGCGCGATCAGGCGAGCACCCGGTTCGAGACGACGGCGACGGTCGTGAAGGAGCTGAAGGGCTCCGCGTTCGTGACGGACCCGGAGGCCGTCTCCAGCCGGGAGGCGCGCAGCCGCGTGGAGGCCGACTGGACCGCCCCGGACGGCAGTTCGCACCACGGCCCGGTGACGGCCGCCCTGGACACCCCGCACCCGGGCGACCGGTTCTCGCTGTGGACCGACGGCGAGGGCCGCCCGATGAGCCGCCCGCTGGATGTGGCGACGGCGAAGACCCACGCGGTGCTGGCCGGGCTGGGCGCCGCCCTGTGCGCGGCGGGCCTGGTCGAGGGCGCGCGCCGGGCCGTCGTGTGGAGCATGGTCCGGCGCCGTTACGCCCGCTGGGACCAGGCATGGGACCGCGCGGGCCCGGACTGGGGCCGTACCGGCACCGGCAGTTGAGGCGGGTGCGCCGCACGCCTCGCCGGTGGTCAACTCACCACCCGCGCGCACGCTACGGTGGACCAGCCGACCTTCTTCGGCATCGACCCGCGTATCACGAGGTGGGGGCACAGCATCGTCATGGCACAGGGCACGGTCCAGGTGACGCACACCGGCACATCGAGGTGGCGGCGCCGCACGGGTGAGTACGCGTCGCTCGCCGCCGCCCTGGAGGCCGCGGCCGACGGGGACGTCCTCACCGTCGCCCCCGGCACCTACCGGGAGAACCTCGTCCTGGAGCGCGCGGTGACCCTGCGCGGCCCCGAAGGTGCCCCCGGCTCGGTGCGGATCGCCCCCGTGGACGGTGTGCCGCTGACGGTGCGCGCCTCCGCCGTCGTCCAGGACCTGCACGTCGAGGGCCAGGACGCGACGTCGCCCGCGCTGCTGGTCGAGGAGGGCACGCCGGAGCTGCTGGACGTGCGGGTCGCGACGCGCTCGGCGGCCGGCATCGAGGTGCGCGGCGGCGCCCGGCCGACGGTCCGCCGGTGCACGGTCGACAACCCGGCGGGGATCGGGATCGCCGTCCTCGACGGGGGCGGCGGGGTCTTCGAGGAGTGCGAGGTGCTCGCCGCCGGACAGGCGGGGGTCGCCGTACGCGGGGGCGCGCACCCGCGTCTGGAGCGCTCCCGCGTGCACCACGCCTCCGGTACGGGCGTCAGCGTGACGGGCGACAACTCGGCGCTGGAGGCGGTGGGCTGCGAGATCTACGAGGTGCGCGGCAGCGGCGTCCAGGTCACCGCGCGCGCCACCGCGCACTTCACGGACTGCGACGTCCACCGCACCACCGCCGACGGTGTCACCCTCGACACGGACGCGGTGCTCACCCTCGCGGACTGCCGGATCCACGACATCCCGGAGAACGCGGTGGACCTGCGTTCGCGCAGTGTCCTGACGCTGACCCGCACCTCGGTGCGGCAGTTCGGGCGCAACGGCCTGTCGGTGTGGGACCCGGGCACCCGGGTGGACGCCAACCAGTGCGAGATCTTCGACAGCACCGGCGACTACCCGGCGGTGTGGGTGAGCGACGGCGCGACGGCCGTCCTGGACTCCTGCCGCGTCCACGACGTGCCGGACGCCCTGTTCGTCCTCGACCGGGGTTCGCGCGCGGACGTCGTCGACAGCGACCTCACGCAGGTCCGCAACACGGCCGTCTCGGTGAGCGACGGAGCGACCGCGCAGCTCGACGACTGCCGCATCCGCGAGGCCGCGACGGGCGCCTGGTTCCGCGACCACGGCAGCGGCGGCACGCTCAACAACTGCACGGTGGACTCGGTCCAGACCGGCGTGATCGTCACGAAGGGCGCCGACCCGACGGTCGAGCGGTGCACGGTCGACTCCCCCGCCGAGGCCGGGTTCTACGTGTCGGCGGGCGGCCGGGGCTCCTTCGTCGGCTGCAAGGTCACCGGCAGCGGCGGCTACGGCTTCCACGTGATAGACGGCAGCCGCACGACCCTGCGCAAGTGCCGTACGGAGCGGTGCGCGCGCGGGGGTTACGAGTTCGCGGAGGCACCCGACTCGGCGCCCGGTTCGGGGCCGCTGGTCGAGGACTGCACGAGCGACGAGAGCGGCGGGGTGCGCAACCCCGCGACCGCCGCGCCCGCTTCGGCGTTCGCGCCGCGCGAGACGGCCGTGCAGACCGCCACCCACACCCCGGGGCTGTTGAGCGCGGTGCCGGATCAGCGGCCGGTCGCCGCGGTGGAGCCGTCGGTGTCCGAGCGGACGATGGAGATCAAGGCGCCGAAGGACGTCCTGTCCGAACTCGACTCGCTGGTGGGCCTGGACAGCGTCAAGCGCGAGGTGCGCGCCCTGATCGACATGATCGAGGTCGGGCGGCGCCGGCAGCGCGCGGGCCTCAAGGCGGCGTCCGTGAAACGGCACTTGGTGTTCACGGGCTCCCCCGGTACCGGCAAGACGACGGTCGCGCGCCTGTACGGGGAGATCCTCGCCGCGCTGGACGTCCTGGAGAAGGGGCACCTGGTCGAGGTGTCCCGGGTCGACCTGGTCGGCGAGCACATCGGGTCGACGGCGATCCGCACGCAGGAGGCGTTCGAACGGGCGCGGGGCGGCGTCCTGTTCATCGACGAGGCGTACGCGCTCTCGCCGGAGGACGCGGGGCGTGACTTCGGCAAGGAGGCCATCGACACGCTGGTGAAGCTGATGGAGGACCACCGCGACGCGGTCGTGGTGATCGTCGCCGGGTACACCGCCGAGATGGAGCGCTTCCTCGCCGTCAACCCCGGTGTGGCGTCCCGTTTCTCACGGACCATCACCTTCGGCGACTACGGCCCGGAGGAGCTGCTGAGGATCGTGGAGCAGCAGACCGACGAGCACGAGTACCGGCTCGCGGGCGGCGCCCCCGAGGCGCTCCTCAAGTACTTCGCCGCGATCCCCAAGGGCCCCGCGTTCGGCAACGGCCGTACCGCGCGCCAGACGTTCGAGGCGATGGTGGAGCGCCACGCGAGCCGGATCGCGCAGGTCCTGGAGCCCAGCACGGACGAACTGACCCTGCTGTACGCGGTGGACCTGCCCGAACTGCCGTAAACCGCAGGCGAGTTCGTACGGGGGTTAGCCCCACCCCGATCATGCTGTCCGCCGGATGGCGGCGCGTCCGGCGCCCGGACAGCATGATCGGCATGACGATCTCCCGCGCACTCGCCCTGACCCTCACGGCCACCGCCACGGCCCTGACCCTGTCCGCCACCCCGGTCTCGGCCCGCCCCTCCCCCGCCCTCGACTGGCGGCCCTGCGGGATCCCCGGCCAGGAGTGCGCCGACCTGCCCGTCCCGCTCTCGTACGACGACCCCGGCGGCCCTCAAGTCACCGTCGCCGTCTCCCGGTTGGCGAGCGCCGACCCCAGGGCCCGGCGCGGCACCCTGCTGGTGATCCCCGGCGGTCCGGGCGGCTCCGGCATCGCCAAGCTCTCCCAGCAGGGCGAGGCGCTGCGGCGGGAGCTGGGCAACACCTACGACCTCGTGAGTCTCGATCCCCGCGGAGTGGGCGCCAGTTCGCGGGCGAGCTGTGAACTGGAAGCCGAGAACCGGCAGTTGGTGACCCTGAGGCCCTGGCCGGCGGCGGACGGCACCATCGGGGAGAACGTCGAGCGGGCCCGGCGTTTCGCCCGATCCTGCGCCGACAACGGCGGGCCCCTGCTGCGCAGCCTCAGCACCCTCAACGAGGCCCGCGACATCGACCGGCTCCGGGAGGCGCTGGGCGAGGAGAAGCTGTCGGCGTACGGGTCGTCGTACGGGACGTACGTGGGAGCCGTCTACGCGCAGAAGTTCCCGGCGCGCACGGACCGTTGGGTGCTGGACAGCAACGACGACCCCAACCCCCGTGCGGTCGCCCGGGGTTGGCTGGCGAACATGGCGGTCGGTGCCGAGGCCCGCTTCCCGGACCTCGCGGCGTGGGCCGCCGACCCGGCGCGGGGGAACCTGCGGCTGGCCGAACGGCCGGACCAGGTGCGGGAGTTGTTCCTGTCGTACGCCGCCGAGCTGGACCGTGCGCCGCGCGCCACGACCACGCCCGGGATGCCGCTGACCGGGAACCGGCTGCGGCAGGCGATGCAGACCGTCCTCTACAACGACGCGGCGTTCCCGCAGTTCGCCGTGCTGATGAAGCAGGTGATGGACCCGGCGGCCACCCCCGTCCTCACCCCGGACATCGCGGGCCCGCTGTCCGACGAGGACGCGGCGGTCACCATGGCGGTGATCTGCAACGACGTGAGCTGGCCGAACTCCGTTGCCGCGTACGAGCGTTCGGTCGCCGAGAACCGTGCCCGGTATCCGCTGACCGCCGGGATGCCCGCGAACATCACCGCGTGCTCGTTCTGGAAGGACGCGCCGGCCGAGAAGCCGGTCCGGATCACCGGCGACGGCCCGTCCAACGTCCTGATGGTGCAGTTCCGCCGCGACCCGGCCACCCCGTACGCGGGCGCGCTGAACCTGCGCTCGGCGCTCGGCGACCGGGCCCGGATGGTCACCGTCGAGGGCGGCGGGCACGGCGTGTACCTGGGCAAGAACGCCTGCGCGGACCGGCTCGTGACCCGGTTCCTGGTGACCGGCGAGCGGCCCGCGCGGGACGTCGTCTGCGAGTGACCCGAAAGGCCGGTCGAAGAGCCCGCCGGTCAGGCTTCCACCGTAGGGCGCGGCGCCCGTCCGCCCAGTCCGAGCCGGGCCAGCAGGTGCTTGCGCTCCCGCGCGAACCCCGGGTCCGCCTGGTAGTCGGAGTGGCCCAGGAGGGGTGCGGGCAGCGGGTGCAGGGTCGTGCGCCCGTACTCCAAGGGGTCCGCGAAGGGGCCGCAGTCGACGTCCGGGAGGCGCACCGGGCCGCCTATCGGGTCGGTGAGGCGGTACAGGTTGCGCCAGCAGTCGACGTCCCCGTGCAGGGCCTTGAGGGAGTCCGGGCCGAAGTGGGCGGGGAACCAGCGGCCGTAGAGGCGCTCGATCGGCGAGCCGTAGGTGAGCAGGGCGACGCGCGCCCGGTCGGCGGGCTCCAGCTGCCAGGCCGCGGCGGCGGCCAGGACGCTGCCCTGGGAGTGGCCGGAGATGACGAGCCGGCCGCCGGTGGCGCGGGTCCAGGTGGTCATGCGCCAGGTCAGGTCGGGGACGGCGCGCTCGGCGTAGCAGGGGGGCGCGAAGGGGTGCGCGGCGCGCGGCCAGAACGTGCCGACGTCCCAGAGGATCCCTATCGTGCGCCGGGCGTGCGGGTCCTTGTACGCGCGCCGCCCCCAGGTGACGAACGTCAGGAACGCGAACCCGATGAGCCACGACCCGAGCGCCTGCCCGGTGCGCGCGGCCCCTTCGACGAACGGGTACGTCCCGACGGCGGCCCCCACCGGGGTCTTCCCGCTGGCCAGCGCGCCGACGACGGCCGCCGCGCCGAGCAGGAGCGTCGCCCCGGAGGTGACGCCGATGAGCAGGGGCGCCCGGTCGGTGAGGGCGGCCATCGCCCGCGCGCGGGAGATCGTGCGCGTGCGCGCGGGGTCGCCGTCCTCGACGCCGTACTCCTTCTCGACGGCGGGTTCCTGGGCCTTCGCCCTGCTCATGGCGCGCTGCCCGAGGAGCGCGCAGTGGGCGAGGACGACGAGGAGGACGGCCGGGATGACGGACGCCTGCCAGGTCAGCAGGACGGGCGGGCCGGGCAGGACGCCGCCGGTGCCGTCCAGCCAGTCGGCGACGCGCTGGGCGACGCCGCCGGACATGACGCCGCCGAGCGCGCAGGCCAGCATGACGACGGCGGGGCCGCCGAGGCCGCGCAGGGCTGAGCGGTGCTCGGGGTCGGCGCGGTACAGCCTGCGGGCGACGACCGCGAGGGCGACGGCGACCACGCCCTGGGCGACGGCGATGCCGCCGAAGGTGAGGTCGCCCGGCAGACGGCCCGTCGAGACCCAGCCGGGCCGCGACCAGGCCGCGTACACGAGGGCGTACGCCAGCACGGCGAGCGAGCCGAGCGGCAGGCGGCGTACGAGGTGGCGGTCGATCTTGTGGTCGAGGCGGTTCTCGGTGCGGCCGCGGCCGCAGACCACCCAGACGACGCTGACCGCGCCGACGATCAGGGTGGCCTCCAGGAGGTGTCCCAGGGCGTCCAGGAGGGCCGGTGCGCCGCGTTCGTGGTCCCGGCGGGCAGCAGCGGTACCGACGGTCGCCGCGACCGTCAGGAGGCCCGCGGCGGTGTGTGCGGCGCGCAGCCGGGAGACCAGGCGGCGGCCGTACCAGAAGCCGGGGCGGCTGAGGGTGGTCACCTCGTCGGGGCCGTCCGTGCGGGGCAGCGGCTCCTGCGACTCGTAGGCACGCCAGGTGCGGTGCGAGAGGTACCACAGCAGGGCGACCAGGGCCGTGGGGACGAGGGCGGCGAGCGCGAGGCGGCGGCCGGGCTGGCCCCACCAGCCGCCGGGTTCCAGGAAGCCGAGCCAGGAGTGGTGCTCCGCGCACGCGCGCGTGCCCGCGCACTGCCACGCGGTGAGGTCGAGGGCGACCTCGCAGGCGGCGGCGACCAGCAGGACGGTCAGGGAGAGCGCGGCGAGCCGTACCAGCAGGCCGTAGGCGCGTACCGTGCGCGTGCCCGCGCGGGCGGCCGGGCGCATCCAGTGGGCGAGGTTGACGACCATGAACGGCAGGAGCAGCAGCCACAGCGCGCGGGTGCCGTTGCCGGAGGTCAGGTTGGACCAGACGTACGCCTCCGGGATCGGCCGGTCCTGCGGCGGATCCGTACGGGTCTCCGCCTCGGCGTCGTCGGCGCGGCGGTAGACGGCCGCCGTGTCGTCGCCCGTGACCCGGACCGTGCGCGGGTCGTCGAGCATCTTCTCCGGTGTGGCCCCGCCCACGCCGTGGACGAGGAGTTCGAGGGCGGCCACCGGCTGGGCGGTCCCGCTCTCCTCAGGTGGTGCGGCAGGGCTCGGAACCCCGCCCACGATGAGACGTTCCACTGTTCGCACTTCCCCCGTGACGCGCCGTCGGCATCTTTCCGTGCCCAGCCAGGATGGCCGTCTCGGCCCATGAACACACCCGTTGTCACGGAATCTCCCCGTTCCGTGAGGCAACCGTGACGAGACGGTACGCGGGGGCAAGCGCTTGTCGTCCACCGGGCCTCCCGAAGCGGGCCGCGACAGCGCCTGCGACGTGCGAGGATGGATCGTCCCGACCCGACCGGGCGGGGTTCGACGCGGGAAGGACCGGAGCGTACGTGAGCGAGAATCAGAACCTCCTCGCGGAGCAGCGCCGCGCTCTCATCCTCGACGAGGTGCGCCGCCGCGGCGGCGTCCGGGTCAACGAACTCACGCGCAGGCTCGGTGTGTCGGACATGACGATCCGCCGCGACCTCGACGCACTCGCCAAGCAGGGCGTCGTGGAGAAGGTGCACGGCGGCGCCGTCCCCATCGTCGAGGCCAGCACCCACGAGCCGGGCTTCGAGGCCAAGTCGGGCCTCGAACTCACCGCGAAGGAGGACATCGCGGTGGCCGCGGCGACCCTCGTCGCCCCCGGCAGCGCGATCGCCCTCTCCGGCGGTACGACGACGTACGCGCTCGCGCACCGTCTGGTGGACGTGCCTGACCTGACCGTCGTCACGAACTCGGTGCGGGTCGCGGACGTCTTCCACGCCGCGCAGCGCGTCTCCGGGCCGCGTCAGGGCGCCGCGACCGTCGTACTGACCGGCGGGGTGCGCACCCCCTCCGACTCCCTCGTGGGCCCCGTCGCCGACCAGGCGATCGGCGCGCTCCACTTCGACGTGCTGTTCCTCGGCGTGCACGGCATATCCGTCGAGGCGGGCCTGTCGACGCCCAACCTCGCGGAGGCGGAGACCAATCGGCGTCTCGTGCACTCGGCGCGGCGGGTCGTCGTGGTCGCCGACCACACCAAGTGGGGTGTGGTGGGCCTGAGTTCGTTCGCGACGCTCGACCAGGTCGACTCGCTGGTGACGGACGCGGGGCTGCCGTCGGCGGCCCGGGCGGAGATGGCCGAGCATCTGCGGGTCGTGGTGGCGGGCGAGGCCGTGCAGGCCGTGGACATGTGACGGGTCGTCAGACTGGGTTTCCGACGGACCGTCAACTAGGGTGAGCGCCCCGCTGGTTCAGGAGGGAGGCGCCCGGTGCAACGTCATCTGGCCCTGGTGGGGCTTGAGTTCGTCGAGACCGCGCCCGTCCGGATGGTGTTCGCGCAGGAGGTGCGCGCGGCCCCGGACGCGGTGTTCCACGCCCTCGCCGACGACGTCCCCGGCTGGGCCGACTGGTTCCGTCAGGTACGGCTCGCCCGCCCGCTCGGGGACGGCGGGGAGCGCGAGATCCGGCTCGTGGGCGGCACCCGGTTCCGCGAGACGATCCTCGCGGCGAAGGGGCCCGAGGTGTACGCGTACCGGGTGGACACCGTCAACGCGCCCGGGCTGCGGGCGCTGGTGGAGGAGTGGCGGCTGATCCCGGCGGGCGGCGGGACGCGGGTGCGGTGGACGTTCGCCGCCGACGGTCCGCTTGTGCTGCGGCTGGCCCTCAAGGCGGCCCGGCCGGGGATGGGGTGGGCGTTCCGGGACGCGGTGCGGGCGCTGGACCGGCGGTTGGCGGGCTGAGGGGGCATCGGCGGCGGCGAGCAGGCCGACCGGGCATCCGGGCATCCGGGCATCCGGGCATCCGGGCATCCGGGCATCCGGGCATCATGATCATATGACCGCCCTCGACATGCCCGCGCCCCTGCCTCCGGCCCTGGCCCCGGCCCCGGCCCCGGCCGACAACGCCGCACACCCCCTGAGCGCCCGTACGACCGGAGGCGGCGTCCGATGACCCTCGTCCGCCACGCCCGCCCCGCCGATCTGCCCGAGGTCGTCCGGCTCGTCGCCGAGCACGCCGTCTACGAGAAGGCCGCCGCCCCTCCAGCCGACCTGGCCCGGCGGCTGGAGGGCCTGCTGTTCGGGGACTCCCCCGCGCGGCTGCGCTGCCTCGTCGCCGAGACGGACGGCGGCGAGCTCGCCGGATACGCCTCCTGCGCACCGGAGTTGTCCACCTGGGACGGGACCGAGTACCTCCACATGGACTGCCTCTTCCTGCGCGAGAGCCACCGGGGGCTCGGGCTCGGCCCGCTGCTGATGGACGCGGTGGTCGCCGAGGCGCGGGCGCTGGGGCTCACGGAGGTGCAGTGGCAGACGCCCGCGTGGAACACCGACGCGATGAGGTTCTACGACCGGCTGGGCGCCCGTGGCAAGGACAAGGTGCGGTACACGCTGCCGCTCGGCTGAAGGGCGTCCGGCAAAAGGCAGTTCAGCCCTGCCACTTCCCGGTCGCGAGCAGCGTCTCGATCGCCTCGCTGTACGGCGTGATGTCCAGCCCCTGCTGGTCGAGCCAGGCGTCGGAGTAGTACTTGTCGAGGTACCGGTCACCGGGGTCGCACAGCAGGGTCACGACACTCCCCTGCCGCCCCTCGGCGACCATCTCGGCGACGATCTTCAGGGCGCTCCACAGCCCGGTCCCCGTGGAGCCGCCGGCCTTGCGGCCGATGGCCGTCTCCAGGGCGCGTACGGCGGCGACGCTCGCGGCGTCCGGGACCTTCATCATCCGGTCGATCGCGCCGGGCACGAAGCTCGGTTCCATGCGCGGACGCCCGATGCCCTCGATCCGGGAGCCGCAGTCGCAGGTGACATCGGGGTCGCCGGTCGTCCAGCCCTCGTAGAAACAGGAGTTGTCGGGGTCGGCGACACAGATCCGGGTGTCGTACTGCATGTAGTGCACGTACCGGGCGATGGTCGCCGAGGTGCCGCCCGTGCCGGCCGTCGCGACGATCCACGCGGGCTCCGGGAAGCGCTCCAGCTCCAGTTGGCGGAAGACGGATTCGGCGATGTTGTTGTTGCCGCGCCAGTCGGTGGCGCGCTCGGCGTACGTGAACTGGTCCATGTAGTGCCCGCCGGTCTCGGCGGCGAGCCGGGCGGACTCCTCGTACATCGTGCGGGGGTCGTCGACGAAGTGACATCGGCCGCCGTGGAACTCGATCAGCCGGCACTTCTCCGCGCTGGTGGTGCGCGGCATGACGGCGACGAAGGGCACGCCGATCAGCTTCGCGAAGTACGCCTCCGACACGGCCGTCGAGCCACTGGACGCCTCGATGACCGGGCGCCCGGGGCGGACCCAGCCGTTGCACAGGCCGTACAGGAAGAGCGAGCGGGCCAGGCGGTGCTTGAGGCTGCCCGTGGGGTGCGTCGACTCGTCCTTCAGGTAGAGGTCGATGCCCCAGGACTCGGGGAGCGGGAACTTCAGCAGGTGGGTGTCGGCCGATCTGTTGGCGTCCGCCTGCACCTTGCGCACGGCGTCCTTCAGCCAGGCGCGGTACGCGTCGTCGCTGCGGTCGGCGTCCAGGGTCGCGGTCTGCTGGGGGGTGGTCACGGGGGGGCTCCTCATACGCTCGCTCAGGCGGCCGGACCTTCGATCATAGACACCCGTCACACGCTTCCCACCTGCATAAACACACCTTTGAGCGCCCCAAAGGAACCCTCAGGGGGCGCATTCGCGCGAGTGCTCCGGACGAGGGCCGCCGACCCCCGCCGGCCTCTGGTGCCGCACCGCCCCCGGCGGCAGACTGCACGGCACCGGGGGCGGACGAAGAGGACCACCCACAGGGGGGCTGACCTGTGCTGCGGTACCGCGAGGCGGTGACGGATCCCCGAAGTTGCGCCCACGCGCCCCCTGGGCCACCCTGAACTCACCTCACTCTGGGTTTACCGGCGATGACGCTGCGAACCAGCCCGCCGGCCTCGAAAGCAGCCGGCCGCTGTGCGGGACGCGCTGCCGGAACGATCCGAACTCCGTGTTCCTCCGGACCTCATGTCGGGGAGTCGCAGCCGTGATCAGCAACCCGAACAGGCACTGCACGGTAGAGCTGCAAGCCCTGCCGCCGCGGATCGGCCAGGTCCGCAGAATCGTCACCGCGCACCTGCGCTACTGGCAGTTGGACCCCCTCATAGACCGGGCCGCGCTCGGTGTGACGGAGCTGCTGGCCAACGTCCACCGGCACGCGCGGCCGGACAAGACCTGCGTGGTGGAGATGGAGCTGCTGCTCGGGCGGTTGACCGTCTCGGTGCGGGACCGCGACCCCCGGCTGCCCGTCGTGCCGGCCGCGGACGACCTCCACGACATCGACGCACTGGCCACCTGCGGCCGGGGGCTCGCGATGGTGGCGGCGGTCAGCGAGAGCTGGGGCGCGCGGTCGGAGGGGGCGGACGGCAAGGTCGTCTGGTTCACGCTGTCGGCGACGGACCGGGACGGCCCGGTGGTCGAACTCGCGCCCACGGCCGAGCACCGGTGGGCGGCCCGCGTCTGACCCCCGCTTCTCCGTGCCCTTAAGGTGGCCGGGCGACGGAGGAGGTTGTCATCGAACGCGTGGAAGTCGACGGCGCCGAGGCGGACGACGAGGACCTGAAGCTGCTCGCGCGCGCCAGTTACGCGCACTTCACCTCGATGCAGGTGCGCGGCGGCGCGGTCCGGGGCCTGGACCTGCACCTCGTACGGCTCGACACGAGCACCCGTGAACTGTTCGGCACCGGCCTGGACGCCGAGCGCGTACGGGCCTGCCTGCGCCACGCCCTCGCCGGGGGCCCGCAGGACGTGTCGGCCCGGGTGACCGTCTTCGCCCGCGCGCTGGACGCGGTGGCGCGCGGGGAGGCCGTGGAGCCCCGGATCGCGGTGACGGTCGGCGCTCCCGCCGAGGCGGGGTCCGAGCCGGTGCGGCTGCGCTCGGTGACGTACGAACGCGACCTGCCGCACGTCAAGCACGCCGCGACGTTCGGCCTCACCCGCCAGCGGCGTCTTGCGGCTCTCGCCGGGTACGACGACGCGCTGTTCACCGACCGGCGGGGCCGGATCTCCGAGGCGTCGGTCTGGAACGTCTGCTTCTACGACGGTGAGCGCGTCGTGTGGCCCGAGGCCGCCGTACTGCCGGGCATCACCATGCGGTTGCTCCAGCGGGGCCTGGAGGCCAAGGGCGTCCCGTCGGAGCGGCGCGCGTTGCGGCTCGCCGACCTCACCCCGGCGCTGTCGGCCTTCCTCACGAACTCGATCGACCCGGCGCTGCCGGTCGCGAGCGTCGACGGGGTGCGCCTCGCCGTGGACCCGGACGCCGCGAAGCTGCTCCTGGAGTGCTACGGGACGAACCCCTGGCAGCCCGTGTAGGCCGGGCCGCGTGCATCGCGGCCCGGCCGGGTTTTCCCGGTCTCACTCCATGGCCACGGCTCCCAGCACGCCGAGCCGTGCCGCCCTGCGCGCCGGCCGCAGCGCCGCCAGGACGCCCGCCGCCAGCCCCACCAGGGCCACGATCGCGAGCCGCGACACGGGGACGGCGAAGGCGAAGTCACTGTCGCTCGCCCCGTCGGACGCCCTCACGAGCACCCACCCGAGGAAGCCGCCCAGTCCCAGCCCACCCGTCGTGCCGAACGCCGCGACCAGCACCGATTCCCAGCGGACCATCGCCCGCAGTTGCGCCCGCGTCTGACCGACGGCCCTCAACAGGCCCAGTTCCCGGGTGCGTTCGTGGAGGGCGAGGGTCAGGGTGTTGGCGATGCCGAGCAGGGCGATGAGGACGGCGAGCGCCAATAGTGCGTAGACGAGGGTGAGCATCATGTCGATGCCGCTCGCCGAGGACCGGGCGTACTCGTCGCGGGTCTGCACCTCCGGATCGCCGTACCGGGCGGCGACCTGCTCGACGGCGGCCTTGCCGGCCTGTTCGCCGACGCCCGCCCTGAGGGAGACCGCGACCAGGGTGTCGTGGTCCTGGGTGCGGTGCGGGGCCCATGCCTGGCGGGTGATGACGTAGTCGCCGGCGAGTTCCGAACGGCCGTACAGGGCGCGGACGGTGAAGGTGAGGCGCTGTCCGTCCGTGAAGGTGAGGCGGGTCGTGGAGCCGACGGCGAGGTGCTGCTCGCGGGCCTCCGTGCGGGTGACCGCGATGCCGTCGGTGCCGAGGGTGCCCAGGTCGCCCTGGATCGTGCCGAGTTCGAAGGTGCGGGCCAGGGCGGTGGGGTCGGTGACCGTCAACTCCCGGCCGGAGCCGTTCACTTCGGCCACGCCCTTGCCGAGACCTACGGCCGTGGCGACCTCCGGCAGCTTGTCGAGCGCCGGGGCCAGGGCCGGGCTCAGTCCGCTGCCGCCCGCGCCGAACGCCGGTGCGCTCACGGCGAGATCGCCCGCGAAGGAGCGCGCGACGGTCCGGTCCATCGTCGCCTTGAGCGAGGCCCCGAACACGGTGAACAGGGACACCACGGCCACGCCGATCATCAGCGCGCTCGCCGTGGCGGCCGTCCGCCGGGGGCTGCGCAGCGCGTTGCGCAGGGCCAGGGCGCCGGTGACGCCGCGCAGCCTCGCCAGCGGGCCGCCCAGCAACCGGATCACGGCCGACGACGCGACCGGGCCCAGGACCACGAAGGCCGCCAGGACGAGTACGGCGCCAAGTCCCGCCGTCCACAGGGACGGTGAGACCAGGACGCCGGCCGAGATCGCCAGCAGTACGGCCCCGACGGCAGCTCGCCGGCGCGAGGCTCCCGACGCGTCGACCGCCACGTCCCGCAGGGCCGCCAGCGGTGCCGTGCGTCCGGCCCGGACGGCGGGCAGCAGCGCGGAGATCAGGCACACCACGATGCCGACCAGCAGGGGCAGGGCGAGCGAGAGGGCGCCGATCATCAACTCGCCGTCGGGGAAGGGGAATCCGATCGCCGGGAACAGGGCCTTGAGGCCGGCGGCGATGCCGATGCCGCCCGCGAGTCCGGCCGCCGACGCGGTCACCGCGACAACCGCCGCCTCGGTGAGGGTGGTTGCCGTGACCTGCCGCCGGGACGCGCCCACGGCCCGCAACAGGGCGTTCTCCCGGGTGCGTTGGGCGACGACGATCGCGAACGTGTTGTGGATGGAGAACGTCGCGACCAGCAGGGCGATTCCGGAGAAGACCAGCAGCAACGCCGTGAAGACGTCCAGGAACTGACGGGAGATCATGTCGGTGTCCTCGCGGGCGGACTCCTGGCCGGTGATGGCCTCGACTCCCTTGGGGAGGACGGGAGTCAGCCGCTGGACCAGCTCCTGCTGGCTCACCCCGTCCGCCGCCCGCACGAGGATGCCCGTCGCGAGGCCGGGGCGCGCGGTGAGGTACCGTTCCGCGTCCGCGCGGGTCAGGCCCGTGTAGGTGACCTGGGCCATGCCGTCGGCGCCGCCGAAGGTCGCCAGGCCCACGATCCTCACGCGTACGGGGTCGGGGGTGCGCAGGATCGTCGTGTCGCCGAGGCGCAGGCCGCCCTTCTTCGCGGTGGCCCGGTTGACGACGGCCTCTCCGGGGCGGGTGGGGGCGCGGCCCTCGGCGAGGCGGTACGGGTTCAGGCGCGGGTCGGTGATCCAGTTGCCGGCGAGGGTGGGCGGGCCCTTGCCGCCGATGGGCTTCCCGTCGCGGCCCAGGAGCTGTCCGGCGCCCTGGATGTCGGGCTCGGCGGCGGCGACGCCGGGGACGCGGGACAGGTCGCCGGCCAGCGCGGCCGGCACGGGCCGCCGTACGCCCTGGCTGTCGTCGGGGGTGGTGATCGCGTCGGCGCCCCTGACCACGGCGTCCGTGCCGGCGGTCGCGCTGCCGAACATCGTGTCGAAGCCCGCGCGCAGGGTGTCGCCCATCACGAGGGTGCCCGCGAGGAAGGAGACGCCGAGGAACACGGCGAGAAACGTTCCGGCGAAGCGGCGGCGGTGGGCGCGGAGGGCGGCGAGGCTGAGGCGGAGGGCGGTGCGGACGGAGTTGGGGGCGGGTGTGCCGGTGGGCGGTGGGGTGTCGGGTGCGGTGCCGTTCATGGCCGTGTCGCCCCCGCCCGTACCTCGAACGCCTTGAACCGGTCCAGCACCCGGTCCGCCGTCGGTGCCTGCATGCGGTCGACCAGGCGGCCGTCCGCGAGGAAGACGGCCTCGTCGGCGTGGGCGGCGGCGCGGGGGTCGTGGGTGACCATGACGACCGCGCGGCCGGTCTCGCGAGCGGTGCGGGCGAGGAGGCCGAGGACCTCTTCGCCCGCGCGGGAGTCGAGGTTGCCGGTGGGTTCGTCGGCGAAGACGACGTCGGGGCGTCCGGCGAAGGCGCGGGCGACGGCGACGCGCTGCTGCTGGCCGCCGGAGAGCTGCGAGGGGCGGTGGTGGAGGCGGTCGCGCAGGCCGACGACGTCGATCAACGCGTCGATCCACTCGTCGTCCCCGCGCCGCCCGGCGAGGTCGAGGGGCAGCCGGATGTTCTCGGCGACGGTGAGCGTCGGCAGCAGGTTGAACGCCTGGAACACGAACCCGACCCGGTCCCGGCGCAGCACCGTCAGGCGCCGGTCGTCGAGCGAGCCCAGTTCGGTGTCCCCGATCCACGCGGCCCCCGAGGTCAGCGTGTCGAGCCCGGCCGCGCAGTGCATCAGCGTCGACTTCCCCGACCCCGACGGCCCCATGATCGCGGTGAACCGCCCGGCGGGGAACTCCACGCTCACGCCGTCAAGCGCGCGTACGGCGGTGTCGCCGGCGCCGTACACCTTCACGGCGTCGACGACCCGCGCGGCGGTCGTGGCGGTCACGGCGTCTCACCCGCCTTGCGGCCGAAGTGCTCCTCCAGGACCGACTGGCGGCGCCAGTACTCGTCCTCGTCGATCTCCCCGGCGGCGAAGCGGCGGCCGAGGACGGCGAGGGGCGCGTCCCCGAGGGGGCGTGCGCCGGGGCGCGTTCGCCGTCCCGTGCGGCGTACGACGGTCACGACGGCGGCCACGGCCGCCGCCCAGACCAGGGGGAACAGCAGGATCCAGGGGCCGGGGCCCCCGTATCCGTTCGCCAGGGTGTTCATCGCCGGTCATCTCCTTCGGCAGCGGTCGGTCCGTCGCTGTCGAGGTTCTCGCCGGGAGGGGGCCGGGGTCGTCGCACGGGTGGCGGCACCTCGCGTACCTCCGGGGGAGTACGCGGGAGATCGCGCGGTCCTCCCCTGACGGCCCCCTGAAGTTCTGTAACTACTAGTATGTACAGTACGGTCATGAGCACCTCGGAACGCCTCATCGAGTCCACCCGCGAGCTGCTGTGGGAGCGCGGTTACGTCGGCACCAGCCCCAAGGCGATCCTGGAGCGCGCGGGCGCCGGGCAGGGCAGCATGTACCACCATTTCAAGGGCAAGCCCGACCTGGCGCTGGCCGCGATCCGGCGTACGGCCGAGGAGTTGCTCGCCACCGCGGAGGCGGCCCTCGACACGCCGGGCACTCCGTACGACCGCATCGCGGCCTACCTGCGCCGCGAGCGCGACGTCCTGCGCGGCTGCCCGGTCGGCCGTCTCACGATGGACCCCGACGTCATGGCCAGCCCCGAACTCCGGGCGCCCGTCGACGAGACGCTCGCCCGGATCCGCGCGCGGATCGCCGGGATCGTCGAACTCGGCCAGGAGCAGGGCGAGTTCGCGGCCTCACTGGACCCGGCGGAGATCGCCTCGGCGGTCGTGGCGACCGTCCAGGGCGGGTACGTCCTGGCCCGCGCCTCGGGCTCACCCGACGCGTTCGACGCGGGCGTCCGCGGCCTGCTCACCCTTCTCGCACCCCGGAACTGAAGGAACCCCCGTGCACGCGATGCAGTACGAAATCGCCCTCCCCGCCGACTACGACATGAGCGTCATCCGCGCGCGTGTGGCCCGCGTCGGGCACCTCCTCGACGACTGGCAGGGCCTCGGCCTCAAGGCGTACCTCGTACGCGAACGCGGCGTCGACGGCTCGCCGGTCAACCAGTACGCGCCGTTCTACCTGTGGCGCACCGTGCAGGGCATGAACCGCTTCCTGTGGGGCGGCCCGTTCCAGAAGCTGAGCGACGACTTCGGGCGGCCTGCCGTACGGCAGTGGAGCGGGGTGGCCTACGAGGCCGGCGGCGCCGCCGGTTCGCCCGCCGTCGTCGCCGTACGGCAGCGGGTGCCCGTCGCGGCGGACGAGGTGATGGCGGACGAGGCGGAAGCGGTCGGTGAACTCGCCCGCGGGGACGGGGTGTTGGTGGCCGCGGCGGGCGTGGACACCTCGCGGTGGGAGATCGTGCGGTTCTCGCTGTGGGCGCACGACGCCCCGAAGGCGGAGGGCGATGTGTTCCGTGTACTGCATCTGTCGGCGCCCGGGCTCGCGGAGTTGCCTAGGGGGCGGCAGTGGTGAGGGCCGTCCGGACGGTGCTGGGGGATGTGCCGCCCGAGCGGCTCGGCGTCTGCGACGCGCACGATCACCTGTTCCTCAGCAGTCCGCTCCTCCCCGGACAGGAGTTGCGCAGCGCCTCGGCCGCGCGGGCCGAGTTGGCCGCGTTCCGGGAGCTGGGCGGCGGGTCGGTGGTGCAGTGGACGCCTTACCGGATGGGGCGGCGCGCGGCCGATCTGCCGTCCCTGGCACGGGAGTCGGGGGTGAACATCGTCGCCGCGACCGGGTTGCACCAGGCGCGGCACTACGGCGACGAGGTCCTGGCGGAGGTGCGTGGGCCCCGGCTCGCGGAGGTGTTCGTCGCCGAACTCACCGTGGGGATCGGGGTGTCGGGGGTGCGGGCGGGGCTCGTGAAGGTGGCGGGCGGCTTCCACGGGCTCGATGCGCACGCCCGGTGGACCATGGCCGCCGCCGCCGAGGCCCACCGTGCGACCGGGGCGCCGATCGCCGTCCATCTGGAGCTGGGGACGGGGGCGCTCGACGTACTCGACCTGCTGTGCGGGGAGTTGGGGGTGCCGCCGGAGCGGGTGGTTCTGGGGCACCTCAATCGTTCACCCGATCTCGTGATGCATCGTCATATCGCCGAGAGCGGCTGCTACTTGGCCTTCGACGGGCCGTCGTCCGCTCATCACGCCACCGACTGGCGGATGCCGGACGCCGTACTCGCCCTCGTCGAGGGCGGGTTCGGTCAGCGGCTGCTTCTCGGGGGCGACACGACGACCGCTGCCGCACGGTCGGTGAATGGTGGGCCGGGGATGCCGTATCTGTTGCGGAGGGTGCGGGAGCGGCTGGTGGCGGGGGTCGGGGAGGGGGTGGTGGGGCGGATGTTCACGGAGAACGCGGGGCGGGCGTTCTCCGTGGAGTGGCGGTGAGGGGGTGGTGCGCGGGAGTTGTCAGCCGCGCCGGGGCGGCGAACAGGGGGAACCGCTCCGGGGCGTGGTGGCGCGTGGGAGCGTTCAGCCGTGCCGGCGCATGGCGGTGAGCGTCAGCCGTTGCGCTTCGTGTCCGTCTCCGGCCCCGTCTCGAAGCTCGCGAAGTACGCCGCCGCCATGTCCTCCTCGCCGTGTCCCGCCGCTGCCGCCCGTGCCAGGCGTTCGGCGGCGGCCTCGGCGACGTCGAGGCGGACTCCGTGGGAACGCCCCGCCTCGGCGATCAGGCGGGCGTCCTTCTCGGCCGTCGTCACGCCGAACTGGGCCGGGGACAGGCGGTCTTCGAGGATGAGGGCCGCCTTGGCGTGGAGGTAGCCCATGTCGAGGGGGCCGCCGGCGATCAGGGCGAAGAAGTCCTGCGGGTCGACGTCGAGGGCCTGGGAGAGGGCGAGGACCTCGCCGGTGGCGGCGGTCGCGGCCAACACCCAGCTGTTGGCGACGAGTTTGAGCCGCGTCGCGCCGCCGGGCTCCTCGCCGGTCCACACGGTCCGGGCGCCGACCGCGTCGAACACCGGGGCGACAGCGGCGCGTTGGGAGACGGCGCCCGCCGCCAGCACCGTGAGCTGTCCCGCCTCGGCCGGCTGCCGGGTGCCGAGGACGGGGGCGTCGAAGAAGACCAGACCGTGAGCCTCGGCGAAGTCCGCGAGCCGGCCGACCGAGTCGAGCGCGGCGGTCGTCGACTGGACCCACAGGGTGCCCTCGCCCAGGCCCGGCAGCGCGTCGCGCATGACGTCCAGGACCGCGCCGCCGTCGTACAGCATGGTCACCACGGCGTCCGCGCCGCGCACCGCCTCGGCGGGGGTGTCCACGACGCGCGCGCCGTCGGCGGTCAGCGGTTCGGCCTTGGCGCGGGTGCGGTTCCAGGCGTGGACGGTGTGTCCGGCGCGGGCGAGGTTGCGGGCCATCGCGGCGCCCATGATGCCGGTGCCGAGGACGGCGACGGTGAGTTTCTCGTTCATGGGCTCATCCTCCCTGCGTACGCGCGCGGTACGCGAACCGACGCGGCTCACGCCTCGCCCCTGTTTCACGCCACCGCGATGTCCACGGACGGCCTCAGCCGGGCCGCCGCGGCCAGCGCCTGATGCGCGGGATGCTCGTCGAACGCCTTCAACAACTTGGCGTCGGCGGGGAGTTCGGCGGCCGGGAACGCGACCTGCTCGTACGCCGCCTGGAAGCGCGGCCCCCAGCGCCGGGCCCCGAGCCGGGCGGTGCGCGAGCAGTTGTCGACCATGTGGGCGACGTCGCGGGCGTGCATGTACGGCAGCAGCGAGTCCACGGCCTCGATCACCGACTCGTTGACGATCTCGGACCACGGGTGCCCGCGTTCGGCGAACTCGTCGATCTGCGCGACCATCGTCGCGACGAACACCCCGGCGGTGAACGGCTCGACGGCGACCGCGACTTGACCGCGCCGGGCCTGGACGCGAGGCGCAGCCGCCCACATCGGCGACCCGCCGATCCGGCTCATCTCCCGTGCCACGAGCCGCCGTTCGGCCAGGATCACGCTGCGCAGCTCGGTGCCGTCGGCGACCTCGTCGTAGATCTCGGCGACGATCTCCCGCGCGGGCCCGTACGCCGCGGTGTAGGCGCGGTCGAAGACGTCCCGCTCCGCGTCCCCCAACTCCTCGCGCACGGCGCGCAGTCCGGCGCGCGAGACAGTGCGGGCGATGGGCCCGGTCACGGCCTCGCAGGACCTCTCGTACGCCGTGACCTCGTCGTCCCCGGCCAGCCGGAACCGTCCGTACAGGCTCTCGACCATGCCGTGCACGGCGCCGAGCAGGATGGCGCGCTCGCCGACGATGTCCGAGAGGTACTCGCTCTCCAGGGTGGTCCGGAAGGTGTACGGCGCCCCGAGGGCGACGGACCAGCCGAGGGCGAGGTCGGTGGCGCGGCCGTCGGGGTCGGCGTGGACGGCGAAACTGGCGTTGATCCCGGCGCCGTTGACCTCCGCGCCCTGTTCGTAGAGGCGGCGGACGGAGTCGCCCATGCCCTTGGGGCAGACGGCGATGACACCGTGTCCGGGCGGGAACTCCCCGCCGGTCTCCCGGAGATGGCCGAGGAGGAAGCCGTGCGAGAGGCCGATGACGGCGCCCGGTTTCAGCACGCCGAAGATCTCCTCGTGGTGGGCGGCGAGGGCCGCGTCCGCGATGAGCAGGATCACGAGGTCGCTCGCGGCGGCGACGGTGAGCCAGTCGCCGAGGGTGCCGTCCTCCTCGGTGAAGCCGAGGGCTCGGGCGTCGGCGGCGGAGCGGGAGCCGGGGCGCAGTCCGACGGTGACCCGGATCGGTGAACCGGCGAGGGAGTCACGGAGGTTGAGGGCCTGGGCGCGGCCCTGCGGACCCCAGCCGAGGACGCCGATGCGCTCGACGCCCGCGAACGCCTCGGGCAGCAGGGGGAAGAGGTGGCGTCCGCCGGGGAGGACGGTCTCCGTGCCGCCGGGGACGTCGAGGGTGTCGAGGGGGAAGACGCGGGAGGTGAAGGTCATGTCCGAGTTGTAGGCTCCGGCCAGGTGTTGCGACAAGCGCAACTCTCGCATCGCCGCGTTGCATCAAACGAAACGGGCAGGTCAGAGTATGCGGGACGACCATCGGGAGCTGAGGCTCTTCCTCCATCTGGCGCAGTCGCTGAACTTCGGGCGGACCAGTCTGGACTGCCACGTCAGTCCGGCGACGCTCACGCGGACGGTGCAGCGGCTGGAGACGGACCTCGGTCACCGGCTCTTCGACCGGGGACCGCGCGGGGTCGCGCTCACTGCCGAGGGCCACCGCTTCCGCGAATACGCCGCCCAGGCGCTGGAGTTGTGGCGCGCGTACCGCGAGGAGCATCCCGACCCGGCTCAACTCACCGGCAACCTCTCGGTGTTCGCGACGGTCACGGCCTGCCAGGCGCTGCTGCCCGCCCTGTTGGCGCCGTTCCGCGCGGCCCACCCCCACGTACGGCTGGACCTGCGCACCGGGGACGCGGCGGCGGCGCTGGCCCGGCTCGACGAGGGCGACGCGGACGTCGCCGTGGCGGGTATTCCGGAGCGGCTCCCGGAGGGGCTGGCGAGCAGGACGGTCGCGACGACGGAGCTGGTGTTCGTGACGACGCGCGGCGGTGCGGGGGACTCCGGGCTGGAACGCAGCCAGGACTCCGGGCCTGGGCGTGCCGGCCTTCCGGGTAGCGACCCTGCGCGTGCCGGCCTTGCGGGTAGCGAGCCGGCGCACATCAGCGAGGCGCCCGCCGCGAACCCCGCGCCGGCGCGCACCACCCCGCCTCACTCCCCCACCGGCCCCTTCGTCCTCCCCCAGCGCGGCCTGGTCCGCGAGGCCGCCGACCGCTGGTTCCGCGCCCGGGGTCTGACCCCCGAGGTCGCCTGCGAACCCGACGGCCACGAAGCCCTGTTGGCGCTCGTCGCCCTCGGCTGCGGAACCGGCATCGTCCCCCGGCTGGTCCTGGAGCACAGCGCCGTGCGCGACCGCCTGACCGTCGTCCCCGTGGCACCGGAGCCGGAGCCCCTCACGGTCGGCCTCTGCGTACGCCGGGCGGATCTGCGGCGACCGGCGGTGGCGGCCCTGTGGAGCCTCACCGCGCTTAATTGACCACTCGTTCTCGAATGACCTAGGCTCCCCGCATGGCGAGGACCAAGGAATTCGACCCGGACGCCGCCCTCCAGGCAGCCCTGGAGCTGTTCTGGCGGCGCGGCTACGAGGCCACCTCGATGGCCGACCTCGTCGAGCATCTCGGCATCGCCCGCGCCAGCATCTACGCCACCTTCGGCAGCAAGCACGACCTGTACCTCAAGGCGCTCGACCGCTACGGCGAGCTCATGAACCCGGCGCTGGTACAGGAGTTGTCCGCGCCGGGCCCCGCGCTGCCCGGCGTCCGGGAGGTCGTCCGGCGCTTCGCCGCCGAGTCCACGGCCGAACCCGCCCGCGCACGCGGCTGTTTCGTCGCGAACACGGCCGTCGAACTCGCCCCGCACGACCCCGCGGCCGCGCTCCGCGTCGAGGCGGGCTGGGAGCACCTGGAGACGCTGCTGCACTCGGCGCTCGTACGGGCCCAGGCCCAGGGCGAGTTGACGCCGGACCGCGATCCGCACGCGCTCGCCCGGATGCTGCTGGTCCTCCTCCAGGGTCTGCGGGTCGTCGGCAAGGCGTCGGCGGATCCGGCGGCGCGGGTGCGGGACGCGGCGGAGCAGGCGCTGACCTTGCTGGACTGACACCCTCACCCTTTCGCGAGACCGCCCTCAACCACAGACACCCCCACCCTCACCCAACCCCTGCCCTTATTCAAGACCGTTCGTTCTGGAAAGGCTACCCATGTCCCAGCAGCGTTTCTCCGGCCGCACAGCCCTCGTCACCGGCGCCGGTTCCGGCATCGGCCGCGCCCTCGCGCTCGCCTTCGCGGCCGAGGGTGCGAACGTCGTCGCCGCCGGACGCACCCGTGCCGCGCTGGAGGAGACGGTCGCGCTCGTCGAGCAGGCGGGCGGCACGGCGCTCGCCCTGCCCGCCGACGTCACGGACCCCGACAGCGTCGACGCGCTGGTCGGGGCCACCGTAGAGCGGTTCGGCTCCCTCGACGTCGCGGTGAACAACGCCGGGATCATCCGGGCCGGGCAGCCGCTCGCCGACACCGACCCGGCGGACTGGCACGCGGTCCTGGACACCAACCTGACCGGCCTCTTCCTCGCGCTGCGGGCCGAGATACGGCAGATGCGCGCCCAGCCGCGCGGCGGCGCGATCGTCAACGTCGCCTCGAACCTCGGTGCGTACGCGCAGAAGCCGGGCGTGACCGCCTACTCCGCGAGCAAGGCCGCCGCCGTCTCCCTCACCCGGGGCGCCGCCCTGGAACACATCCGTGACGGCGTCCGCATCAACTCCGTGAGCCCCGGCGTCACTCGGACGTCCATGTCCCTGCTGCCGGGCGAGACGGAGGAGGGCCGGGCGGCGCGGATGAAGGAGCAGTCACCGCTCGGCCGGTCCGTCACGACCGCCGAAGTCGCCGAAGCCGTCCTGTACTTGGCGTCGGACACTTCGGCCCCGCTGGTCGGCACGGACCTGCTGATCGACGGCGGAACGACGCTCTGACGCGACGCGCCCCAAAGAAGAACGCCCCCGGAGAAAGCCGCCCCCGCCTATCCGCCCAGCGTCCCCAACGGATCGTCCAGCACCGGCTGCCACGCCAACTCGGCAGCCCCCACCAGGCTGTTGTGGCCCAGCGAACAGGCGATGATCGGCACACTCCCGCTCCTCCCCCACAGGCTCCGCTCGGCGACGACGGCCCGTAGCCGCTCCGGGTCGGCGTCGAAGAGCGTGCCGTGCAGTCCGCCGAGGATGATGCGGTCGGGGTTGAGGATGTTCACCAGCCCGGCGAGCCCCAACCCCAGCCGGTCGATGAGGCATTCGGCCGCGGCGCGGACCACGGGGTCGCCGTACTCCTCGCGGATCAGCCGGTTCGCCTGGTGCAACAGCGAGCCCTCGGGCCCGGGTTCGCGCCCGGCGGTGGTCAACAGGGCCAGCGGGTCGGCCTCGACGTCGAGGCAGCCGCGGCTGCCGCAGTGGCAGGGGCGGCCCTCGGGGTTCACCGTGAGGTGGCCGACCTCCAGCGCGAGCCCCGAACTCCCCGTGTGCAGACGGCCGTCGAGGACGAGGGCGCCGCCGACGCCCCGGTGCCCGGTGGCCACGCACAGCAGGTCGCGGGCGCCCCGCCCGGCGCCGTGCCGGTGCTCGGCGAGCGCCGCGAGGTTCACGTCGTTCGCGGCGAACGCGGGCCCCTCGACACCGGCCGCGGCGATCCGCTCGGCGAAGATCTCCCGCACCGGCGCCCCCACCGGCCAGGCCAGGTGCAGGGGGTTGAGGGCCAGGCCCTCGGGCTCGGCGACGGCCGAGGGGACGGCGAGCCCGGCGCCGACGCAGCGGCGTCCGCTGCTGAGCAGCAGCTCGGCGCCCGCCTCGACGACCGCGCTGAGGATCTTCGCCGGATCCGCGTCGACCGCCTCACAACTCGGCGTCGTCGCCACGATCCTGCCGCCCAGCGCGACCAACGCGGCCCGGAAACCGTCGGCGTGGACCTGCGCGGCCAGCACCACCGGCCCGTCCTCGGCGAGTTCGAGCCGGTGGGAGGGGCGGCCCTGGGAACCGGCGGCGGCCGTCGGATGCGCGTCCACCCGGATCACGCCGAGCGCCTCCAGTTCGGCGGCGACCGCGCCCGCGGTGGCGCGTGTCACACCGAGTTCGGCGGTGAGGACCGCGCGCGTCGGCGCCCGCCCGGTGTGCACGAGCTCCAGCGCGGGCCCGAGCGCACCGCGTCCCCGGTCCAACCGCGCCCTTGAGGTGGTCCCTTCCCCCGCCGGCCGGGGGTCCGCCTTGCCGCTCATGAGGGCGAGTCTCCCATGATCCGCTCGGTGTCGTGGCCGTGCGCGAATCCGCTGACGCGCAGCGTCACGTTCAGCCGCCCGGTGAGCCCGAGCCCCTCCGGCGCCGTCCCCGCAAGCACCTTCGGCACCCCGTGGTACGCCAGCCGCGAGTCCCCGCCGAACACGAACAGGTCCCCGCTGCGCAGCTCGACGTCCGTGTACGGCCGCCCCCGCGTCCCGGCGTTCCCGAACCGGAACACGCAGCGGTCCCCCAGGCTCAGCGACACGACCGGCGCATCCGACCGCTCCTCGGCGTCCCGGTGCATGCCCATCCGGGCGTCCCCGTCGTAGAAGTTCACCAACGCGATGTCGTACGCCGGCCCCGGGTCCGGCGGGGTGCCGTACGCCGCCGCGACCGCCCGCCGCGCCAGCTCCCCGAGCCACGCGGGGAAGGGTTTCACCGGGCTGCCGTCCCCGTCGGCGGCCGTGCATGAGTAGGCGTACGGGTACCAGTGCCAGCCCAGGCAGACCTGGCGGGCGGTCATGGTGCCGCCGCCCGGGGTGCGGACCGTGCGCAGGCCTGCCGGGGGGCGGGCCCACTCCCGGCAGGCCGTGAGGAGGTCGCGCTGGGCGGCCTCGTCCAGCCAGTCGGGTACGTGCACGGCGCCCGGGGCGACCCGCGTACGCTCCCGGGGAAACAGCTCGGCGTCCATCGGACCATCTTGCCGCACCCGGTCTGAGCTGGGGTTCGGCTAGCCTGGCTGACGATGAACGACCGTATGACGACGCCGTGGGGCGAGCTGGAGCTGAGCCGCTTCCCCGAGGACCCGCGTGACAGGCTGCGTGCCTGGGACGCCGCCGACGCGTATCTGCTCACGCATCTGCACGAGCAGGCGGTGCCGCTGACCGGCACGGTCGTCGTGCTCGGCGACCGGTGGGGCGCGCTGGTCACGGCGCTCGCCGGGGCGGAGCCGACGCAGATCACCGACTCGTGGCTGGGCCAGGAGGCGACCCGGGCGAACCTGGCGCGGGCCGGCGTCGCGACCGGCGCCGTACGGCTGCTGACCACGCAGGATCCGCCGCCCGCGCGGATCGACGTCCTGCTGGTGCGCGTCCCGAAGAGCCTCGCGCTCCTGGAGGACCAGCTCCTGCGGCTCGCGCCGGCGCTGCACGCGGACACGGTCGTCGTCGGCACCGGCATGGTCAAGGAGATCCACACCTCGACGCTGCGCCTGTTCGAACGGATCCTGGGCCCCACCCGCACCTCCCTGGCCCGCCAGAAGGCCCGCCTGATCCTCACCGTCCCGGACCCGGCGCTGGAGCGCCCGGCGAACCCGTGGCCGTACGGCTACGCCCTCCCGGACGACGTCGGGGTCCTCTCCGGCCGTCCGGTCGTCGGGCACGCGGGCGTCTTCTGCGCCGACCGCCTCGACATCGGCACGCGCTTCTTCCTCGCGCATCTGCCCGGTACGACGGGCGTGCGCCGGGTGGTGGACCTCGGCTGCGGCAACGGCGTCGTGGGGACGGCGGTGGCGCTGGCCAACCCGCGCGCCGAGGTGCTGTTCACCGACGAGTCGTTCCAGGCGGTGGCCTCGGCGGAGGCGACGTACAAGGCCAACGGGGTGCCGGGGCACGCCGAGTTCCGGGTCGGGGACGGGCTCGCGGGGGTGCCGGACGCCAGCGTGGACGTCGTCCTCAACAACCCGCCGTTCCACTCCCACCAGGCCACGACCGACGCGACGGCGCGGCGGATGTTCGGCGGGGCGCGGCGGGTGCTGCGGCCGGGCGGCGAGCTGTGGGTCGTGGGCAACCGGCACCTCGGCTACCACATCACGCTGCGCAAGCTGTTCGGGAACAGCGAAGTCGTGGCCGGGAACCCGAAGTTCGTGGTGCTGAGGGCGGTCAAGCAGGGCTGAGCCGACGCGGGAACGGGAACGTGGGCGGCCGAGGGGGTGCGGCAGAGGTCGAGGTCGAAATCCCGCGGGCCCGCCCCTGCCGGTCGCCGCGTGCGGCCCCCGCTCACACCTGGCCGACCACCCGCAGGATCCGCGCGGCCTCCTGCGCCATCGCCTCCCGCCCGGCGCCGAGATACGCACGGGAGTCCACCTCCTGCGGATGCTCCCGCAGATGCACGCGAATCGCCCCGGTCATCGCGACGTTGAGGGCCGTCCCGACGTTGACCTTGGCGATGCCGCCCGCGACGGCGGCGGTGAGTTCGCTGTCCGGCACCCCGGAGGAGCCGTGCAGGACGAGCGGTACGTCGACGGCGTCCGCGAGCCGTTTCAGCAGGTCGTGATCGAGGGCGGCGGTACGGCTGGTCATGGCGTGCGTGCTGCCGATCGCGACGGCCAGCGCGTCCACACCGGAGTCCGCGACGAACGCCCGCGCCTGGCCGGGATCGGTCCGCACCCCGGGCGCGTGCGCCCCCCGCTTCCCGCCGATCTCCCCCAACTCGGCCTCGATCCACACCCCTTGAGAGTGCGCCCACCCGACCGCACCCCGCGTCGCGGCGAGGTTCTCGTCGTACGGCAGATGCGAGGCGTCGTACATCACCGAGCTGAACCCGGCGTCGGCGGCCTGCCTCAGGAGCCGGTCGTCCCGGACGTGGTCGAGGTGCAACGCGACGGGTACGGCGGCCTGTCGGGCGACCGTGAGAGCGGCGCGGGCGAGGGCGTGGACCTGACCGCGCCGGAACCGGACCGCGTTCTCGCTGACTTGGAGCACGACCGGCACCCCGAGGGACTCGGCGCCTTCGACGACCGCCTCGATGTGCTCCAGGGTGATGACGTTGAACGCGGCGACGGCGGACCGGAGTCGAGCGGCGCTGGTGACGAGGTCGGCTGTGGTGGTGAGGGGCATCGTGCGCCTCCGGACGTTCAGGGCGTGAGGATCACCGAGCGTGTGAGGTGGCGGGGCCGGTCGGGGTCGAGTCCCCGGGCCGCCGCGACGGCCACCGCGAGCCGCTGGGCCCGGACCAGTTCGGCCAGCGGGTCCAGTTCGCCCTGGATCCACAACGCCCCGGTGTCGCGTACCTGTCGGTCGAGTCCGTCGGGCGCCTCGCCGAACATCCAGGTCGCCGTCCCGGCCGTGCTGACGCTGATGGGTCCGTGCCGGTACTCCATCGCCGGGTACGCCTCGGTCCACGCGAGGGACGCCTCGCGCATCTTCAGCGCGGCCTCGTGGGCGAGCCCGACGCTCCAGCCGCGTCCGAGGAACGTGAACTGGCGGCATTCCACGAGCCCTTGGGGCAGCGGTTCGGCAAGTGCCGTACGGGCGTCGGGTATTGCCGTGTCCGGGTGCAGGCCGAGGTGGGCGCGCAGGAGGGTGAGGGCCGTGGTGGCGAACCGGGTCTGGACGACGGAGCGTTCGTCGGCGTAGGTGAGGGAGACGATGGCGTCGGCGGCCGTCCCGACGGGCGCGTCCGGGTCGGCGGTGATCGCGGTCGTGCGGGTCCGGCCGCGCAACCGGCGCAGGAGGTCCAGGACTTCCGTCGTCGTGCCGGAGCGGGTGAGGGCGACGACGCGGTCGTAGGGGCGGTCGTACGGGAACTCCGAGGCGGCCCAGGCGTCCGTCTCGCCGCCCCGCAGGGCTGCCGCCGCCTGGGCCATGTAGTAGGAGGTGCCGCAGCCGACGATCGCGACGCGTTCGCCGGGGGCGGGCAACTCTGCCTTGTGGTCGGCGGCTCGGGAGACGGCACGGGTCCAGCACGCGGGCTGGGTCAGCAGTTCGTCCTCGACGTGGGTCATGTCCCGCCTTTCCCTGCGACGGTCGTCCCCGCACGGTACGGCGGCCCGCCTCAGGGCTTCAAGAACGCCTCAGCGGCCGGCGCCCCGGAAGAAGTCGAGCAGCAACCGGTTGACGGCGTCCGGGCGTTCGAGATAGCCGTAGTGGCCGCAGTCCTTGACCTCCCGGTACACCGCACCCGGGATCGCGTCGGCGACCTCGCGGCTGAGCCGGGCCGGGAGGGCTGCGTCGTCGGCGAAACCGATCACCAGCGTGGGCGTCCTGATCTCCCGGTACGCGGCCAACCTGCCGTCGGGGGCGGTGAGTTCGAGCTGTACGCGGCTGCCGGGCCCGGCGTCCTCGCGGGCGAACTCGAAGAGGTCCAGCCAGTCCTGGAGGCGCTGTTCGTCGTCGAGGGTGGCCGGGGAGAGGTTGCGCAGGGCGCGGTTCCAGGCCGTGTAGGCGGCGGGGAGCGTCAACCCCTCGGCGTGCAGGGCGCGTTCGGCGGCAATGGCGGCGCGGCGGTAGGCGTCGGTGCGGCCGTGGGTGGCCATCAGGACGCCCTGGCTGACCAACTCGGGCCGGGCGACCATGAGTTCCTGGACGACGTAGGCGCCCAGGGAGGTGCCGACGACCCGGCACGGGCCGAGGCCGAGGTGCTCGATGAGGCCGGCCGTGTCGGCAACCATGTCGTCGATCGTGAACCCCTCGGGACACGGGTCGCTCGGCGGGATGCCCCGGTTGGTGAAGGTGACGACACGGTGCCCGGCCGCCTTGAGGGCGGGGACCTGGTGGAGGTGCCAGACGCGTCCTCCGGCGCCGCGCCCCATCACGAGGACGACGGGGTCGCCGGCGCCCTCGTCGTCGTACTGGAGCCGGGTTCCGCCGATCCGCAGGTCGGGCATGGTCCTCCTTCGCCGTGCACGTGGTCGTGCACAGTCAACCAGCTCGCCCGCGGCGACCGGGCCGGGGACCGGCGTACGACGGCCGGTCCCCGGCGTGGTCTCACCAGGTGTGCGCGACGTCGATGACGATCTTGTCCGCCAACTGCTGGACCTTGAACGGCAGTCGGGCCCTCGTGCCGACGCCCATCAGGGTGTCGCCCTCGAAGCTGCTGGCGAAGCGGGTGTCGCGGAAGGTGGTGTAGCCGCTGACGTCGACCCCGGGGAGCGGCTGGCGGGCGCGGCCGGGGTAGGTGGGCTTGCCCGTCTCGTAGTCGTAGGACGGCGCCACGAGGCGGATCGAGAGGATCGCGCCGCCGGAGACCGGGACGAGGTCGCCGGAGCCGTCCTGGTACAGGGCGTCGACGTAGCCGACGCGGTAGCCGACGCCGGTGCCGCCGCCCGGTATGTCGAAGACGATCCGGTCGTAGCAGTCGTGCTGACCGGTCCGGGCGTTCGTGAGCGGCGCGTAGTTCACCGAGGCGGCGGACTTCTCAAGACTCCCCCAGCCGGTGGGACAGGCGGTGACGCTCTGCCCCGTGGCCGCCGTCGCGGTGGTGGCCGCGGTGCCGAGCGCTGTCACGGCGAGGGCTAGTGCCGCAACTGCCGCTGCTGTGCGTCGCATTGGTTCCCCTTGTGCGGATGGGTGTGACAGTGACGCGGCTTAAGACGACGCAGCCCGACGGAAGGTTGCCTTCCGAATCGGGGCCGCATGCAGGCGACTTGGCGTACAGCCCCGGTGAACTACTGGTCGGCGTGGGCGAGTTCGATGTCGTGGCCGTCTAGGTCCCCGGCCAGGCTGACGCCGGTCGCGCGGGGCGGGTAGCCGGTCGCGATGACGGTGTACTGGCCGCTGTCGAGGTCGGAGAAGGCGTACGCGCCGTCGGCGCCGGTCGTGGTCGTGGCGACGACGTTCCCGGCGGCGTCCACGAGCGTCACCCGGGCGTCGCCGAGCGGGAACCCGGCGCCGCGCACGGTCCCCCGCACGTGCGCGCCGGGCTGGAGCTCGGCCTCGACGCGGGTGACGCCGGTGCCGGCGATCTCGACGGGGAGCGCGAGCGGGCGGTGCTTGGGCGAGCTGACGGCGACCGTGACCGGGCCGGGGACGAGGTCGGTGAGCGCGAACTCGCCGAGCCCGTCGGTGCGCGTGGTCGCGAGGACGTCGCCCCGGACGTCGGTCACGATCACCACCGCTCCCGCGACCGGCGCCCCGCCGTCCGCGCCGCGCACGACGCCGGCGAGGCCGCTGCTGCCGCTCAGGAGGATGTCGTACGACACGGGCGCGGTGCCCACGACGACGGTGGTCGCCTGCGGCTGGAGTCCGTCGGCGGCGGCGAGCAGGACGTACGTGCCCTCGCCGGGCGCCTGGACGGCGTACGTGCCGTCGGTGTCGGCGACCGCGCGGGCCAACTGGCGTCCGTCCAGGGAGATCAGCGTCACGGCGGCGCCGGGGACGGGGACGTTCTCGGCGCCGCGCACCTGGCCGCGCACGGGGTGGCCGATGCCGCCGGGGACACCGTCGCCGAGGTTCGGGACGGTCGCGACGAGTTCGGCGACGGCGCGGGAGAGGGGGACGGCCACGGCGGCGCCGATGGCCTGGGTATCGGGGGCCTGGGCGGCGGCGACGGCTGGTGCCGGTGCGGTGGCGTCGTACGACTCAGGTGCGGCTGCACGTGCAGCTGCGGCTGCCTCTGCCTCTGCCTCTGCCTCGGAGCGCGCCTCGATCCCCGTGCCGGCCGTCCGCCTGCGCGGGATGAACGCCGCGACGGCGAACGCGAGCACCGCCGCCCCCGAGCCGACGCCCATGACGACCTTGAACCCGTTCTCCGAGGGCAGCGCCACCCCGTGGAAACCGGTCGTCATCTGCGCCAGGATCACCCCGGCCACGGCGCTGGCCGTCGAGGTGCCGATGGAGCGCATCAGGGTGTTGAGGCTGTTCGCGGCGGCGGTCTCGGCCGGGTCCACCGCGCCCATGATCAGCGCGGGCATCGCGCCGTAGGCGAAGCCGATACCGGCGCCGACGACGCAGGACACCAGGACGAGCTGCCAGACCTCGGACATCAGGACGACGCCGAGCCCGTACCCGACGGCGACGATCACCGCTCCGGCCATCAGTGTGACCTTGGCGCCCCACTTCTTGGACATGAGCGCGGACACGGGGGCGACGGCCATCATCACGAGCCCGGTCGGCGCCATGACGAGGCCCGCGTCGAGGAGCGACCTACCGAGGCCGTACCCGGTGGCCTCGGGGAGCTGGAGGAGCTGCGGCAGGACGAGGGACATCGCGAACATGGAGAACCCGAAGGCCATGGACGCGAGGTTGGTGACGAGGACCTGGCGGCGGGCGCTGGTGCGCAGGTCCACCAGCGGTGCGGGGACGCGGAGTTCGAAGAAGCCCCAGCCGACGAGGATGACGGCGGCGGCGGCGAACAGCCCGAGCGTCGTACCGCTGGTCCAGCCCCAGTCGGCGCCCTTGGAGATGCCGAGCAGCAGGCAGATCAGCCCGGCGGCCATCCCGGCGGCGCCGGGGAAGTCGAAGCGTCCGCCGGTGCGCACGCGGGACTCGGGGACGAACGCCGGGACCAGGACCAGCACGACGGCGCCGAGCGCGGCGGACGTCCAGAACAGCATGTGCCAGTCGAAGTGGTCGGCGATGAGCGCGGCGGCGGGCAGGCCGAGGGCGCCGCCGATGCCGAGGGAGGCGCTCATGAGGGCGGTCGCGGAGCCAAGGCGTTCGGCGGGGAGTTCGTCGCGCATGATGCTGATGCCGAGCGGGATCACCCCGGAGGCGAGGCCCTGGAGGGCGCGGCCGACGATCATGGGGGTGAGCGCGTCGCTGAGCGCGGCGACGACCGACCCGGCGACCAGCGTCAGCAGGCTGACGAGCAGCATCCGCCGCTTGCCGTACATGTCGCCGAGGCGGCCCATCACGGGGGTGGCGACCGCCGCCGCGAGGAGGGTCGCGGTGACCGCCCAAGTGGCGTCCGAGGCCGAGGCGTTCAGGAGTTTCGGCAGTTCGGGCACGATCGGGATGACCAGCGTCTGCATCAGCGAGACGACGATCCCGCCGAAGGCGAGCACCGCGACGACGAGGTTCGCCCGGGGCGCGGACTCCACCCCCGTCTCCACGGACCGGGGTTGCGCGTGGGACATGGTCGGGCCTCCGTGGGGGGATGTCGGGCCGGTACGCCGTCGACTGAATGTACGCCCGATTGATTGACTTAAGCAACCACAGGATGGGGGGATTATGTGGGGAAATGAGCAGGGCGTGCGCTCCACGTCCGGAGCGCACGCCCTGCCGGGTACCTCAGCGGGTCAGAGCGACTTCTCCAGCCGCTCCGCCACCACCCGCACGAACTTGCCCGGCTCCTTCGGCCGCCCGCCCTCGGCGAGCACCGCGAGGCCGTACAGCAACTCGGCGGTCTCCACGAGCCCTTCGCGCCGCGCCTCCTCCTGGTAGGCCCGGTTCAGGCCCTGCACCAGCGCGTGCCCGGCGTTGAGTTCGAGGATGCGCTTGGCGGTGGGGACCTCCTGGCCCATGGCCCGGAACATGTTCTGCAGGGCCGGGGTGATGTCGCCCGTGTCGGAGACGACGCAGGCCGGGGAGACGGTGAGGCGCGAGGAGAGCCGTACGTCCTTGACCTCCTCGGCGAGCCGCTCCTTCATCCAGTCGAGCAGCCCGGCGTACTCCTCGGCCTGCTTCTCCCGTTCCTCGGCGGCCTGTTCGCCGTCCTTCGCGTCGAGGTCGATCTCGCCCTTGGCGACGGAGCGCAGGCTCTTGCCCTCGAACTCGGGGACGGCGTCGACCCAGACCTCGTCAACCGCGTCGGTGAGCAGCAGGACTTCGATGCCGCGCGCCGAGAACGCCTCCATCTGCGGGGAGTTCTCGATGCTCTCGCGGGACTCGCCGGTCAGGTAGTAGATGGCCTCCTGGCCGTCCTTCATCCGCTCCACGTACTCCTGGAGCGTCGTCAACTCGCCGGATTCCGCCGAGGAGTTGGTGCTCTCGAAGGAGCAGACCCCGAGGAGCGCGTCCTTGTTGTCGGTGTCGCTGAGCAGCCCCTCCTTGAGGACCGCCCCGAACTCCCGCCAGAACGTCGCGTACTTGTCGGCCGCGTTCGCCCGCATCTCCTTGACCGAGGAGAGGAGCTTCTTCGCCAGCCGGCGCTGGATCATCAGGATGTGGCGGTCCTGCTGGAGGATCTCGCGGGACACGTTCAGCGAGAGGTCGGCCGCGTCCACGACACCCTTGACGAAGCGCAGGTACGGCGGGAGCAGCGCCTCGCAGTCGTCCATGATCAGGACGCGCTTGACGTAGAGCTGGAGGCCGCGCCGGTAGTCGCGGGTGAACAGGTCGTGCGGGGCGTGCTCGGGCAGGAAGAGCAGTGCCTGGTACTCGAAGGTGCCCTCGGCCTGGAGGCGGATGGTCTCCAGCGGGTCGCGCCAGTCGTGGCTGACGTGCTTGTACAGCTCGTGGTACTCGGCGTCGGTGACCTCGTCGCGCGAGCGCGCCCACAGGGCCTTCATCGAGTTGAGCGGCTCCTCCTCGGCGTCGAGGCGGATCGGCCAGGTGATGAAGTCCGAGTACTTCTTGACGATCTGCTTGACCGTCCAGTCGGCCGTGTAGTCGTGCAACTGGTTGTCGGGGTCGGCCTCTTTGAGGTGCAGCGTGACGGCCGTGCCCTGCGGGGCGTCCTCCACGCTCTCCAGGGTGTACGTCCCCTCGCCGCGCGACGACCAGCGGGTCCCGGCGCTCTCGCCGGCCCGGCGGGTCAGCAGCGTCATCTCGTCGGCGACCATGAAGCCGGAGTAGAAGCCGATGCCGAACTGGCCGATCAGGCCCTCGACTTCGTCCCCCTCGCCGTCCTGCTCCTTCAACTCCTTGAGGAACGCGGCGGTCCCGGAGTTCGCGATGGTCCCGATCAGCTTGCCGACCTCGTCGTACGACATGCCGATGCCGTTGTCGCGGACGGTGAGCGTCCGCGCGTCCTTGTCCAGCTCGATCCTGATGTGCAGGTCGGAGGTGTCCGCGTCGAGGCTGTCGTCCCTCAGCTTGTCGAGGCGCAGCTTGTCGAGCGCGTCGGAGGCGTTCGAGACGAGCTCCCTCAGGAACACGTCCTTGTTCGAGTAGACCGAGTGGATCATCAACTGGAGAAGCTGACGTGCCTCTACCTGGAACTCAAACGTTTCCGTCGCCATGGTGCGCGCGTCCTCCCACGTGCCGAATCCACTTGTTCACACAGAGCGAGAGCCACTCTAAAACACCAAGTGGGGCCCGCAGCACAGGCTTTAGGACCTGTTTCACATCCCTGGGCCGGGCCGCCGGGCAGAGTGACCGCAAACCCCCTTGCCCTCGCCCTTTCCCCTCCTTAACCTCACTTTGTGCCGCTGATAAACAAACTCCGCTCGCGCAACGTCGCGCCGAGCAGTGACCTCGCCCTCCTGCGGACCGTCCTGACCGCGTTCTTCGCCGTGGACGGCTTCATGTTCGCGGGCTGGGTCGTCCGCATCCCCGACATCAAGGAGCAGACCGGCGCCTCGGCCTCCTCCCTCGGCCTCGCCCTCCTCTGCGTCTCCGCCGGGGCGGTCGTGACGATGCTGTTCACGGGCCGCCTCTGCCAGCGCCACGGCAGCCACCTCGTCACCGTGATCTGCGCGGTCCTCCTCTCCCTGTCGATCACCCTGCCCCCGCACGCCCACTCCGTCCCGGCCCTGGGCGCCGTCCTGCTGCTCTTCGGCGCGGCGTACGGCGGGATCAACGTCGCCTTCAACAGCGCCGCCGTCGATCTCGTCACCGTCCTGCGCCGGCCGATCATGCCCAGCTTCCACGCGGCGTTCAGCCTCGGCGGCATGCTGGGGGCGGGGCTCGGCGCGCTGCTCGCGGGCAGCTTGTCGCCCTCGTGGCACTTGCTTCTGCTGGGTGTGGTCGGGCTTCTGGTCACGGCCGTCGCGGGACGCGCGCTTCTGCGGCTGCCGCCTGCGCGGGCGGTCGACGGGGGCATCAGGGTCGATGGGGCCGCCGGAGTCGACGCCCTGAATCACGCCGTCGTGCAGCAGTCCCACCCCGCCCCAACACGCCCCGCAGGCCCCCGCGCCCGGCGTCTCGTGATCGTCTTCGGGCTGATCGCCTGCTGCACGGCATACGGCGAGGGCGCCCTCGCCGACTGGGGCGCGCTGCACCTGCGCGAGGACCTCAACGCCTCCGCGGGAGCCGCGGCCGTCGGCTACTCCTGTTTCGCGCTGGCCATGACGGTCGGCCGGCTCTCCGGGACGACGCTGCTGGAGCGGCTCGGACGCAGCCGTACGGTCGTCGCGGGCGGCGCCCTCGCGGCGGCCGGGATGCTGCTGGGCGCGCTCGCCCCGGCGTTCTGGGTGGCGTTGATCGGCTTCGCCGTGGCGGGTCTCGGCCTCGCGAACCTCTTCCCGGTCGCCGTCGAACGCGCGGGCGCGCTGGCCGGCCCGCACGGCGTCGCCGTCGCCTCCACCCTCGGCTACGGCGGCATGCTGCTGGGCCCACCGGCGATCGGCTTCATGGCCGACTGGTTCTCCCTGCCCACCGCGCTCACCAGCGTCGCCGCCCTCGCGGGGCTGGCCGCACTGATCGGAGCGGTGGCCGGACGCGCGGAGAGCCGTACGCCAGCCTGAGCCGGGCGGCTCCCCACCGCTCGGGCGGGACACCACGCGCCCGCCTGGGCGGGGCAGTCGAGGCGCGTCCGCGTGGGGCAGCGGCCGCGCTTCCGAGCCCGCGCGCACGTAGTGCTGTGGCCTGGGCGGTTCCTCGGTGACCTCCGAGCCGCACACACGATGACCACCCACGCATGACTCCCCTCGCCCGCCCGAGCCAGGAGCCTCCGCAGGGGACAGCAACCACCCCTCCGAACCGCCCGCGCGAAACACCACCCACCCACCCGGGCCGAACGGCCCAGGTCGTCGCCCCGCGCGGAGCCCCCGGATCTCCATGCACCCCTCCGTACCGCCCTCCGGCGCGTCACACTCGTGGCCATGGAGACGATTGAGTTCATCCGTGTCCTCGACCATGAGGGCCGGGCCCTGGCCGATGCCGCCGAGGCTGCCGGGGTCGACAGCGGTGTCCCGACCTGCCCGGGATGGCGGGTGCGGGAGTTGGTGGAGCACACGGGGGCCGTGCACCGGTGGGCGCGCGCGTTCGTGGCCGAAGGGATCACCGAACGACGGCCGCTCGCCCCGGTGCCCCAACTCGACGACCCCGGCCTGCTGGACTGGTTCCGCGAGGGGCACCGCCTGCTCGTCGAGACGCTCGCCTCGGCCCCGCCCGGCACCGACTGCTTCGCCTTCCTGCCCGCACCCTCGCCGCTCGCCTTCTGGACCCGCCGCCAGGCCCACGAGACGGCCGTGCACCGCTACGACGCCGAGTCCGCGGCCGGCGTCGAACCCGCCCCGGTCGGCACCGACTTCGCCGTGGACGGCGTCGACGAGATCCTGCGCGGCTTCCACGCGCGCGAGCGCAGCCGCGTCCGCACCGAGGAACCCCGCCTGGTGCGCGTGCGCGCGACGGACGCGGACGACGCGGTGTGGACCGTACGGCTCTCCGCCGGACCGCCGGTGACGGTGCGCGCCGACACCGGCGAGGCCGACTGCGAACTCTCCGGCCCCGCTCGCACGTTGTACCTCGCGCTGTGGAACCGGGAGCCGTTCCCCGAGGTGCACGGGGACCAGGCGCTGGCCGCCCTGTGGACGGAGCGCTCGGCGATCATCTGACGGGACGCCGGCTCCTGTGCGAGACTCGGCGGTATGACGGGGCATGGGGGACGCCGTACGCAGGCCGATCGGGACGCGATCACGGTGGAGATCGGATACGCGCTGTTCAGCGCAGCCTTCGCAGCGGCGGTCGTGTTCGGAGCGGTGGCCGGTCCGTCGCTCCTCTTCGACCTGCCGGAACCGGCGGAGGGGCTGCTGTTCAAGGCGGGCGCCGGACTCGTACCGGTGGTGTTCCTCGCACGGGTGATCAGCGTCCTGGTGAAGTTCACCGCGTCCCAGGGCAAAGGCTCGGACCAGCCCGGACGCTCGGCTTAGCTCGGGCGCCGGCATCGGGGCGACCACGCGAACCGGTCCGGCCGCTCGGCCTGGCTCAGCCCCCAGGAGCAGGGCGACCGCCCGGCCCGGACCGAAGCCCCGGATCGAGGCACCCCCTCGCCTGAGCCCGGCCCGGTCAACAACCCCGCACACCAACCCCACCACACGGCCCACCCCCACAACGCCCCTCACCCCAGCCACCCAGGCCGCACCAACCCCGACTCATAAGCCAGCACAACCAGTTGCGCCCGATCCCGCGCCCCCAGCTTCACCATCGTCCGGCTGACGTGAGTCTTCGCGGTGAGCGGGCTGACGACCAACCTGCGCGCGATCTCCTCGTTCGACAGCCCGATCCCGACCAGCGCCATGACCTCCCGCTCGCGTTCCGTGAGCGGCGCGAGGGCGTCGGCGCTCGACGGTTCCTTGGAGCGGGCCGCGAACTCGGCGATGAGGCGCCGGGTCACGCTGGGCGAGAGCAGCGCGTCCCCGGCGACCACCGCCCGTACGGCGCGCAGGAGTTCGTCCGGCTCGGTGTCCTTGACGAGGAAGCCCGAGGCGCCGGAGCGGATCGCCTCGAAGACGTACTCGTCCAGTTCGAAGGTGGTCAGGACGACCACCCGCACATCCTGGAGCGCCGGTTCCCCGGTGATCACGCGGGTCGCGGCGAGGCCGTCCAGCACGGGCATCCGGATGTCCATCAGCACGACGTCCGGCGCGGCCTCCCGAACGGCCCGTACGGCTTCCTCCCCGTCCGCCGCCTCACCGACCACCTCGATGTCGGCCTGCGCGTCGAGCAGAGCGCGGAAGCCGGCGCGGACGAGGGACTGGTCGTCGGCGAGGAGTACACGGATCACTGGTCGTCCTCCTTGGTGGAACCCGGGGTCGGGGGCCTGGCAGGGGTCCCGGAGGCCGGCGTACGGAGCTTCCCGGACGGAGTCCCCCGCGTCGGCAGCACCGCCACCACCCGGAACCCGCCGTCCTCCCGCGCGCCCGCCTCGATGGTCCCGCCGAGTGCCGCCGCCCGCTCCCGCATCCCGGCGAGGCCGTTGCCGCTGCCGCCGGCGTCCGCTCCGGTCGCCGGGCCGTCGTCGTCCACGACGAGCCGCAGCGCCCCGCCCTCCGTGTCGAGGCGCACGCGCGCGTGGCGGGAGCCGGAGTGGCGGACGACGTTGGTGAGGGCTTCCTGCACGATGCGGAAGGCGGCGAGGCCGGTGCCCGGGGAGAGCCGGGGCGGGGTGCCGTCGATCCGGACGGTCAGGCCCGCGTGGGCGGCCTGTTCGACGAGTTCCGGGAGCCGGTCGAGACCGGGGGCCGGGGTGCGCGGGGCGTCTCCGGGGGCACGGAGGGTGTCGAGGACCTGGCGGACCTCGCCGAGGGCCTCCTTGCTGGCCGCCTTGATGGTGGTGAGGGCGGTGCGGGCCTGGCCCGGGTCGGTGTCGAGGAGGGCGAGGCCGACGCCCGCCTGGACGTTGATGACGGAGAGGCTGTGCGCGAGGACGTCGTGCAGTTCCCGGGCGATGCGCAGGCGCTCCTCGTCTGCGCGGCGCCGGGCGGCGTGGGCGCGTTCGGCGCGCTCCCGGGCCCACTGTTCGCGGCGTGTGGAGGCCAGTTCCGAGACGACCACGATCACCACGGCCCAGGCGGCGACGGCGAACTCCTGCCCGAGGGGCGCGGATCCGTCACCGGCCGGGGGCAGCCAGCGGTAGAGCCACTGGGTGACCAGCAGGTCGGTGGCCCACAGCAGGCCGACGGCACTCCACGCGGCCCTGCGGTGCCCGGCGACGACGGCGGCGAAGCAGGCGAGGGCGACGGTCACGAACACCGGCCCGTACGGGTATCCGGCGCCGAGGTACAGGGCCGCCGCCAGCGTCGTACCCCACAGGACGGTCACCGGCCGGCGGTGGCGCCACAGGAGGAGTCCGGCGGCGGTGATCAGCAGCAGGCGGGCGAGGACGTCGAGCGGCAGGCGGTCGTCGGCCTGGGCGCGGGCGGCGTAGGCCGAGCCGATCAGTACGAACGCGGTGACGAGCGCGGTCGACCGCCAGGGCCACCGCCGGGTGTCCTGCGCCGCGCGCCACCACGGCGGTCCGTCCGGCCACCGTCCCGCTGTCCGTTCCTCCATACCGGCCACGCTAGACGGGCAGGGGGCCGGGGGACGTCCGCCGGGCGGAGCGCTCGCCCGTACTTCCCCGGGAGTACGCGGCGGGGCGTCAGCGGGCGGCAAGGTCCGCCTCCACGTTGGCCGCCATGACCGACAGGACCCGGACCGTGCGCGCGTACTCCTCGGGCGTCAGGCCGGTCAGGGCCGTTCGGCGGGTGCACTCGACCCGCTCCAGCGCCCGTGTGTGGATCGCGCGGCCCTCGTCCGTCAGCCCGATGTCCGCGCCCTGGCCGGTCAGTCCGCGGGCGGCGAGCACCATCAGCACCTCGTCGGGCCCGGGGCCGTTCCCCGCGGCCCAGAAAGGGGCCGGCGCCTCGCGGAGCCTGGCGCGTGTGGCGGCGCCCGCTGCGATCGCGTGGAGAACCTGCCACTCTCTGCGGGTGAGCGAGACGTCCGCGAGGGCCTCCTCGAACTGGCGCTCCAGGAGGTGGTCGAGGTGCTTGAGCCAGTAGCCGACCGGCCGGTCCGTGGTCATGGGAACCCCCGTGGTCCGTTCCATGTACAGTGACATGCAGTTGCGTACCACTATGCACCGGAGACCCCGTGCCTGACAACCCCATTTCGGACATGACGGCCATCGAGCGCGCCCTCGTCGCGCTCCGCCGGTCCCAGCAGCGGCGCAACCTCGCCCGGCACGCCGAGCGGCGCGGCGAGCACGAGGGGGGCGAGCGGCTGCCGGACGCGGTGCTCGAACTGCTCGACGCGGTCGAGTCGGCCGCCGACCGGGGCGAGTCCCTGACGGTCACGGACGCGGCCGGCGCGCTCGGCGTCGACCAGCCGCGCTCCAGCCGTCTCGCCGCCCAGGCCCTGGACGCCGGCCTGCTGCGCCGCGAGGCCGACCAGAGCGACGGCCGCCGTTCCCTGCTGGCCCTCACCGACGACGGCCGCGCGGCCCTGGCCCGCGTCCACGACACCCGGCACCGCGCAATCGCCGAGGCCATCGCCCACTGGCCCACGGAGGACCAGGACGCCTTCGCCCGCCTCCTGCCGCGCTTCGTCCAGGACTTCGCCGCACTGACCGAGCGGGACAGGAGCCAGGCCGGGAGCCCGCCTTCACCTCAGGCGCACTCCGACCCGGGCCCCGCAAGCACCTTCTAGGCCGCCCCCTCCTCCCTGAACCCCACCCCACGCGCAAGCCGTGACGCCGCCTCGTGGAAGAACGGCCCGCGGTCCTCGACGACACGGTGGAACTGGCCGAAGAGCTCGAAGCCGACGAGACCGTAGAGCTGGGCCCAGGCGGCGACGAGGGCGGCGGCGACACCCGGCGGGAGGTCGGGAGCGAGGTCGGCGGCGATGCGCTCGGCCTCGGGACGCAGGGCGGGCGGGAGGGGCGGTTCCACGAGGGCGCCCGCGTGCTGGGCGTCACGGGCGATCGCGATGAAGAGGAGGCCGACGCGGGCGGCGGCGGGGACGGTCGTGTCGGGGGCCTGGTAGCCGGGGACGGGCGAGCCGTAGATCAGCGCGTACTCGTGGGGTCGCGCGAGCGCCCACCCGCGTACGGCCTCGCAGACGGCGACCCAGCGCCGTACGGCGTCGTCCTGGGCGACCTGGGCGTGGGCCTTCTCGGCGGCTTCTCCGAGGCTGTCGTACGCGTCGATGATGAGGGCCGTGAGGAGGTCGTCGCGGCTCGGGAAGTAGCGGTAGAGGGCCGAGGAGACCATGCCCAGCTCACGGGCGACGGCCCGCAGCGAGAGCTGGGCGGCGCCCGCCGCGGCGAGCTGTCTGCGGGCCTCCTCCTTGATGGCGGCGGTCACTTCGATCCGGGCACGGGCGCGGGCCCCTGGAGAGACGTTACGGCTCATGCGGACAAGTCTTCCACCAAAACGGAGCGGTGCACACATTGGAGAACGCCGAACAAAAGAGAGAGCACCGCTCTTGCAATGCACGCAAGGCTCGTGCAGACTCGGGGACAGGAAACGAGAGCACTGCTCTCCGAAACTCGGGAGTCACCATGTCACAGCCGTACTACCTCAAGGCCGGCCCGCTCAACGTCCGCTTCAACAACGCCGTCGGCTGGCTCGCCCGGCACGGCGTCAGCCTCGCGGGCTCCGCCGAACTGTCCGTGAAGGGCCGCAGCAGCGGGCGGATGCAGCGCCTCCCGGTCAACCCGCTCACCCACGCGGGCGCGCAGTACCTGGTCTCCGCGCGGGGCCACTCCCAGTGGGTGCGCAACATGCGCGCGGCGGGCGGCGGCGAACTGCGCGTCGGCCGCAGGGTGCGGGAGTTCACGGCCGTCGAGGTGCCCGACGCCGAGAAGGTCGACATCCTGCGGACCTACCTGAAGAAGTGGGGCTGGGAGGTCGACCAGTTCTTCCACGGGGTCTCGGCGAAGTCCTCGGACGAGGAGATCGCCGCCGCGGCGGGCGACCACCCCGTCTTCCGGATCACCGTCAGGAGCTGACCTCGGTGCCGGCCTCCTCGGTCTCGACCGGCGCCTTCGGCCGCGGCTCGACCCCGGTCAGCACGCGCTGCGCGATCGGGTGCGTACGGACCAGCTCGCCCAGGGTCGTCTTGCCGCGGGTGATCTCGGTGAACGCCCGCCAGGCGGGACGGAAGCCCGTGAGCGCGGCGTGGAACAGGCCCGGACGGCGCTCGAAGGCGGCCAGCATGCGCTTGCCGACGCTCATCTCGACCCCGAGGCCCGCCTTGATCGCGAACGCGTAGTTCAGGGCCTGACGGCGCGTGTCCACCGCGTCGTGCGCCTCCGAGATGCGCACCGCCCACTCCCCCGCGAGCCGCCCGGAGCGCAGCGCGAAGGAGATGCCCTCCCGGGTCCACGGCTCCAGCAGGCCGGCCGCGTCGCCGCAGACCAGCACGCGCCCGCGCGAGAGGGGCGAGTCGTCCGCGCGGCAGCGCGTCAGATGGCCGGAGGAGATGCTCGGTTCGAACCCGGCGAGCCCGAGCCGCCCGATGAAGTCCTCCAGGTACCGCTTGGTCGCCGCGCCCTCCCCGCGCGCGGAGATCACGCCGACCGTCAGTGTGTCCCCCTTGGGGAACACCCAGCCGTAACTGCCCGGCATCGGGCCCCAGTCGATGAGGACGCGACCCTTCCAGTCCTCGGCGACCGTCTCCGGCACCGGGATCTCAGCCTCCAGTCCCAGGTCGACCTGGTCGAGCTTCACGCCCACGTGCGCCCCTATGCGGCTGGCGCTGCCGTCGGCGCCGACCACCGCGCGCGCGAGGAGCGTCTCGCCGCCCTGGAGGACGACGGCGACGCTGCGCCGGTCCGGGACGGCCGAGCCGTGCTGCTCGACGCGGGTCACCGTCACACCGGTCCGCAGCTCGGCGCCCGCCTTCTGCGCGTGCTCCACCAACTGCTGGTCGAACTCAGGGCGGTTGATCAGCCCGAACAGCATCTGCCGGGACTTGCGGGTGCGCGTGAAGCGGCCGTTGTTGGAGAACGTGACCGCGTGCACCCGGTCCTTGAAGGGCAGGTCGAAACCGGGCGGCAGACAGTCACGGGAAGGACCGATGATGCCGCCGCCGCACGTCTTGTAGCGGGGCAGCTCGGCCTTCTCCAACAGCAGCACCCGCCGCCCCGTGACCGCCGCCGCATAGGCGGCCGAGGCCCCGGCGGGGCCCGCGCCCACCACGACGACGTCCCACACCTGACGCGCGTCCTCGGTCTCGCGCACGTCGTCCGCCGAAGAGTTCTCGCTGCTCACGATGGTCTACTGCTCCCGATCCAGCCGCCTGTCGCACCTGTCCACCCGCATCCTACGGCGGAGATCGCCGAGGTCCTCCGGTGAGGGCCCGCAGGCCCGAGCGCGTACGCTCGGCTGCGAGATCCCCCGCCGTACGGACCCGTACGGACGCGTGCTCACCCCGTACAACGTCGCACCCACGAGGAGCGTGCCCATGTCGTCGAAATCGGTCGCCGAGACCGTCGCATCCCTGATGCCCAGGGCTCAGGCGGAACTGGCCGAACTGGTGGCCTTCCGGTCGGTGGCCGACTTCGACCAGTTCCCGCGCAGCGAGAGCGAGGCCGCCGCGCGCTGGATCACCGACGCGCTCGGCGCGGAGGGCTTCCAGGACATCGCGATCCTCGACACCCCGGACGGCACCCAGTCCGTGTACGGCTGCCTGCCGGGCCCCGAGGGCGCGCGCACGGTCCTGCTGTACGCGCACTACGACGTGCAGCCGCCGCTGGACGAGGCCGCCTGGGCGAGCCCGCCCTTCGAGCTGACCGAACGCGACGGGCGCTGGTACGCGCGCGGGGCGGCCGACTGCAAGGGCGGCCTGATCATGCACCTGCTCGCGCTGCGCGCCCTGAAGGCGAACGGCGGTGTCCCGGTGCACGTCAAGATCATCGTCGAGGGCTCCGAGGAGCAGGGCACGGGCGGCCTGGAGCGGTACGCCGAGGCCCACCCCGAACTGCTCGGCGCCGACACGATCGTCATCGGCGACGCCGGCAACTTCCGGGTCGGCCTGCCCACCGTCACGGCCACCCTGCGCGGGATGACGATGCTCCGGGTGAGCGTCGACACCCTCGGCGGCAACCTGCACTCCGGCCAGTTCGGCGGCGCCGCCCCGGACGCCCTCGCCGCGCTGATCCGGATCCTCGACTCCCTGCGCGCGGACGACGGTTCGACGACCGTCGACGGGCTGACATCCGACGCGCGCTGGGAGGGCCTCCAGTACGACGAGGAGCAGTTCCGGCAGGACGCCAAGGTCCTCGACGGCGTCGGTCTGATCGGCTCCGGGACGGTCGCCGACCGTATCTGGGCGCGTCCCGCGGTCACCGTCCTCGGCATCGACAGCCCGCCCGTCGTCGGCGCCACCCCGTCCGTGCAGGCGCACGCCCGCGCGCTGGTGAGCCTGCGCGTCCCGCCGGGCACGGACGCCGCCGAGGCGACGAAGCTGCTGCGCGCGCACCTGGAGGCGCACACGCCGTGGCACGCGCGCGTGCAGATCGAACAGGTCGGCCAGGGCCAGCCGTTCAGCGCGGACACGACCAGTCCCGCGTACGCGGCGATGGCCGAGGCCATGGCGGTCGCCTACCCCGGCGAGGAGATGCAGTACGCCGGCCAGGGCGGCTCCATCCCCCTGTGCAACACCCTCGCCGCGCTCTACCCGCGCGCGGAGATCCTCCTCATCGGCCTCAGCGAGCCGGAGGCCCAGATCCACGCGGTCAACGAGAGCGTGTCGCCGCAGGAGCTGGAGCGGCTGTCGGTCGCGGAGGCCCTGTTCCTGCGGAACTACGCGGCGAGCTGAGGCAGTTGCCCGGCCGCGTCCGGCAGGCCGTCCACGCGGCCGTGTCCGCCGCCCTCGCCCGCCTCGACGACGCGGACCTCTCCGCGCTCCTCGGCACGGCCGTCCCGCACGGCACGGGCGTGGGCGGCACCACCGCGCGCGTACGGGTCGCCGGACATCCGGTGTTCGTGAAACGCATGCCTCTCACGGACACCGACCTCCGGCGCACCACGGCGAACGTCTTCGGTCTCCCGCCCGCGTGCCACTACGGCATCGGCGCCGTCCCCAGCCCCGGGTTCGGCGCCTGGCGGGAGCTGGCGGTGTACGAGACGACGACCCGGTGGGCCGTCTCGGGCCGCTTCCCGGGCTTCCCGCTGCTGCACCACGCGCGCGTCCTGCCCACCCCCGCCCCGACGGACACCCCCGACACCGAAAGGGCCGTGGCCTACTGGGGACCGGCCGTCCGCCCGCGCATCGAGGCCCTGCGTACGGCGCCGGCGAGCCTGACGCTGTTCCTGGAGCACATCCCGTCCACGCTCCACGACTGGCTCCGCGCCCGCGTGCACGGCCCCGACGCGGACGCGGCGTGCGCCCTGGCGGACCGTCAACTGGCGGCCCTCACGGCCTTCTTGGGAACGACGGGCCTCGTCCACTTCGACACCCACTTCCGCAACGTCCTCACCGACGGCCGCCGCCTCCACCTCACCGACCACGGCCTGGCCCTCTCCCCCGAGTTCGCCCTCGCCCCGGCGGAACACGCCTTCCACGCCGCCCACCTGTCGTACGACGACGTCTACACGCGCGCGTACCTGGCCCGTTGGCTGGTCACCGAGTTCCACGGCCGCGCCGACCGCCTGGCCCGCCTGCGCGCGTACGCGAATGGCGCCCGCCCCGACGGCATGCCGGACGGCGCGGCCGAACTGGTCCGGCGGCACGCCGCCGTCGGCGCGGTGATGGACGCGTTCGAGTCACGGTTGGGCGAGGACGCGACGACCCCGTTCCCTGCGGCCGAAGCCGCTCAGTGCCCTTCTCCGGGCACGGGGACGCCCTCCTCAAGGTAGATCGCCGCGCCGCGCTCCCGGGCCCGCAGAGCCCAGCACAGGCGTTCGTAGCGGGCCGGTGGCAGGAGGTCGGCGGCCTCGTGTTCGGTGGCGAAGCGCCAGGCCCGCAGTTCGGGGCCGGGCAGCGACAGGTCCGCCACGGCCTCGGGGGCGAGGCGGCCGCCGTCGAAGAGGAGGCGCAGACCGCCGTAGCGGGGCGGGCGGGGCGGCTCCCAGTCGACGACGAGCAGCGCGGGCACGTCCGTCAGGCGTATCCCGGTCTCCTCCTCGACCTCGCGCATGCCCGCGCGCGCGGGCGCCTCGCCGGGTTCGACGACGCCGCCGGGGAACTCCCAGCCGGGCTTGTAGGTCGGGTCGACGAGCAGGACACGGTCGTCCTCGTCGAAGAGCAGTACCCCCGAGGCGAGCGTCTCCGCCGTCGGCTCGGGCGTCTGGACGATGTCGCACTCCGGGACGGCGCCCGTCCCGACGGCCTCCGCGATCCGCAGGGCCGCCTCGTACGGCGTGAGGGCACTGGTGTCGATGAGATGGGCGTCGGCCGTCAGCCAGGCGGCGAGCGCGGCGCGGTAGGGCTCGATGTGGTCGTACGCCCACTGCCGTACCCGCATCTCGCCGTCCGGGAGGTCCGGCGGGACCGGGCGGTCCGCTATCCGCTCACGCAGGATCGTTTCAGCCGGGGCGAGGAGCACATGGCGTACCGGGATGCGGCGGGCGGCGAGGCCGCCGAAGATCTCGTCGCGGTACTCCTGGCGCAGCAGCGTCATGGGCACCAGCAGCGTGCCGCCGACCTCGGCGAGCAGCGCGGCCGCCGTGTCGATCACGAGCCGGCGCCAGATCGGCAGGTCCTGGTAGTCGCCGACCTCGGCCAGGTGCTTGGCCGGAAGCAGGTGGGGGAGCGCCCCGCCGACGAACTCCGGGTCGAAGAGCGTGCTGTTCGGGATCAGATCGCTCAGTTCCCGTGCGGTGGTCGTCTTCCCCGCACCGAACGCGCCGTTGATCCAGACGACGGTCACGATTCCCCCCTCTTCCGTTGGCCCCCTGAGGCTTGCCCGCTCCACCCTGCCTCGGAAACCAGTTCGTGTGGAGGACCAGGTGGAAGCACCGAGGCGCCGGTCCCCCACAAGGGCCGGCGCCTCGCGTACGGCTGATGTCAGCCGTTCTGCCCGAGCGTGTTCTCGTTCGTGGCCAGGCTGCTGTCGTCGGCCACCGCGTGGTCGAGGGTGCTGAGCGTGTCCCCCAGGGGGAGTCCCCCGAGTGTGTCGTGGTCCGCCCCGTGCGACGGAGTGATCGCGGCGACGACGAACCCGGTGGCCAGGGAGGCGATGGCGAGCATGCTGCGCTTCTTCATGCCCACTCCAACGCCGCCGACGGGCGGGAGGTCACGCACGGGGTGGGCGACGACGCAGTACGGCTCCGCGCGCGGGCGCATCGTCCCGTACCCCCGAAACCGACCCTCCCGCGCGCGTGCCCCACCCCACGACTCACACCCCCGCCGCCGCGGCCCCTTCCTGCCGCACCAGCGCCGCCGCGGCCGCCCCCACGAGCCCCGCGTCCGTCCCCATCTGCGCGGGGACGATCGTGAGGCCCTGGACGAAGGAGAGCGTGGCGTAGTCGGCGAGATGACGGCGCAGCGGGCCGAAGAGGACGTCGCCGGCCTTCCCCACGCCCCCGCCGATCACGACGATGTCTATCTCGACCAGCGTCGCGGTCGCCGCGATGCCCGCCGCGAGGGCCTGGGCGGCGCGGTCGAACGAGGCGAGGGCGGCCGGGTCTCCGGCGCGCGCGGCGGCGGCGACCGCGGCGGCCGTGGCGTCGCCGTCGGGGCCGGGGCGCCAGCCGTTGTCGAGGGCGCGGCGGGCGATGTTGGGGCCGCTGGCGATGCGCTCGACGCAGCCCCGGGCACCGCAGGGGCAGGGGTCGCCGTCGAGGTCGACGGAGATGTGCCCGATGTGTCCGGCGTTGCCGGTGGGCCCGGAGTGGAGGCGGCCGTTCAGGACGAGCCCTCCGCCGACGCCGGTGGAGACGACCATGCAGAGCGCGTTGTCGTGCCCGCGCGCGGCGCCCTGCCAGTGCTCGGCGGCGGTGATGGCGACCCCGTCGCCGATCAGCTCGACGGGCAGGTCACCGGTGACCGCGCGCACGCGCGGGACGAGCGGGAAGCCGCGCCAGCCGGGCACGTTGACGGGGCTGACGGTGCCCGCGGAGGCGTCCACGGGGCCCGCGCTGCCGATCCCGACGCTGTGGACGCGGTCCCACAGCGGGGACGCGGTCAGCTCGCCGAGCACCTCCTCGACGGCGCCCATCACGGTCTCGCCGTCCTCCCGCGCGGGGGTCGGCCGCTGGGCGCGGACCACGATCGCGCCGTCGCCGTCCACCAGGGCTCCGGCGATCTTGGTGCCGCCGATGTCGAGCGCGGCCACGAGGTCGGTGTGCATCAAAGTCTCGGTTCTCCCCAGTCGACCGGCGAAACGGGTTGGCCGGTCCAGCGGTGGGGGACGTGAACCGGAGATGGCGGTGGACAGTCTCTCCCGCATCTGACAACGTTGTCCAGGCTCTATGCTCGACGCCACATCCTCATACAACCCCAGGGATCGCGCGACCCCCCGCAGACCAGGACATCGCCGTACTCCCGAGGCCGACAGGAACAGGACACCGCATCGTGCCCCAGACGCCCCGCCGCGCCGCCTCCCTGACCACCGCCCGCTACGGCAACCGTCCCACGATGAAGGACGTCGCCGCCCGCGCCGGTGTCGGCCTCAAGACCGTCTCCCGCGTCGTCAACGGCGAACCCGGCGTCACCCCCGAGACCGAGCGGCGCGTCCAGGAGGCCATCGAGGCACTGGGCTTCCGCCGCAACGACAGCGCGCGCGTGCTGCGCAAGGGGCGTACGGCGAGCATCGGGCTGGTCCTCGAAGACCTCGCCGACCCGTTCTACGGCCCGCTGAGCCGCGCGGTCGAGGAGGTGGCCCGCTCGCACGGCGCCCTGCTGATCAACGGCTCCAGCGCCGAGGACCCCGAGCGCGAACAGGAACTGGCGCTGGCGCTGTGCGCGCGGCGGGTGGACGGGCTCGTGGTGATCCCGGCGGGGGACGACCACCGCTATCTGGAGCCGGAGATCAAGGCGGGCGTCGCGACGGTGTTCGTGGACCGGCCGGCCGGGCAGATCGACGCCGACTGCGTCCTGTCCGACAACTTCGGCGGGGCCCGCGAGGGCGTCGCCCACCTCCTCGCGCACGGGCACCGCAGGATCGGGTTCATCGGCGACATGCCCCGTATCCACACGGCCGCCGAGCGTCTGCGCGGCTACCGGGCCGCCCTGGACGACGCCGGGATAGCCGTCGAGGACGACTGGATGTCCCTCGGCGTCACCAGCCCCGACCGGGTACGCCACGCCGCCGAGCAAATGCTGTCCGGGCCCTCGCCGGTCACCGCGATCTTCGCCGCCAACAACCGGGTCACCGTCACCGTCATCCGCGTCCTCGCCGAGCACACCCGCCGCGTCGCCCTCATCGGCTTCGACGACCTCGAACTCGCCGACCTCCTCCAGCCCGGGGTCACCGTCATCTCCCAGGACGCGGCGATCATCGGCCGCACCGCCGCGGAACGCCTCTTCCAGCAACTCGAAGGCGCCCACGTCGCCCCCGAACGCATCGTCCTGCCGACCCGGCTGATCACCCGGGGCTCGGGGGAACTGCCGCCGGCGGACTGAGCGCGCCCGCGGCGGACCGGACGTAGCGTCAGCGAATGAGGGTCACGCGCAGGGCGTACAGGTGGAGAGGGTAGGTTCCCCCCACGAAAACGCACTGGGGGATGACCCGGAAGCCCTGCTGCGTGTAGTAGGCCACGTAGTACTGGCCGCGCACCACGCACTCCGGGTAGAGGTACACGCCCACGTGGTACGTCCGCGCCACGGAGGCCGCGGCGCTGGGCGCGGCCACGGCTGCGGGAGCCGAGACGGCGGCTCCCGCGAACGCGATGGTGAGTGCGGCCAGCACGGCGGCGATCCGCTTCTTCCCCGCCCTTGTTCCTGCGGTGCTCATGGATGTGCCTCCAAACGCCGATGGGATGCTGCGACCCACTGTCGCCCGCACCAGGTGGCCCGGTCTTCGGCCGGGAGCGCAGACATCCTGCGCACTCAGCGCACGGCGGCCCGGATCTCGCTCGGCGTGACCCCGTACGCCCTGCGGAAGGCACGGCTGAAGTCCGCGGGATGGCGGAAGCCCCAGCGCAGGGCGGTCTCGCCGATCGTGCGGCGGCGCAGGCGGGGGTCGGCCAGCTCGGCGCGGCAGCGTTCCAGCCGACGGCGGCGGATGGTGGCGGCGACGGACTCCGGCTCGCTCCGGAAGAGCTGGTGGAGGGTGCGTACCGAGATGTGGTGGTGGGCGGCGACGGCCGCGGGAGTCAGGCCGGGGTCGCCGAGGTTGTGGTCGATGAAGGCGTTGACGCGGGCCAGCATGGCCTGTTGGCGGGTCTCGGCGGGGAGGGCGTCGTAGGTTCCGAGGTGCTGGGCGAGGCAGGCGCTCGCGAGGTCCAGCGTGATCGTCCCCAGCCGGCTCAGGTCGCGCGGGTCGCAGTCGGGCCCGTAGGCGTCCAAGGTGGTCATGAACCTCGCGAAGATCGCGCCCATGCCGGTGCTCGTCGACAACCGCCGGGCGAGCAGGCGGTGGATCTTGTCCGGCGGTAACGGCAGTCCTCCGCGCGGCAACTGCGCGATCACCACCTGAGTGTGGCGGCCCTTGTCGGGCACGGCGCCCTCGAACGGGTGCGAGAGATCGAAGAGCACCATGTCACCGCAGACCAGCCCCGAGTCCTGGCGCTGCTGGCTGATCCACAGCGGGGTCCCGGAGACGAACGTCAGCTGGTACGTGTCCGGGTCGGCCCGCCGGATGTCCGCCCAGGTGCGTTTCAGATACGCGGGCGGGCTTCTGAACGCGGCCACCCGTACGGAGCCGAGGTCCAGCACCGAGGCCCACGCGGGGAACCCCGCGGCGTTCGCGCTGCCGATGGTGAGCGGCGCCAGCTCACGGGACACGAGGTCGGCCCAGAAAGGCAGTTGCTCCTTCGCGGACAGCCCCTCGTTCGACACCTTCAGCCACATGGCGCACCCCCGGAATCACCGTACCGACGACGTGCTGAGGTTCAGCGACGACCAAGCATCACCCGCGGCGAACGCGCCATGACTCCCGGGTGGTGTAGGACACATCCCATGCGCCCCTCCGCCACCCCTCACCCCACCCTCACCTCCCTCGGCCTCGCCCAGGCCCCCCGCGACCACCCCCTCACCTACCCCGGCCCCTGGCCCGCCACCTCCGCTCTCCTGCACGGCGACCGTCTCCTCCCGCTGGACCGCCTGGCCCACCCCGACCGCACCCCCGTCCTGGCCGTCGGCTCCAACGCCTGCCCGGGTCAACTGCGGCACAAGATGGACGAGTTCGGTATCACCTCCCCCATCCCGATGACGAGGGCCCGTGTCACCGGTCTCGACGTCGGCGTCTCGGCGCACGTGAGCCGGATGGGGTATGTCTCCGCGTCGCCGCTGCACGCCCCCGGCGTCACGCGGGAGTTGTTCGTGATCTGGCTGGACGACGAGCAACTGGACGTCGTCGACGCCAGCGAGGGCGCCCACTCGCCCCGGGGGAACTACGCCCGGGTCCGGCTGCCCGCACCGGAGTTCGGGGTGGAGCTGGAGAACGGCCGTGCCCTGCCCGGGACTTACGTCTACGTGAACCGCCACGGAGTCCTGCACGACGGCACGGGAACCCCGCGCCGCCACGGCGACCAGCGCACACTGATCTCCGATTTCCTCAAAGCGTCCCCGGAGTTGGGGCGCCTTTTCGGTACGACCCCGGAGGAGTTCAGCGAACGGGCGCGCGCAGACCCGGAGTTGTGCGAGCGGGGCACCCGGCTGCTGAGGCGGGAGAAGCTCGTCACGGCGTCCGGCCTGGAGCACCTCCACGCCCGGGCCGAAACACTTCCCCGCAGATCGGGCGGGCCGGAACGCTGAGTTAGGGTCGACGGCAAGGCATCGCGTGCCGGTCACCGCCCCGGTGCGGCATGGAGGTGCCCGTGAGTTTGCCTTACGGAGGCATTCCACAGATGTCTGTCGAACTGAACCACACCATCGTGCACGCCCGGGACCAGCGGGAGTCCGCGCACTTCCTCGCCCACGTCCTCGGCCTGGAGGTCGCCCCGCAGTTCGGGCCCTTCCTCCCCGTGAACACCGCGAACGGCGTGACACTGGACTTCCTCACCGTCCCGGCGGAGTCGATCACCACCCAGCACTACGCCTTCCTCGTGTCCGACGAGGACTTCGACGCCGCGTTCGCCCGGATCGAGGAGGCGAGGATCGAGTACTTCGACGATCCGCACCTGCGGCGCCCGGGCCGGATCAACCACTACTACGGCGGGCGCGGCCTGTACTTCATGGACCCGGCCGGACACGCGATGGAGATCATCACGCGCCCGTACGGCAACGAGGAGTAACCCTCCCCCGCGCCACAGCACCGGTCGGCGTCGGCAACACCGAGGCCGACCGGCCCCGGCAACACGCGCGCACCCTCCCCTCACACCCCCTTGCCCCGCCCCGCGAACCCCTCCAGCTCCCCCCGCGTCAGCCCGCTCCCCTCCGCCACCTCGTCCGCGTCCAGCGCCCCGCAGTCCAGCCCGCGCAGCAGGTATCCGCTGAGCGCCTTCGCGGTGGCCGGCTCGTCCATGACGTCCCCGGCGGTGCGGCTGGCGTACCGGGAGAGGCGGGCGGCGGCCTGGGCGAAGCCCTCGCGGTAGAACGCGAACACGGCGGCGTACCGGGTGGGCAGGTGCCCGGGGTGCATGTCCCAGCCCTGGTAGTAGGCGCGGGCGAGGGCGCGGCGGGTCAGTCCGTAGTGCAGCCGCCAGGCGGCGTGGACGTTCTCGGTGGACCCGACCGGCAGGACGTTCGTGGAGCCGTCGCAGACGCGGACGCCGGTGCCCGCGGCGGCGACCTGCATGACGGCCTTGGCGTGGTCTGCGGCGGGGTGGTCGCTGGCCTGGTGGGCGGCGGAGACACCGAGGGAGGCGCTGTAGTCGAACGTGCCGTAGTGCAGGCCGGTGGCGCGGCCCTCGGCGGCGTCGATCATGCGGGCGACGGTGGCGGTGCCGTCGGCGGCCAGGACGGCCTGGCTGGTCTCGATCTGGATCTCGAAGCCGATCCGCCCTGCTTCGAGGCCGCGGGTCTCCTCGAACGCCTCCAGGAGCCGGACCATGGCGGTGACCTGCTCGGGGTAGGTGACCTTGGGCAGGGTCAGGAGGAGCCCCTCGGGCAGTCCGCCGGCTTCCATGAGGCCGCTGAGGAAGATGTCGAGCGTGCGGATGCCCCGGTCGCGGACGGCGGCCTCCATGCACTTCATGCGGATGCCGGTGTACGGCGCGGCGGTGCCGTCCCGGTACGCGTCCGCGACCAGGCGGGCGGCGCGCGCGGCGTGCTGGTCCTCCTCGGCGTCGGGGCGGGGGCCGTAGCCGTCCTCGAAGTCGATCCGCAGGTCTTCCACCGGTTCGCGCTCCAGCTTGGCCCGCACCCGCGTGTACACCGGTTCGGCGAGGTCGTCGGCGAGGCCGAGGACGGCGGCGAAGGAGGCGGCGTCCGGGGCGTGCTCGTCGAGGGCGGTGAGCGCGCGGTCGCCCCAGGCACGGATCGTGTCGGCGGCGAAGACATCCCCGGGGACGTAGACGGTGTGGACGGGCTGGCGGGTGCCGGGGTCGCCGGGGTAGCGGCGGGCCAGCTCCGCGTCGACCGGGGCGAGGCTGGCGCCGATCTCCGCGCCGACGGCTCTCCCCAGGCTCGTCACGACCGGCTCCTGCTGCGCTCGCCCCATCCCGCACCCTCCTGTTTTCCGCTCTACGGAATCAACACTCCAGCGACGGAAGCCAACAACGGATCTTCCCGCCGGTCAACACCCCGTCCACCCAGCGGTCCCATCGGCCCGCCCCGTACCCCTTCATCGTTCCGACCCCCCTCAACGGTTCATCCCCACTGATCCTTCTCTTCACCCGGGCCCCCTTTCGCACGACGGTCCGCCCCCTCATCCTGATCCCCGACAACAAGGGGGCGCACATGACCGGCACCAGGGGAGTGACACGGCGCGCGGGCCTGAGGACGGCGCTGGCGGCGGCCGTGCTCGGCACCGCAGCGGCCTCACAGGCCCACCTCGACGGGCCCGAACCCTCGAAACAGTCGGCGAGAGCCGTACAGCCCCCTCCCCCGCTGAGGGCCATGACCTTCAACCTCCGCTTCGCCAGCACCCAGGAGCCCAACAGCTGGTCCGCGCGCCGCCCCGTCACCCGGGAACTGCTCCTGCGCGCGGCCCCGTCCGTCGTCGGCACCCAGGAGGGCGTGCACGGGCAGATCCTGGACATCGCCGCCGACCTCGGGCGCCGGTACGCGTGGATCGGCACCGGGCTCGAAGGCCGTACGACCGACGAGTCGCTGGCGGTCTACTACGACACGGACCGCCTCGATCCCGTCCGGCACGGGACCTACGCCCTCTCCGACACGCCCGAGGACCTCGCGTCGAACACCTGGGGCGCGGCGTTCGTCCGGATGTGCACCTGGGTGCGGTTCCGGGACCTGCTGAACCCCGGCCGGGAGTTCTACGTCCTCAACACGCACCTGGACCACCGCAGCCAGTACGCCCGCGCGCGGGCCGCGGAGCTGATCGCCGGCCGGATGACCGCGCTCGACGTACCCGCCCTGCTGCTCGGGGACTTCAACGCCGCGGCGCACGGCAACGAGGTGTACGACACGCTGCTGGACGCGGGCCTGGTCGACACCTGGGACAGCGCCCTCACGCGCGGGCCGCTGTTCGGGACGTTCCACAACTACCGGGGGCTCGTGGCGGACGGCTCGCGGATCGACTGGGTGATGACCACGCCCGGGGTACGCGCGCGGCGGGCGTGGGTGGACACGTACGCGCGCGGGGACCAGTACCCGAGCGACCACCTGCCGGTGTGCGCGAGCGTCGACCTCACCTGAACGCGAGAGGCCCCGCGACCGGCACCACCGGTCACAGGGCCTCGTACAACCACTGGCAGATCAGCCCTTGCGGGTGTTGATCTCCTCGGTGAGCTGCGGGACGACGTCGAAGAGGTCGCCGACGACGCCGTAGTCGACGAGGTCGAAGATCGGGGCCTCGGGGTCCTTGTTGACCGCGACGATCGTCTTGGACGTCTGCATGCCCGCGCGGTGCTGGATCGCGCCGGAGATGCCGTTGGCGATGTACAGCTGCGGCGAGACGGACTTGCCGGTCTGGCCGACCTGGTTGGTGTGCGGGTACCAGCCGGCGTCCACAGCGGCGCGGGAGGCGCCGACGGCCGCGCCCAGCGAGTCCGCGAGGGCCTCGATGACCGCGAAGTTCTCGGCGCCGTTGACGCCGCGGCCGCCGGAGACGACGATCGCGGCCTCGGTCAGCTCCGGACGCCCGGTCGACTCGCGCGGGGTACGGCCGGTGATCTTCGTGCCGGTCGCGGCGGCGGAGAACGACACGTCCAGGGCCTCGACCGTGCCGGCGGCCGGCGCGGCCTCGACGGCGGCGGAGTTGGGCTTGACGGTGATGACCGGGGTGCCCTTGACGGCGCGGGACCTGGTGGTGAAGGACGCGGCGAACACGGCCTGCGTGGTCACCGGGCCCTCCACGCCGGCCTCCAGGTCGGTGGCGTCGGTGATCAGACCGGCCTCGATGCGCAGTGCGAGGCGGGCGGCGATCTCCTTGCCCTCGGCGGAGGAGGAGACCAGGACGGCGGCCGGGGAGACGGCGTCGTAGGCGGCCCGGAGGGCGTCGACCTTGGGGACGACCAGGTAGTCGGCGTACTCGGACGCGTCGTGCGTCAGGACGCGGACCGCGCCGTGCTCGGCGAGGACGGCGGCCGTGTCGGCGGCACCGGCGCCCAGCGCGACGGCGACGGGCTCGCCGATGCGGCGGGCGAGCGTCAGCAGCTCAAGAGTGGGCTTGCGGACGGCACCGTCCACGTGGTCGACGTAGACGAGGACTTCAGCCATGGAATTGCTCTCCTGCGAAACGAAGTTGAGGGGCGGTCAGCAAGGGGCCTTTAGATGAACTTCTGGCCCGCGAGGCTGTGTCACACGAATTTGCGCTCCGCGAGAAAGGCAGCGAGCTGCTTGCCGCCCTCGCCCTCGTCCTTGACGATCGTGCCGGCGGTGCGCGCCGGGCGTGCGGTCGCGTCCTCGACCTTGGTCCAGGCGCCGTCCAGGCCGACCTCCTCCGCCTCGATGTCGAGGTCGGACAGGTCCCAGGAGGCGACCGGCTTCTTCTTGGCGGCCATGATGCCCTTGAAGGACGGGTAACGCGCCTCGCCCGACTGGTCGGTGACCGAGACGACGGCCGGCAGGGACGCCTCCAGCTGCTCCGAGGCAGCGTCGCCGTCACGGCGGCCCCTGACGACGCCGCCCTCGACCGACACCTCGGACAGCAGCGTGACCTGCGGGACGCCGAGGCGCTCGGCCAGCAGCGCGGGGACGACACCGCCGCCGCCGTCGGTGGAGGCCATGCCGGAGACGACCAGGTCGAAACCGGCCTTCTCGATGGCCTTGGCCAGCACCAGGGAGGTGCCGATGACGTCGGTGCCGTGCAGGTCGTCGTCCTCGACGTGGATCGCCTTGTCGGCGCCCATGGAGAGGGCCTTGCGCAGGGCGTCCTTGGCGTCCTCGGGGCCGACGGTGAGGACGGTGACCTCGACGTCGTCGTCGGAGTTCTCGGAGATCTGGAGAGCCTGTTCGACCGCGTACTCGTCGAGCTCGGAGAGCAGACCGTCCACGTCGTCCCGGTCGACGGTCAGGTCATCGGCGAAGTGCCGGTCGCCAGTGGCGTCGGGCACGTACTTCACAGTGACAACGATCCTCAAGCTCACGCCGGCTCTCCTACTGCATCGTCAGTTCTCGGCTGCCTACTTACAGGCAGCATAGGCGCCTGAAGAGGCCGTTCCCGATCGGGGGCGGCCTGCCTCCGTACGGAATATTACTCACCAGTACAACCAGTTCATGCCCGCTAAGCAAGCGCTTTGAACTGTGACCTTCGCAACGCAGCGTAACCGGAACTCGACGGTCCCGCAGGGGGGCGGGAAAGCGATCTCAGTCACGCAGCGCGTTGAACCGCCCCTGGTGGTAGAGCAACGGCCGCCCCGCGCGCGTGGGGTCGCCGAGAACGACCTCGGCGAGCACGATGCGGTGGTCACCGGCGGGCACGCGCGTGTGCACGCGGCACACCAGCCAAGCCAGGACGTCGTCCAGGACGGGTACCCCTTCGGGGCCCTCGTGCCAGGCGGTGGGGGCGCCGAAGCGGTCGGCGCCGCTGCGCGCGAAGGTGGCGGCCAGGTCGGCCTGGTGCTCGCCGAGGAGGTGCACCCCGACGTGCCGGGCCCGGGATATCGCGGGCCAGCTGGAGGCGCCCACGCCGATGCCGAAGGAGAGCAGCGCGGGTTCGGCGGAGACGGAGGTGAGGGAGGTGGCGGTGAATCCGACGGGGCCGTGTTCGCCGGAGGCGGTGATCACGGCCACCCCGGCGGCGTGCCGGCGGAAGACGGAGCGCAGGAGGTCGGGGGAGGCGAGCTGAGCGGCGGCGAGATCGGGCGAGGCCGTCATCGGGTTGTCCTTCGGGAAGAAGTGACGAGCTGGGTCCGGGGGAGGCTCAGCGACCCGGACAGCGTGCGCTCGCGGTGCTCCGGGCCAGGTCGACGTGGACCCGTCCGTGGAGAAGGAGTTCCTCAGGCATGACGTCAGGCTGACGATACGTGGTATGTCCAGTCAAGGGCGTTCCGGGATCTGGAAGCTGCTGTTCCGTCACATCTCCGCCCGCTACACTCCGCGCGCGCCGCCACCGCGTCACACCGCCTTCCCCAGCGCGGCGATGACGTCCGCCTTGCGCGGCTGCCCGCTCGCGCGCCGTACGACGTTCCCGCCGGCGTCCAGGACCAGCACGGTCGGCGTCTTGAGGATGTCGAGTTCGCGCACGAGGTCGAGGTGCTGCTCGGCGTCGATCTCGATGTGGGTGACGCCGGGGACCATCTCGGCCACCTCGCCGAGGGTGCGCCGGGTCGCCCGGCAGGGGGCGCAGAAGGCGCTGGAGAACTGGACGAGGGTGGCCCGTTCGCCGAGTTCGCCGCCGAGCCGGGCCGCGTCCAGCCGTCTGCCGTCGTCGCGTCCGCGCACGCGTACCCTCCCGCCGTGCCGCCTGTGCAGCACTCCGTAGGCGCTCGCCGCCGCGAGCACCGCGACACACACCATGAGTCCGGTCATCGGGGAGTGCAGCGTTCACGAGACTGCAAACATTCCCGGCACCCCAAGGCTTTTCCGATGCGGAATGCTGGATTCATGGACATCGACGCACGCGGGCCGCGCTTCGGCGCGGCCGTCACGACCGCCGTTCTGGCGGCCGTCCTGATCACCGGCAGCGCCTGGCTGCTCGCCTGGCAGACGCTGGCGTTCGCGCTGGGCGCGGCGGGCGGGGTGGCCCGCGCGCCGTACGGATGGCTCTACAAGGCGGTCGTACGGCCCCGGATCGGGCCGCCGGTGGAGTTCGAGGCGCCGGAGCCGCCGCGGTTCGCGCAGGCCGTGGGACTGCTGTTCGCGGGGGTCGGGCTGGCCGGATTCGGGCTCGGGGTGGAGTGGCTCGGGCTCGCGGCGACGGGGCTCGCGCTGGCGGCGGCGTTCCTGAACGCGGCCTTCGGGTACTGCCTGGGCTGCGAGTTGTACCTGCTCGTCCGGCGCGTCGCGGTCCGCGTGGAGTAAAGAAAGGATCAAAGCCCGAGGTGGATCAAGGTGCGGACGTGACGAGAATCTCCGACGCCGTCGGGAACCAGGACTGGCCCGCCGCACGTTCTTGGGGCACGATCTGCGACATGCCGTAAACCTACGGCTGCGTAACTTGTCCGCCGGGAGTTCCCCTTCCCAGGCTGAGCGAAGGAAGGGTCCGCCTCACCCATGGCAGAGCTTGTGTACCGTCCCGCCGTAGGTCTCGCGCAGACCCTGTTCAAGGTCTGGGACCTCAAGATCGACTGTCGGGGCTCGGAGAACATCCCGCGCACGGGCGGCGCGGTGCTGGTGAGCAATCACATCAGCTACCTGGACTTCATCTTCGACGGCCTGGCCGCGCTCCCGCAGAAGCGCCTGGTGCGCTTCATGGCGAAGGAGTCCGTCTTCCGCCACCGCGTCTCCGGCCCGCTGATGCGCAACATGAAGCACATCCCGGTCGACCGCAAGCAGGGCGAGGCCGCCTACCAGCACGCGCTGGCGTCGCTGCGCTCCGGTGAGATCGTCGGCGTGTTCCCCGAGGCCACGATCTCGCAGTCGTTCACGCTGAAGAGCTTCAAGTCGGGCGCCGCGCGCCTGGCCCAGGAGGCGGGCGTCCCGCTGATCCCGATGGCCGTCTGGGGCACCCAGCGCCTCTGGACGAAGGGCCAGCCCCGCAACTTCAAGCGCAGCCACCTCCCGATCACGATCCGCGTCGGCGAGGCCCTCGAAGCGTCCAAGGACAAGTACGCGGGCGCCATCACCCGCCAGCTCCGCGAGCGCGTCCAGGAGCTCCTGGAGGCCGCCCAGCGCGCCTACCCGGTCCGCCCGAAGAACGCGAGCGACACCTGGTGGATGCCGGCCCACCTGGGCGGCACGGCGCCGACGCCCGAGCAGCTGAAGGCCGCCGAAAGCCGCTGACCGCGACCGGAACCAGCGCCGCCACCCGGGCGTCCCTTGCTGCGGGTGGCGAGCGGCGCCGCCCGGAGCTGACCCAGGGGCGGGATGAACTGGCTGGGAAAGTACTGGCTGAAGGTCTCGCTGCTGACCATGTCGAGCCTTCTCGCGGCAGCCGTCTTCGCCGCGTCCGTCGTGGCCGGTGACGAGCACTCCCGCTACCAGGGCCTGGCGCTGCGGCTGGGCATGATCCTGGCCGTGATGGTCGTCCTGGTCACCGCGAGCGAGACGGTCCTCAACGAACGCGAGAAGAACAAGGCGCGCAACGAGGCGGTGCGTACGGCGGCCCAGCTCCGCCTCCTCTACAACAACGTCCTCGCGCAGATGTCCGCGCCGCTCGGGCACCTCGCGAAGGAACACGCGGACGCGTACGGCGCCACCGGCGCGGCCCCTCCGACCGCGCTGACCGACGCGCGGCGCGACGACCTCAAGGCGGTGCTCCGGTCGGTCCTGACCGGGGCGGTGACGCTGACGGCACCCATCGACTCGGCGGGCCTGCCCACGGCCCGTAGCGCGTTCTACCGGTTCCAGGCCGGGACGAACCACCGGTTCGTCCGCGAACCCCAGGACTGGGCCGGCCGGCCGACGCCGCCCCGTCTCACGGTCGACGGCCAGGACGGCGGCCACTTCCGGCACGGCATCCTCCAGCCGCGTACGGCCTTCCACGCGGGGACGGCCACCGGACTGGTCAGCGTCCTGCAACCGCTGAGCACCGAGTACCGGTCCGTGATCGCCGTACCGGTGGTCGCGGGCGACCGGGAGTTCGGCGTGCTCGCCGTCGACGCCCCCGGTGCCGGCGATCTGACCGTCGCTCATGTCCGCCTGCTCCAGTGCCTGGCCGACATACTGGGCGCGACACTGGCACTGGCCTGAGAGCGGGGGTCCGGATGGCACGGCAGAACCGCTTCCGATTCCGCCTCCCGCTGCGCCGCCGGGGCGAACCCGTTCCCGACCCCCGTCACCTGGAGGTCCCTCACGCGCGGGAGACCCGAGACCTCACGAGTGCGCTGCGCCGGTACGAGACGCAGACGGGCGAGGAGTTCGACGACCGGGTCGCGCGCGAGAGCGGGACGTACGGCTGGGAGACCTTCTCGCTCGCCGTCCTCCTGGTCGGGGCCCTGGTGTGCGCCCTGATCACGGCGCTCCAGGGGCTGACCGCGTGGGCGTACGGCTGCGCCGGGGGCGCGGGAGTGTGCGCGGCGGTCGTGGTGCTCAGGGCGTGGGCGGCGGCGCGGCGGAGCCGCTGATCACAGCGTGCCGGGGAGCGTGCGCATCAGGGCCGGGCGGTCGGGGGCCTCGCGCAGGGCCCGCAGGACCGCCGGGTGGGGCTCCGCGTAGAGGGCCGGGTGATCCCGCTCGCCCTCCCGGGGGTCGGGGGTCCAGGCCAGCCGCTCCCCCGCCAGCGAGAACCGCGCTTCGACCCCCGCCTTGTTCCCGCGCGGGTCCTGCCGGTGCCAGGCGCCGTTGAAGCGGACGGCGACGAGGCCGTGGACGACGTGTCCGGGGCCGTCGTCGGTGCGCAGGAGCTGGTAGCACAGGGCGGTGGGGATGTCCTCGGCGCGCAGGAGGGCGGCGAGGGCGTGGGCCTTGGCGTAGCAGATGCCGGTGCGCTGCTCCAGGACGTCGGAGGCACGCCAGGTGACGCGGGGGTCCAGGGCGTCCTGGGAGTGGGGGATCTCGTCACGGACGTACACGAAGGCGGCCTCTGCATAGGCATACGAGTCGGGTACGTCCGCGGCGAGCCGCGCGGCGGTCTGCCGTACGACGGGATGGTGGTGGTCGATGACCTCGTCGGCCGCCAGGTAGGCGGAGAGGTCGGGGGTGTTCTGGATCAGCTCCATGCCCGCCGAGCATAGGAAAGCGACCGGCCGATCGTCAATTCATTTACGGTCGGACGTATATCTATGCATAGTTGGCCTCTATCGCGCCATCTCCTCCTTCAGCGCCGCCACGAACGCGTCCACGTCATCCTCGGTCGTGTCGAAGGAGCACATCCAGCGCACGGCCCCGGCCGCCTCGTCCCAGAAGTAGAACCGGAACCTCTCCTGGAGGCGGACGCTCACGTCGTGCGGGAGGCTCGCGAAGACGCCGTTGGCCTGGACCGGGTAGAGGATCTCGACGCCGTGCACCGCGCGGACGCCCTCGGCGAGCCGCTGGGCCATCTCGTTGGCGTGCCGGGCGTTGCGCAGCCAGAGGTCCTTGGCGAGCAGCGCCTCCAGCTGCACGGAGACGAACCGCATCTTGGAGGCGAGCTGCATGGACAGCTTGCGCAGGTGCTTCATCTGCCGCACGGCGTCCTGGTCGATCACGACGACGGCCTCACCGAACAGGGCGCCGTTCTTCGTGCCGCCCAGGGAGAGGATGTCGACGCCGACGGCGTTGGTGAACGTCCGCATGGGCACGTCGAGCGAGGCCGCCGCGTTGGCTATCCGCGATCCGTCGAGGTGGACGCGCATCCCGCGCGCGTGCGCGTGGTCGCAGATCGCCCGGATCTCGTCCGGCGTGTAGAGGGTGCCGAGCTCGGTGGACTGGGTGATGGAGACGACCTGCGGCATCGCACGGTGCTCGTCGTCCCAGCCGTACGCCTGCCGGTCGATCAGCTCGGGCGTGAGCTTGCCGTCGGGCGTGGGGACGGTGAGCAGCTTGAGGCCGCCCATGCGCTCGGGTGCGCCGCCCTCGTCGACGTTGATGTGGGCGCTCTCCGCGCAGATGACGGCGCCCCAGCGGTCGGTGACTGCCTGGAGGGCGACCACGTTGGCGCCGGTGCCGTTGAAGACGGGGAACGCCTCGGCGGTGGGGCCGAAGTGGCTGCGGACGACTGTCTGGAGGTGCTCGGTGTAGTCGTCCTCGCCGTAGGCGACCTGGTGGCCGCCGTTGGCGAGCGCGAGGGCGGCCATCACCTCCGGGTGCGCGCCCGCGTAGTTGTCGCTGGCGAAGCCCCGGACCTCGGGGTCGTGCCGGCGGCGGGCGTCGGTCTTCGGCGGGTTCACGGCTGCTTTGTGAGCCACAGGCGCTGTCCGTTCACTTCGGCGGCGGGCTTGTCCCAGACAGCGGCGATGGCCTCGGCGAGTTCGCGTACGTCGGTGAAGCCCGCGAACTTGGCGTTGGGGCGCTCGGCGCGCATCGCGTCGTGCACGAGGGCCTTGACGACGAGGATCGCGGCGGCGGAGGTGGGGCCGCCCTCGCCGCCCGCCTTCTTGAAGTAGTCGGCCAGCGCGAGGGTCCACGCCTCGGCGGCGGCCTTGCCGGCGGCGTACGCGGCGTTGCCCGCGGTGGGCGCGCTCGCGCCGGCCGCGCTGATCAGGACGTACCGGCCCAGCTCGCTGCGCTGGAGGGCCTCGTGGAAGGCCAGCGAGGTGTGCTGGACGGTGCGGATGAGCAGCAGCTCCAGGAAGTCCCAGTCGTCGAGGCTGGTCTTGGTGAAGGTCTCGCTGCCGCGCCAGCCGCCGACGAGGTGGACGAGGCCGTCGAGGCGGCCGAAGTCCTTCTCGATGCGGTCGGCCCACGCGCGCGTGGAGTCCAGGTCCAGCAGGTCGACCGGTTCGCCGGTGACCGTCGCGCCGCCCGCCGCGTAGCGGGCCGCGTCGACGGCGGCCGCGAGCCGCTCCGGGTCGTTGTCGGCGCCGACGACGGTCGCCCCCGCCTCGGCCAGCCGGATCAGCGTCGCCCGGCCGGCCGGGCCGCCCGCTCCGGCGACCGCGATCACCGCTCCGCTCAGCGCGCCGTTGCCCATGTTCCTCGCCTCGCTCTTGTTCGTTCGTGTCGTGCGGTCGATCACGCGGCCGTGCGTTCCACGTCGTCCGCCGTGATCCCCTTCGCCGAGGCGATCACATTCTTCAGCTTCTTCGCCAGCGCCTCGTAGAACATGCTCAGCGGAAACTCGTCCGGCAGCACGTCGTCCACCAGCTTGCGCGGCGGCTGGGAGAGGTCGAGGGCGTCCGGACCCTTGGCCCACTTGGAGGCCGGGTGCGGGGAGAGATACCGGGCGACCAGCTCGTACCCGGCGAACCAGTGGACGAGCTTGGGGCGGTCGATGCCGTCCTTGTAGAGCTTCTCGATCTCGGCACACAGGTCGTTGGTGACCTTGGGGGCACGGTCCCAGTCGATGTGCAGCTTGTTGTCGGTCCAGCGGACGACGTCGTTGCGGTGCAGGTACGCGAAGAGGAGCTGGCCGCCGAGGCCGTCGTAGTTGCGGACGCGGTCGCCCGTGACGGGGAAGCGGAACATGCGGTCGAAGAGGACCGCGTACTGCACGTCACGGGCCTGCGGGACGCCGTCCGCCTGGAGTTTCACGGCCTCCTTGAAGGCGGTGAGGTCGCAGCGGAGCTCTTCGAGGCCGTACATCCAGAACGGCTGGCGCTGCTTGATCATGAACGGGTCGAAGGGCAGGTCGCCGTGGCTGTGGGTGCGGTCGTGGACCATGTCCCACAGGACGAACGCCTCCTCGCAGCGCTTCTGGTCGTGGACCATCGCGGCGACGTCCTCGGGCAGGTCGATGCCGAGGAGGGAGACGGCGGAGTCGGTGACGCGGCGGAAGCGGGCGGCCTCGCGGTCGCAGAAGATCCCACCCCAGGAGAAACGTTCCGGCGCCTCGCGGACGGCGATCGTCTCCGGGAAGAGGACCGCCGAGTTGGTGTCGTAGCCGGGCGTGAAGTCCTCGAAGGTGATGCCGCAGAACAGCGGGTTGTCGTAGCGCGTGCGCTCCAGCTCGGCCAGCCAGTCGGGCCACACCATGCGCAGGACGACCGCCTCGAAGTTGCGGTCCGGGTTGCCGTTCTGCGTGTACATCGGGAACACGACGAGGTGCTGGAGGCCGTCGCGCCGGTCGGCGGCGGGCTGGAAGGCGAGCAGCGAGTCCAGGAAGTCGGGCACCGGGAAGCCGCCCTCCGACCAGGCCGTGAGGTCGGCGACGAGAGCGCGGTGGTAGGCCGCGTCGTGCGCCAGCAGCGGGGACAGCTCACCGACCGCCGCGATCACCTCGCGTACGGCGGCCTCCGCCTCGGCGTGCGTCGGCGCTCCCTCGGCGTCGAAGTCGATCGAGCCGTTCGCCGCCTGCCAGGGGCGGATGCGCTCCACCGCGGCCTTCAGAACCGGCCAGGCGGCCTGCTCGACCACCCTGGCCTCGGGAGAAAGCCCCTGCCCCGCCGTCGCCCGCTCAAGAATTTCCGTCATGTCCCATCCTCCACGGGAGAACCTCGCGTATGGACACCGTATGCGTATGGCGTTTCCGTGAGCAAGAAGAACCTCGGGAAATTATCCTGCGCACCCTCATGGTCACCGCATTTTTTCCTGCCGTACATGCCAAGCACGGGGACTTCGAGCGAGCACCGTGATCCCTCCCCCGCGCCCGCGCGCGCCGGGGCACGGCGGCGGGAAGGTGACGACAGGGCCTAGGCTGCCAAGCGCACTGGCGTCGACGGAGAGCGAGAACGGGCCTTGGAGTTTGTGACGATGGGGCATCGCGGGGTGATGGGGGTCGAGCCCGAGAACACGCTGCGGTCGTTCGTGGCGGCGCAGGCGGCGGGCCTCGACGGGATCGAGCTGGACCTGCACCTGAGCGCGGACGGCTCGCTGGTGGTGATGCACGACGCCGACGTGGACCGCACCACGGACGGCAGCGGGGCGGTCGCCGAGCACACGCTCGACGAGCTGCGGGCACTGGACGCGGGGCGCGGGGAGCGCGTCCCGACGTTCGACGAGGTCCTCGACGCGGTCTCGGCGCCGATCCAGGCCGAGATCAAGGACGCGCACGCCGCGCAGGCGCTCGCCGAGGTCATGCTCAAGCGGGACCTGGTGGAGCAGGTCGAGGTGTCGTCCTTCCACGACCAGGCGCTCGCCGAGATCACCCGGCTCGTGCCGGGCGTGCGGACCGCGCTGATCGGCGGACGCTACGGCGCCGATATCGCCGACCGCGCGGTGGACGTGGGAGCGCGCACACTGTGCCTCAACATCCGCCGCCTCACCCTGGAGACGGTCGAGCACGCCCGCAAGCACGACCTGCGCGTCCTCGCGTGGGTGGTGAACACGCAGGACCAGCTACGGCTCGCGCGGGCCTTCGAGTTGGACGGAGTGACGACGGACTACCCGGAGATCAAGGGGAGTTGAGCCGCCGGACGGCTGATCGAAGCGTTCAGGGTCTCGATCAGCCCGAAGGAGCCACCCGCTACAGGGACTTGACCAGCAGCTCGAACTCCAGGCCGGTGCGGCGCGGCACGCCGAAGCGCTCGTCGCCGTACGGGAACGGGGTCATGCGGCCGGTACGGCGGTAGCCGCGGCGCTCGTACCAGGCGATCAGCTCGGCCCGTACCGAGATCACCGTCATGTGCATCTCGGTGACCTCCCAGCTCGCGCGGGCCTGCCGCTCGGCCTCCGCGATGATCCGCTTGCCCAGGCCCTCGCCCTGGAGCGCCGGGCTGACCGCGAACATCCCGAAGTAGGCGTGCGTGCCCCGGTGTTCGAGCTGGCAGCAGGCGACGACGGTGCCGCCGCGCTCGACGACCAGAAGGCGGCCGTCCGGTTTCGCGATGACCTCCCGGACACCCTCGGGGTCCGTGCGCCGCCCGCCCAGGATGTCCGCCTCGGTGGTCCAGCCGGCCCGGCTCGTGTCGCCCCGGTACGCCGACTCGATCAGTGCCACCAGCGCGTCCACGTCGGCGTCGGTGGCGTCGCGGTAGGTCAGGTCCGTCTCGGCGGTGTCCATGCGTGTCGCTCCTGAGGTGCGGGAAGGAGGACCGGGCCCGTGGGACCTGCGGGGCTCCCGGGGCGCGGGCTTCGCAGAGCCTAACTCTCCCCGTAGGCTCCGGACGCATGGTGCATGTACTGAGCAGCCGGATCCTCCTCCACCCCGCCGACCCCGAGCGCGCCCGCCGCTTCTACGGCGAACAACTCGGCCTCGGCGTCTACCGCGAGTTCGGCACCGGGCCCGAGCGGGGGACCGTGTACTTCCTCGGCGGCGGGTTCCTGGAGATCGCCGGCCGCACGGACGCGCCGCGGGACCCTGAGACACGGCTGTGGATCCAGGTGCCGGACGCGTCGGCGGCCCGTGACGAGCTGGCCACGAAGGGGGTCGCGATCGTGCGGGAGCCCGTGAAGGAGCCGTGGGGACTGATCGAGATGTGGATCGCCGATCCCGACGGGACGCCGATCGTGCTGGTGGAGGTCCCGGCGGACCATCCGATCCGCTACCGGCCCGGCATCTGAGACGTCCCCGGATGGCCGGGGCGGGGGTGGGGGCATAGCGTGGGTGGGGCGCTTCACGGGGTGCGCCTCGGGTGTCGCCCTGGGGCTCGGCTCGGGGTTTCACGCCGGGTGCTGTGCCTCGGGGACTCGGCGCGGGGTGTTTGCCTCGGGCGGACAGCCTCGGGACGCTTCACGCCGGGGCGCTTCGGGCGCGCTGGCTCGGGGCGCATGCCCTGGACGGATCCTCTCAGGGCGCTTCACGCCGGGTGCATGGCCCGGGTGCCGTGCCTCGGGGCGCTTCGGTCCCGGGTGCTCGGCCCTGGCGCACTGCCTCGGGGCGTTCGCTCCAGGTGCACTGCCTCGGGTGGGCTGCCTCGGGTGGGCTGCTTCGGGGTCCCGGCTCCCGGATACGTCACTCCGGGCGCCCTGCCCCGGGGCGCTCGCCCTGGGTGCGCTCGCTCGGGACGCCCGGCTTCCGGGTCTGCCGGCTCGGGTGCGCCGTCCCGGGGTGACTGGCCTCGGGGCGACTGGCCTCGGGATGCTTTGGGAGGTACGGCATGAAGCTCGACGCGCCCGTGGCCGGTGGGCCCTGCTGGACCGAGTTGGGCACTGGCGACCTGGAAGCGGCGAAACGGTTCTACGGCGGGCTGTTCGGCTGGCGGACCGAGACGGATCCCCGGCAGGAGGCCGGCGGCTACACGACGGCGTATCTCGGCGAGGACGCCGTGGCCGCGCTGACGCCGCTGTACCAGCCGGGACAGCCGGTCGCCTGGAACGTGTCGTTCGCCGTGTCCGACGCGGACGTCAGCGCCCGGCTGCTCGTCGAGGCCGGCGGAAGAGTGCTGCTGGGCCCGATGGACGTGTTCGACCTCGGCCGTTTCACCGTCGCCGCCGACCCTGGCGGCGCCGTCTTCCAGCTCTGGCAGGGCGGGACCTTCCCCGGCGCCGGCGTCTACAACTCCCCCGGTGCCCTCGGCTGGGTCGAACTCCTCACCCGCGACACCGCACGCGCCGAGTCCTTCTACACGACCGTCTTCGGCTGGACCGTCCGCTCCTCCGCCCGCTACCCCCGACTCGGCGTCGGCGGCGAGGACTTCGGCGGCATGCTCGCGATGGACGACCGCTTCCCGCCCGAGGTCCCCCCGCACTGGCTCCCCTACTTCGCCGTCACCGACGTCGACACCACGGCGTCCACCGCGGGGAGTTCGGGCGGTACGGCGCTGATGGCCCCGATGACGGTCCCCGACGGGCCTCGGATCGCCGTCCTGCGGGATCCTCAGGGCGGTGTGTTCGGCGTGTACGAGAGCGCCGGCGGCTGACGGATCTCCAGGTGCGCCCGGCGCGTCGGCGACCCCTTTCACGCCCCCTCGTGCACTTCTGCGCTCGCGTGCGCGCCGCCCACTCCGGGCATCGCTCACTTCGTACGGAGCGCACAGGACACGGCACGGGGAGGTGCACGTGCACGGACCGGCTTCGCTCGGCTGGCTGCTGGTGGCGTTGTGCGCGGCGACGGGGGCCTACTGCCTGCTGCGGATGCGCAGCGTGGACGAGGGGCAGCGCAGGGCCGCGGGCGGTGAGGCGGTGATGGGGTTCGGGATGGCCGCGATGGCGGTGCCGGCGGGGGTGTTCACGCCGCCGGGGTGGGCGTGGCCGGTGTATCTCGCGGTGTTCGGGGTGGCGGCGGCGCGCTCGTTGTGGGCGGTGCGTGGGGGCGCGGGCGGCCTGCTCGGGCACCACGCGCATCACCTCGTAGGAGCACTGGCGATGGTCTACATGGCCGCCGCGACGGCGACGGCCCCCGCGCACGTGCACACGCACGGGAGTTCGGGAGTGCCGCTGCTCACGGGGGTCCTGCTCGGGTACTTCGCCGCGTACGTCCTGGCGTCCGGCGCGAGACTCGTACCGGTGAGGGCGGCCGGCGCCGAGAGCGGTGGCGGTACGGGCTGGAGCGACCGGCCGGAGCTGGCGCGGGCGTGCCGGCTGTCGATGGGCATCGGGATGCTGGCGATGCTGCTGAACATGTGACAGGTGCGGCGGCCGGCGGCATCTCCCATCTGGCGCGCGACGCACCATGCCCCTCAAACAGTGGCCTGCGTCACATCACCTCACCGCGGCCACCTCCGAACCTCCGCCCACTCATAGGCTGCTGCCCATGACGGTCCCCGCGGTCCTCCTCCTGCTCGGTTTCGTGACCGCCGTCGCGGCCCCCCGGCTGCTGGCCAGGGCGAGTTGGCCGGACCGGGAACCGGTGGTCGCGCTGTGGGCCTGGCAGTGTGTGGTCGCGGCGGTGATCCTGTGCTGCGCGCTGTCGATGACGTTGAGCGCGGCGGCGGCGTGGCAGGCGGTGCGGGGTCACGTGTTCGCCCCGGCGCCGCGCGCGGTCGTGGAGGCGTACGCCCTGACGCCGACGGGTCCTTGGGCCGCGGCGACGGCGGTGTCGCTCGCGTGCGCGGGGCTGTGGAGCGGGGCGATGCTGGTCCGCGAGGTCGTCCGGGCCCGCCGTCGGCGCCGTGCGCGGCGTGCCGAACTCCGGTCGCGGGTACCGCTGTTGCCGGGTGAGCGGCCGGGCCGGCTCGTGGTGCTGGAGGGGGAGCGCCCCGACGCCTGGTTCCTGTCCGGCGCGACGCCCCAACTCGTCGTCACGACCGCCGCGTTGCGCCGCCTGAAGGGGCGTCAGCTCGACGCCGTACGCGCGCACGAGCAGGGGCACGCGCAGGCGCGGCACGACTGGCTGCTGCATGCCTCGGGCGCGCTGGCGAACGGGTTCCCGCAGGTGCCGGTGTTCGCGGCGTTCCGCGACGAGATGCACCGGCTGGTGGAACTCGCCGCGGACGACATGGCGTCCCGCCGCTTCGGCCGGCTCACCACGGCCCTGGCGCTGGTCGAACTCAACGAGGACAGAGGGGTGTTCGGCCGTACGCCCACTCCTGACGGCCACCTCTCGCAGCGGGTCGACCGCCTCCTGACGCCCCCGAACCGCCTCCCCCCGGCCCACCGCCTGCGCCTCACGGCCCTCGCGACCCTCGTCCCGGTGATCCCGGTGCTGATCGCGCTGGTGCCTGGGTTGCACGCGCTGAGCTGAGGAACGGCACGCCACCCGTCGGCCACCCCCTCTCCACCCCCCGTTCGCCTCCCCCACCCCCCATCGGCGAGGATCGACCCATGCACCCCCCACACCTCGCCTCCCCGCCCCGCCCTCCGACCCACCCCGCGGCCACCCGCGCCGCGCTCGTCCTCGGCGCCTCCTTCGCGCTCCTGCTCACGCTGGTCTGGGCCGAGTGGCCGCCGGTCCTCGACGCCGACGGCGAGGTGTCCCGCACCACGCACCGCTGGGCCGTCGACTCCCCGGCGCTCACGCAGGCGTCCCGCATCCTCACGGACTGGGTGTGGGACCCCCTGACGATGCGGCTGCTCCTCGCGGTGGTGGCCGTGGGTCTCGTGGTCCGCTGGCAGGCATGGGGCACGGCGCTGTGGCTCGCCGTGACCTCGGCCGTGGGGACGCTGGTCCAGCAGGGCCTGAAGAGCGCCGTGGGCCGCGAACGCCCGGTCTGGCCCGACCCCCTCGACTCGGCGCACTACGCGGCCTTCCCCTCGGGCCACGCCCTCACCGCGACGGTCGCGTTCGGCCTGCTGCTCTGGCTCCTGCACGTGCACGGCTGCACTCCCGCCGTGTGGCGTACGGCGGTCGCGGTCTCGGCGGTCTCCGTGGTCGGCGTCGGCCTGACCCGCGTCTTCCTGGGCGTGCACTGGCCGACGGACGTCCTGGGCGGCTGGCTGCTGGGCGGGCTGATCGTGGTGGCGGCGATCGAAACACACCGCCGCGTCCTGCACGGCGACCCGCCTCCCTGAACGCCGCCCCGGCAGACGACCCGCCCCTCACCAGCCCCTCCCCGCCGCCCCGATCCTCACAAACGAACCCCCCGATTCAGCCGCTCCCCCCTCCCGGGCCCCTCTACTCTCGCCCTCACGGCCCGGGACATCCCCGCAGGCCGTCACCACCAGGGGGCACTGTGTCCGACGTTTCCAGACGTACCCTGCTCGGCTACTCCGGCACGACCGCGGCGGGCGCGGTCCTCGGCGCGACGACGGCCGCGCAGCCCGCCCGGGCGGCGGAACCGGCAACGGCGACGGTCGAGTTCAGCCCCGGTACCCAGTTCACCGGCGCGGCGACCATCGGCGACATCGACGCGACGCTCAGGATCAAGTTCTCCGTCGACACCGAGCAGGCCCCGGCCGGCGCCGGCGTCACCGCCCTCGAACTCGCCACGCTCCTCAGCGACTTCGCCGTGTCGAAGGGCTGGCCGCCGATCACCTTCTACGGCACTCCCCCGCCGGTCGCGCTCAACTGACCCCCAGGTCAACCGCCCTGCGCGGGCCGAGCCCCCGGGTAGAGTCCAGCGCATGAGCGCAGTGCTGTTCGACTTCTCCGGGACCCTCTTCCGTATCGAGTCCACCGACTCCTGGCTCCGCGCGGTCGTCGAGGACGCCGGACTCGCCCTGCCCGAGGCCGAGTTGGCCGGGTACGCGCGGGCCCTGGAGGAGGTGGGCGCGCTGCCGGGCGGCACGAAGTCCGTGCGGGTGCCCGAGGAGCTGGCGCAGGTGTGGAGCGTCCGGGACGAGAGCGCCGAGGCGCACCGGGCGGCGTACACGGGCCTGTCGCGGCTGGTGGAGCTGCCCGATCCGGCGCTCCACGACGCGCTGTACGAGCGGCACATGCAGCCGGCGGCCTGGTCGCCGTACCCGGACGCGGCCGAGGTGCTGGGGGCGCTCAAGGAACGCGACGTCAGGATCGCGGTGGTGAGCAACATCGGGTGGGATCTGCGGCCGGTGTTCCGCGCGCACGGTCTGGACCGGCTCGTGGACGCGTACATCCTGTCGTTCGAACACGGCGTGCAGAAGCCCGAGTCGAAGCTTTTCGCGATCGCGTGCGGGGCGCTGGGGGTCGAGCCGCGGTCGGCGGTGATGGTCGGGGACGACCGGCGGGCGGACGGCGGGGCGGCGGCGCTGGGCTGCCGGGTGCACTTCGTGGATCATCTGCCGGTCGCCGAACGGCCGGACGGGCTACGGCCGTTGCTCGGATTCGTGGGCTGAGAGACGCCGGGCGGTCCTGTTCGGGCGATCCCCCGCATCGCCCGAACAGGACCGCCCGGCCGTGTCACCGCGTCGATTATAGTTGGCTGCCGGCCAGTCAACGCAGGAGTTACAGGATGTCCCCGCGCAGC